>NZ_JBCOIG010000009.1:75581-76980 GCF_040926405.1 Collinsella aerofaciens
ATATAGCCACGTATGTCCACGATCTTGCCGTTGCCGCCAAGGCAGCGTCGGTCTCGCTTGCCACGGCGAGCGATGAGCAGCGCCAGGAGGCCGTGCGCGCCATGGCCGCAGCACTGCGCAACGGTGTCGACTCCATCGTCGCCGCCAACGAGCTCGATATGTCCGCCGCGCGCGATGCGGGCACTTCGGCCGGTCTGCTCGACCGTCTGCTGCTGACGCCTGAGCGCGTCGAGGGCATGGCCGCCGGTTTGGAGAAGCTCGCCGAGCTGCCCGATCCCGTCGGCCGCGTGCTCGACCACCGCGTGCTTGCGAGCGGTGTGGACCTGACCCGCGTGAGCGTGCCGTTGGGCCTAGTCGCCATGGTCTACGAGGCGCGCCCCAACGTGACGGCCGACGCCGCAGGCATCTGCATCCGTACCGGCAACGCCTGCATTCTACGCGGCGGCTCGCTGGCCTATCACTCGTGTGCCATGATCGCCGAGCTGCTGGCCGATGCGCTCGAGGCCAAGGGCTTCCCGCGCGAGGCCGTGTCGATGATCGAGTCCACCGACCGCGAGGCCACTGGCGAGCTCATGAAGCTCCGCGGTATTGTCGACGTACTCATTCCGCGCGGAGGTGCAGGCCTGATCCAGCGCTGCGTGCGCGAGTCGCTTGTGCCGGTGATCGAGACGGGCACGGGCAACTGCCACATCTACGTGCATGAATCCGCCGACTTTGATAAGGCGCTCAACATTATCGTTAATGCCAAGACCCAGCGCGTAGGCGTGTGCAATGCCGCCGAGTCGCTGCTGGTCGACCGTGCTGTGGCCGATGCGTTTTTGCCCGCGGTCGTGACCGTGCTGCATGACCACGGCGTGCTGATTCACGGCGACGAGGCAACCTGCGCCGCATGCGCCGATGCCGGGCTTGTGGAGGGCGATGACTACGTCGCCGCGACTGAGGAGGACTGGGGTCGCGAGTACCTGGCGCTCGAGATGAGCGTGAAGGTCGTGGCAAACGAGGACGAGGCCATCGCACACATCAACCGCTACGGCACGATGCACTCCGAGGCCATCGTTGCCGAGGATACGGATGCTTGCGAGCGCTTCCTCGATGCTGTCGATGCCTCGGCCGTGTACTCCAACGCCAGCACTCGCTTCACTGACGGCGGCGAGTTTGGCCTGGGTGCCGAGATCGGCATCTCGACCCAAAAACTCCACGCCCGTGGCCCCTTTGCCGCCGAGGCCCTCACCACCTACAAATACAAGCTCCGCGGCACCGGCCAGGTCCGTCCCTAACGCCCGCGCAAACAAAAACCACCACAAAGGTGCCTGTCCCCTTTGGGCTTATAGGACAAAATGTGTGTCCCGATAGAACATCCGTTTCTATCCATTAATCAAGCCAGAACGGGTACGGGTCC
>NZ_JBCOIG010000010.1:0-33502 GCF_040926405.1 Collinsella aerofaciens
CCGTTGAGCGCCTGGCCTGCGCGCTGCGCCGCGTTGGCTTTGAGTACGTGTTCGATACTGATTTCTCGGCCGACCTCACCATCATGGAGGAGGGCTCCGAGCTGCTCGAGCGCCTGGGCGCCGCCAAGGGCGAGGGCGACAGCCGCGGCTGGCCCATGTTTACGAGCTGCTGCCCGGGCTGGGTGCGCTTTGTGAAGGCGCGCTATCCGGAGTTTGTCGACAGCCTGTCTACGTCCAAGTCGCCGCAGCAGATGTTTGGCGCCATCGCCAAGACGTACTACGCCAAGGTGCTGGGCGTGGAGCCCGAGCACCTGTTCGTGGTGTCCGTGATGCCGTGCACAGCCAAGAAGGCCGAGTGCGCGCTGCCGAACATGGTGGGCGAGGGCGGTGCGCCCGATGTGGACGTTGCACTGACGGTGCGCGAGATGGTGCGCATGATCCGCGCAAGCCACGTGAGCGTGGACACGCTGGTCGAGGAGCCGCTCGATACGCCGCTGGGCTTTGGCACGGGCGCGGGCGTGATCTTTGGCGCCACGGGCGGCGTGATGGAGGCTGCCGTGCGCTCGGCCTATTACCTGGTGACGGGCAAGAACCCGGATGCGGATTTCTTTACCGACGTGCGCGGACTCGACGGCTGGAAGGAAGCTGTGGCCGATATCGATGGCACCAAGGTGCGCGTCGCCGTGGCGCACGGGTTGGGCAACGCCGCCCGCCTGCTCGACGCGATTCGCGACGGCCGCGTGAACTATGACTTCGTTGAGGTCATGGCATGCCCGGGCGGCTGCGTCGGTGGCGGCGGTCAGCCCATCCACGACGGCTGCGAGCTGGCAGCCGAGCGCGGCCAGGTGCTGTGGGGGCTCGATGCGAACGCCGATATTCGCTTCTCGCACGAGAATCCCGATGTCCAGGCGTGCTACCGCGAGTTTTTGGGCGCGCCGCTCTCGCCGCTGGCCGAGGAGCTGCTGCATACCGACCATCACGCCTGGTCGATGCCCAATGAGGGGGCGTGCTAGCGATGCGCGCGTTTAATGTTGAGATGACGCGCCGGGGGTTTGCCTCGGCGCTTGCCGCGGGTGCGTTGTCGCTTGCGCTGGTTGGCTGTGGTGGCGGGTCTGTCGTGGCCGGGTCTGCTGCGGGCTCGGCTGCCGGGTCTGCCGCCGACGGTGCCGCTGTCGAGCCGGTTGAGGTACACGTCGCCTCGCTCAAGGGTCCGACGTCGATCGGTCTGGTGCAGTTTATGGACCAGGCAGACGAGGGTGCCACGGATAACGAGTTCGACTTTGCGATCAGCGCCGCGGCCGACGAGGTCGTGCCCAAGGTCATTCAGGGCGATGTCGATATTGCCCTGGTGCCCGCCAACGTGGCGAGCGTTCTTTACAACAAGACCGAGGGTGCGGTCCAGGTCATCGATATCAACACGCTGGGCGTGCTGAACGTGGTGACGGGCGACGCGAGCGTGGCCTCTTTTGGCGATCTGGCGGGTCGTACCGTCTACATGACGGGCAAGGGCACCACGCCGGAGTACGTCATGAACTATCTGCTGGAGCGCGCGGGCCTGACCGGCCAGGTGACGCTCGAGTTCAAGAGCGAGCCCACCGAGGTGCTGTCGGCCCTGCTTGCCGACCCGTCTGCCGTGGGCGTGCTGCCGGAGCCGTTCAAGACCGCGGCCATCGCCAAGAGCGAGGGCAAGCTGTCGGCGCCGGTAAGCCTGACCGATGTGTGGGATGAGCTGGCGGGTGACACGGGTTCGCGTATGCTGACGGGTGTGACCGTGGTTCGTCGCGCGTTTGCCGAGGAGCATCCCGAGGCTGTGGCAGAGTTCTTGCGCTGCCATGCGGCGAGCGTGAAGGCCGTCAATGCGATACCGGCGGACTGGGCGCAGGCCGTGGTCGATGCGGGTATCGTCGATAACGCCGCGATTGCCGAAAAGGCGATTCCCGGGTGCATGCTTGTATGCCAGACGGGGAAAGATATGAAGGCGGCGCTCGGTGGGTACCTGCAGGTGCTGGCCGATGCGGATGCAAGCGCCGTGGGCGGCAAGCTCCCGGCTGATGATTTCTACTACATGGAGTAGCCCGTGCGTGCGTTTGCTCGACACATGACAAAGCGTATGAAGGCGGTGGCGGCAGCAGGTGCCGTTGCCGCCTTTTGGCTTGCCGTGTGGGCTTTCGCGGCGGCGCTGGTGGCACAGCCGCTGATTTTGCCGGGGCCGGGCGCTGTTGTGGTGGCGTTGCTGCGGCTGGTGTGCGATGCCAACACGTGGGCGATTCTGGTGGGCTCAGGCGCACGAATCTTGGGCGGACTGGCGCTTGCCGCGATCTGCGGCGGTGTACTGGCGGGAGTCTCGGTGCGGTCGCGGACGTTTGCCCGTCTGGTGGCGCCGGCGCTTTCGTTTGTAAAGGCGACGCCGGTTGCCTGCGTGGTGGTTCTGCTGCTCATTTGGCTGGGGTCGGCGCGCGTGAGCATTGCAGCGGTCTTTTTGATGGCACTGCCGGGCGTGTATTTTTCGCTGGTCGAGGGTTTGGCACAAGTGGATAAGCCGCTGGAGCAGATGTTTCGTCTGCATGGTGTGCGGGGTTGGCGTCTGTTTTGCGCCCATACCTGGCGCGAGGTCCTGCCGTTTGTGCTTTCGTGCGCCCGGGCCGTGATTGGCATGAGCTGGAAGGCCGGCGTGGCGGCGGAGCTGATCGGCATGGCGACGGGCACCGTGGGCGAGCGTATCTATCAGGCAAAGCTGCTTATCGAGACAGCGGATCTGCTGGCGTGGACCGTGTTGGTCGTGGCGGCATCGTGGGCATGCGAGCGTGTGCTGGTGTGGTTGCTGCGGGCTTCGGGGCCCGCGGCATGGCGTGTGGCCGTGCGGGCGCGTGGGCGCGGTGCTCGCGGGCGTGCGGCCTCTGCTGGCGCCGGCGCTGCGGCGGTGCTTGCGCTTGCCGTGGACGATCGTGCGCCCTGGGCACCGGCGCTCGACGGTCTGGTGCTCAACGTACCCGCGGGCGGGCGTGTTTGCGTGATGGGCGCTTCGGGCGTGGGCAAGTCGACGTTGCTCGCCCTGGCGGCGGGGGAATGCGTGCCGTGTTCGATGGTGTTTCAGGGCGCGCGCTTGGTCGAGTCCGCCTCGGCGCTGGATAACGTGCTGGTGTGTGCCGATGCGCGCGTGGACGCCTCGAGTGCCGCAGCCCTGTTGCGCCTGCTGGTGCCGGGGGTCGATGTACATGCTCGTGTGGCCGAGCTCTCGGGCGGGCAGCGCCGTCGCGTCGAGATTGCCCGAGCCCTGCTGTGCGGCGGTTGCGCCGTCATTCTGGATGAGCCCTTTACCGGCTTGGATGTCGCTGCGCGTGATGCGACGGCCGGCGTCGTGCTCGAGCTGCTCGATGGCCGAACGCTCCTGCTCGCCACACATGACCCCATCGACGCTCAGGCGCTCGATATCTCGGACGTCATCACGCTCTAAATACTTACTCAGCAACAAAATGACCTGTTTTCCGTTCCCATGGGGTCAGATGTGGTATTCTATCTGCGGGGTAATACTTAGGAATACCAAGTAATACCAACGCCGCAGAAACAAACTCCAGATGCGGGTCAATCGGGTTGCCTTCACAGCCCGTCGCCCAGCCGCGTGGCCCGCATCTATCCGCACCACCGTCGTTTCAAAAAGGAAGCGCCATGGCAGAACACATGACCCCCGTAGTCGCGAAGGTCTTGCCCGAGGAGAAGGCAGCCTTCGCGGCGGCAACCCAGCTCGTGGGCACCACGCCGTCCAACGCCATCCGCATGTTTATCGCCGCGTTCAATCGCTGCGGCACCTTTCCGTTTGACATCTCGCCCAACGGGGCCTTTGGCAAAGAGTGCCCCCAACAGCTAGTCGTTGAAGAACGTCCCCAATGACTAGTCGTCGGGAGGAGGTTGGCATGCTCAATGCGATGATTTGGGCGCTTGCCTGTTTTGGCGTCGTCGCTGCCGATATTGCCCTGAGCATGGTTTTGTTCTCCGCGTTGGACATCGTGTCGGCGCTGACGGGTTTCCCGGTCGACAACCTCGATATCCAATGGTTCCAGGCTGCCGCTCAGACGGCGTCGTTTTTGATGGCGCTGCTTTGGTGGCGTTATCTGTGGCCGCGCTCGTTTATGGCGCGCTGGCAGGGCGTGCGCCCGCTTGGCGGGGGATTGCGTAGCGTGTGGAAGCGCATTGCCTGCGTTATCGTGATCGGCTTTGCCCTGCAGGTGGTCGTTGGCTACGTGACCGACGCCGTACTGTCATTGTTGCCCGAGGTCGCGGCCGATTACAGTGAACTTGTCGAGGAAACGGGCATGGGCGACACGAGCTACCTGGCCGTCCTGACCACGGTGCTCGGCGCTCCGTTTTGTGAGGAGTTGCTGGTGCGCGGCATCATTTTTGAGTTTTCGCTCCGAGCGTTTAACCCGCGGTGCCGCCCACTTTGGAAGCTCCGACGTCACGTGCGACCGCAAGACGGCGTCATGGTGCCCTGGGTGGCTCCGAGTACCTGGGGCGTCGCCGCGGCAATCGTACTGCAGGCGGCGGTCTTCGGCTTTATGCACATGAACTGGGTGCAGGGCTGCTATGCGGGCGCTGCCGGTCTCATTTTTGGCTGGGTGCTCGTGACGACCGGAAAGCTTCGCTACACGATCCTGTTGCACTTTGCCTTTAACGCCGGGTCATACCTCATGGGCCTGCTGTGGTTTGTGAACACGCCGCTCGACGTGGTGGTCACGGTTGCCATCGCCGGCTTTGTGCTGGTAGAGGCGATGCGGTCGCTCAGGCAGGCCTGCCAGACGGATCGTCCCTACCAGCAAGCGTGATTCCCTTAAGGGCCAACGTGGATAAAAACAAATCTGCTGTGATTCCCTTAAGGAAAACACGGCTAGGCGTGTCTGAGCGTGTTCCCCCTAGGGAAATCACGACTGGAGACAGCCCAAGCGTGTTCCCCCTAGGGAAAACACGCTTGGGCGATGAGGAGACGTCGGCTGGCCAAGAGACGTCGGCTGGCCCTCGCCACGCTAGTTGCGCCTGCCGCCGCCGTTGGCGCCCTGCCGTCCCTGGGCGGCGCGGTTGCGGCCTGCGGTGTTCTGCGCGCGCGACATGCCGCTGTGCCCCTTGCTACCCTTGGGCCCCTTGCCGGCGCCACCGTGCGGCTTGCCGCCCTTCTTGCCGGTTCCATGCCCGCCGTTGGCAGATGTCTCGCCCGGGCGCGGCGGCACGGGACGAATCAGGCAATGCTTGGTGTAGCCAATCAGATCGCGGCGGCCGGCTTTTTCCAGCGCCTCGCGCACGAGCTTGTAGTTCTCGGGCTTGCGATACTGGATGAGCGCACGTTGCATGGCCTTCTCGTGCGGGTCGCGCGCCACATAGATCGGCTGCATGGTGCGCGGGTCCACGCCGGTGTAGTACATGCACGTCGACATGGTGGACGGCGTGGGGTAGAAGTCCTGCACCTGCTCGGGCATGTAGCCCATGTCGCGCACGGCCTCGGCGAGGTCCACGGCTTCCTTCATGGTTGAGCCCGGGTGGCTCGATATCAGGTATGGCACCACGTACTGCTTGAGTCCGTATTCGCGGTTCAGGCGTTCAAATTTACGGCAGAACGCGTCGTAGACGGCGCGGCTCGGCTTGCCCATCACGGACAACACCGCGTCGCTCACATGCTCGGGTGCTACGCGCAGCTGGCCCGAAACGTGATGCTCCAGCAGCTCGCGCAAAAACTCGTCCGAGGCGTCGGCCATGGTGTAGTCAAAGCGGATGCCGCTGCGGACGAAGACCTTCTTGACGCCCGGCAGCTGGCGCAGGTCGCGCAACAGCTGCGTGTAGCCGCTCTCGTCGACTACCATGTTCTTGCACACGCTCGGCCACAGGCAGCGCTTGTTCTTGCACACGCCGTGCTTGAGCTGCTTGTCGCAGGCAGGGCGGCTAAAGTTGGCCGTCGGTCCGCCCACGTCATTGATGTAGCCCTTAAACTCGGGATCGCGCGTGAGCAGCTCGGCCTCGCGCATGATCGAATCGTGGCTGCGCATCTGCAGCACGCGACCCTGGTGGAAGGTGAGGGCGCAAAACGAGCACTCACCAAAGCACCCGCGGTTGGAGCTAATGGAAAACTTGATCTCGGCAAAGGCCGGCACGCCGCCCGCCGCGTCGTAATCGGGATGCCAATCGCGTGCGTAGGGGAGTTCGGCCACCTCGTCCATCTCATCGGTGGTGAGCGTCGCCGATGGCGGGTTCTGCACCACATAGACGCTGTTGGGGTAGGGCTCTACCAGGCGATGTCCGGTGATGGGGTCCATATTCTGCTGCTGGACGTTAAAGCTGCGCGCGTAGTTGAGCTTGTCGGCGGCAAGGTCGTCCCAGCTGGGCAGCAGGTCGTAGTCGTAGACCTCGTCGAGCGAGCTGGTGCGGTAGACGGTGCCATTGATATAGGTGATCTGATCGACGGACAGCCCCGCGTCGAGCGCGTCGGCGATCTCGACAATCGCGTGCTCGCCCATACCGTAGATGAGGATGTCGGCGCCCGAGTCGAGCAGTACCGAGCGCTTGAGCTTGTCCTGCCAGTAGTCATAGTGGGCCAGGCGGCGCAGGCTTGCCTCGATGCCCCCGATGATGATGGGGACGTCCTTAAACGTCTGGCGGATGAGGTTGCCGTAGACCGTGACGGCTCGGTTGGGACGGCGCCCCTCCTCGCCACCGGGGGTATAGGCGTCGGTGTGGCGGCGGTGCTTGGTCACTGAATAGTGGTTGACCATGGAGTCCATGTTGCCGGCACTGACGAGAAAGCCCAGGCGCGGTTCGCCGAGCGCGGTGATGCTGGCGGGGTCGGTCCAGTCGGGCTGGCAGATGATGCCCACCTTATAGCCGTGCGCGTCGAGGACGCGACTGATGATGGCCATACCAAAGCTGGGGTGGTCCACGTAGGCGTCGCCGCAGATGTAGACAAAGTCGCACTGGTCCCAGCCGCGCGCATCCATGTCGGCGCGGCTGACGGGGAGGAACTTATCGCGGCCCGGGCGCCAGGGACGGGCGGGCGCTGCAGAGGCATGCGTGGGTCGCGAGCCTTGCGTCTTACCGCCGCGCTTTTGCTGCTGGCCTTGTTTGCCCTGCTGACTGCGCTGGTTGTTCTGAGCGTGCTGAGGCTTTTTTGCCACGATCCCTCCCGGTGTTTGTATGCTGCACGTAATTGTAACCAGTCTTTTTGGGACGGCGCTAAAAAGACTGGTGGAGTACATGAGCTGGCGGATCGGCGCGTCGATGCGGGTGCCGTTTGTTTCCAGACTGTGTATCTGCGCGTTGGAGAACCCGTCTCGCGCGCACGCCATGTTGTCAATGGGTTACAGTATGAACGGCGGCTATGTTTCCGCCAACGCACGAGAGAGTCGTCAACAAGGAGGATGCACGACGATGCAGCGTGCCAAACAGATATCGGAGTCTATTGAGCTGGGCATCATCTTGGCGCTCGCCGGTGGCTTTATGGATGTGTATTCGTACATTGGGCGCGACCATGTTTTCGCAAACGCGCAGACGGGCAACATCCTGCTCGTGGGCGTGAGCATCTCGGAAGGCAACTGGGCGCTTGCGGGGCGCTACTTCTTCCCTGTGGTGTCGTTTGCCGTGGGCATTATGCTTGCCGACCTGGTACACGAGCGGTTTGGCAGCGTGATCCACTGGCGTCAGGTGACGGTGTTCTTTGAAGCCGTCATCTTGCTGGGCGTGAGCTTTATCCCGGGCGGCAATTTCAACCTGCTCGCCAACTGCCTCACCTCGTTTGCCTGCGGCATGCAGGTCGAGAGCTTCCGCAAGATCCACGGTCACGGCATCGCTACGACCATGTGCATCGGCAACTTGCGCAACGCGCTGCAAAACGTGGACGATTACATCATCACCCACAGGCGCGGCTTTTTGGAAAACGGCCTGCTGTACTTTGGCGTGATCCTTACCTTTGTGTTTGGCGCCGTGTTGGGCAACTGGTGTATTGAGCGCATGGGCCTGCATGCCATCGTCGTGGCGAGCTTGCTGCTGTTTGTCGCGTTTGCCATCATGTTCATCGACCGCGAGCGCGACTTGCGCTTACGCTGGAAGGTTGCGGCCGAGGCTTGGAAAGAGGGCTGCCGAAAGTAACCGATTGCGGCAAAGGGGCTGTTCCTTTGCCGTAATATTTTTCATCATCTGTTGAAACGCTTTAACACTTTTGACGTTCTCACGCGTTTTTCGTTTCAAAAGCGTTAGGATGGGACTTATAGCGCGGGGCGTAATGGGTGCCCCGCACACGATGGGAGGCTATCAATGGCTAATCGTTTCGTTCTCAATACCATTTCTTATCATGGTTCCGGCGCCATCAAGGAGATCCCCGGCGAGCTCCAGCGTCGCGGCTACAAGAAGATCTTCGTCTGCTCCGACCCCGATCTGGTCAAGTTTGGCGTTACCGCTAAGGTGACCGACGAGCTCGACGCTGCCGGCATCGCTTGGAGCCTCTACTCCGAGATTAAGCCCAACCCCACGATCCAGAACGTCAAGGACGGCGTCGAGGCCTTTAAGGCCGCCGAGGCTGACGCTATCGTGACCATCGGTGGCGGCTCCTCCATGGACACCGCCAAGGCCATCGGCATCATCATCAACAACCCCGAGTTCGCCGATGTCCGCAGCCTCGAGGGCGTTGCTCCCACTAAGAACCACGCTGTGTTCACCATCGCTGTGCCGACGACCGCCGGTACCGCCGCCGAGGTGACCATCAACTACGTCATCACCGACCCCGAGAAGGTCCGCAAGTTCGTGTGCGTCGACACCAACGACGCCCCCGAGGTCGCCGTCGTCGACCCCGACATGATGGCCTCCATGCCCGCCGGCCTGACCGCTTCCACTGGCATGGACGCTCTGACCCACGCCATCGAGGGCTACACCACCAAGGGCGCTTGGGAGCTCTCCGACATGTTCCACTTTGAGGCTATCAAGCTGATCAGCGAGAACCTGCGCGACTCCGTTGCCGAGGCCAAGTCCGGTCAGCCCGGCTCCGGCCGCGAGGGCATGGCTCTTGGCCAGTATGTCGCCGGCATGGGCTTCTCCAATGTTGGCCTGGGCATCGACCACGCCATGGCTCACACCCTGTCCGCTCACTACGACACCCCGCACGGCGTCGCCTGCGCCATGCTGCTGCCGATCGCCATGGAGTTCAACAAGCCGGTTTGCGCCGAGCGCCTGGCCAAGGTTGCCGTCGCCATGGGCGTTGACACCACGGGCATGAGCACCGATGAGGCCGCCGATGCCGCCATCGCCGCCGTTAAGCAGCTTTCCGCCGACGTGAACATCCCGCACGTCTGCGAGGCCATGAAGGCCGACGAGATCGAGGTCCTGGCCAAGGACGCCATGGCCGACGCCTGCTTCCCGGGCAACCCGCGCGAGGCGACGCTCGACGACGTCATTGAGCTCTTCAAGAAGATCTGCCCGGCTGCCTAACTTGGTTCGGCGGGCCCCTGCCCGTTAGCCCCACAATCGTCCTCGGACATGTCGGAAGCCCCCGCTGCGCACTTCGTGCGGCGGGGGCTTCCTTCGTCCTGCGGAAAGATTGTGGGGCTAACGGGCAGGGGCCCGCCGGCTCCTTATCGTGGCGGGCGCAGTTCTGAAGAGCTCGATGGGTCATCTCGCTAGGTAAAAAGATGGTTCGCGGTGGTATCGTTGCTGTGGGTTTAATTCGATATGAAAGGGTGACTTTGGTGTCCAAGATGGATTCTACGCTCTCCTATATTACTGACCAGTTGAAGGCGCTTACCTCGATTGCTTCGCCTACGGGCTATACCCGTGCGGCGACTGATTATCTAATGGAAACGTTGCGCGATATGGGCTTTGGGCCCGAGCGCTCCAATAAAGGCAACGTGCTGGTTGAGCTTGGCGGCGAGGGCGAGCCGCTTGTGTTGGCGAGCCATGTCGATACCCTGGGCGCCATGGTGCGTTCCATTAAGGATAATGGCCGCCTGCGCCCCACGACGCTCGGTGGGCATCAGTGGTCTACGGCCGATGGCGAGAACTGCACCGTCTACACGCGTGACGGTAATGTCTACACGGGCGTGGTCCTCAATACCGAGCCTTCGGCGCATGTGGCCGATGAGCCGGTCAAGACCATCGAGAAGAATATGGAAATCCTGCTCGACGAGAACGTTGACAGCAAGGACGATGTGCTCGAGCTGGGTATTCAGACCGGTGACATCATCGCTATGGACCCGCGCACCACGGTGACGGAGAGCGGATACATTAAGAGCCGCTTCCTGGACGACAAGCTGTCCGCGTCGATTCTGCTGGGTCTGGCCCGCGCCGTTGCTGACGGCGAGGTGTCGCTTTCGCGCAAGGTGTCGCTGCTCTTTACGGTGTACGAGGAGGTCGGCCACGGCGGTGCCTTTGTGCCGGCCGACACGCGCGAGATGATCAGCGTGGACATGGGCTGCGTGGGCGACGACCTGGGCTGCACCGAGCGCATGGTTTCGATTTGCGCTAAGGATTCGGGCGGTCCGTACAACTACGACCTGGTAACCACGCTGTCCAACATCGCGCGCGAGCTGGAGCTCGATTACGCCATCGATGTGTACCCGCACTATGGCTCCGACGTCGAGGCCACGCTCTCGGCCGGCTACGACATTCGCCATGGTCTGATCGGCCCCGGCGTGTACGCGAGCCACAACTACGAGCGCAGCCACATCGACGGCGTGCGCAATACCTACGAGCTGGTTCGCGCCTACGTTCAGCGCTAGGGGAGTAGCTTGCGACTCGGCTGACCAATCGCTAAGGCCCGATTTCTCGGGCCTTTTTTCGTTTTGGGTTGTTTAGTATTATGATGTATGTAATCTATTAACTAAACGTTTAAATTACTTAACGTGGTGATGCGGTGTATGGATACGTCTGAGTACTTGTCTATGGGTGATGCTGCCCGCCTGCTGGGCGTTACGAAAGCCCGCATATCTCAACTTGCCTCATCGGGAACGCTCGCGTGCGATATTGTGGGCGGACGGAAGATGGTCGAGTACAATTCCGCGGTCGCTTATCAAAAGGTCCGCAAACGTGGACGCCGTCCTGCGGCCGATGTGGGGCGCAAGTTTACGCTGATGTCCGTCGATTACGAGGTTGCGCGTGTCTCATTTGATCCGACGCGTGAGTTTCCCTTCGAAATCGCCGAGGTACTCGATGAGCAGAGGATGCCGTTTGGCACGTGCTCGAGCTCTTCTCCTACGGTGAATAAACGGGAGCTCAACGTGTGGTGGAGCCATCGGTCGGTGCCCGATGTTCGTCCCGGACTCGTCTCGCGCTATCGCGAACTGGGAATTGCCTGTGGCATCGAGGTTCCGGTTCGGTGCCTGGGCCTCTCGCTTTCTGATTGTTATTGGCTGCGGCCGACCGATTGCACCGAACTTAAATGGCGAAACATCAATTACTTTGAGAACGAATTTGAGCGATCGGCGCCCGAAGAGCGTTCGGGTTGGCTGGAAGGCATCGGTCTTAAAAATCCCGACAACACATCCGAGGGCGAGCTTCCTAAATCGTGGATGATTCGCAACGGTGTTCGCGTTCTGGTCAAGGGGTGCGGCATGGACGACCAACGGCCCTTTAACGAGGCGGTTGCAACGGCTCTGCATCGTCGCTTGCTGTCGGAGGGCGAGTTTGTTCCTTATACGGTTGAGCGGATGTTCGATGGCCCTGTGTGTCTGTGCGACGACTTTCTAGACGGCCGCGAGGAATATGTTCCGGCTGTTTACGTTAAGAACGCCCTTGGCGGCCAGCGAGGAAGCTCGACGTACGACCGGTACTGCCGCTACCTCGGCAAGCATGGTGTCGATGAGGCCGCTGTGAGAAGGTCTATGTCGCAGATGATTGTCTGCGATGCCCTTTTGGCCAACAGCGACCGCCATTGGCGAAACTTCGGCATCATCCGCAATGTCGACACCCTGGAGATAAGGCCTGCTCCGCTGTTCGATAGCGGCAACTGCCTATGGTACAACGTGCCAACTGCCGTGCTCGCAGCTGGTGAGTTTGGGTTTTCCGCTAAGCCGTTTGGGCCCGACCCTTCCGTCCAGCTGGCGCTTGCGGACTCACTCGATTGGTTCGATTCATCGCGGCTCAACGGATTTGTTGATGAGGCAATCGAGATTCTTTCGCAGAGCGAATGGGCGACGGCGGAGGGTCGACTCGAGGCCATTCGCCGCGGCCTCGAGCGTCGCGTAATCGAGGTTAGTGCCGCTGTTGAGGTGCTTCGGCACGTGCAGCGATAAACCTGCGGCTACTTAAGTGCGCCGGTCACCGTACCGCCGCCGAGGACGATGTCGCCGCGGTAGACTACAACGGCTTGGCCGGGGGCGATGGCGCGCTGCGGCTCGTCAAAAGTTAGCAGCATTTGTCCGTCGGCGTCACGCGTAAGGGTCGCTGCCTGGTCTTTCTGACGGTAGCGGTACTTGGCACCTACGCGAATGCCGCCGGCATCCAGCTCGGCCTCCATGCGTGCGTCCGGCGCGCTCCAGATCCACTCATCGGCCGTGAGGGCGGCGGCGGTCAGGTCCTCGGCCTCGCCCAGATGCACGGTGTTGTTGGCGGCGTCGACGCCCGTCACATACACGGGATGCGCCATCGCGACGCCCAGGCCTTTGCGCTGGCCGATGGTGTAGCGCAGCGCGCCATTGTGGCGCCCGACCACGCTGCCGTCGCGCCACACAATGTCGCCCGGTGCAGCGGGATGTCCGCAGCGGCGCTCGATATAGCCCGCGTAGTCACCGTCTGGAATAAAGCAGATGTCCTCGCTTTCGGCCTTCTGGGCGTTGGTAAAGCCCTGCTCGGCGGCTATGCGGCGCACGTCGCGCTCCTTGTCCAGGCCTGCCAGTGGAAAGATCGTGTGCGCCAGGCGCTCCTGCGTAAGCGAATACAAAAAGTAGCTTTGGTCCTTTTTGGGGTCTTCGCCGCGATGTAGCTGCCAGGTGCCGTCTGCCGCCTGGCTTGTTTTGGCGTAATGTCCCGTGGCGATGTAGTCGCAGCCCATATCCAGCGTCGCATCGAGCAGCGCGCCAAACTTAATATGGCGGTTGCAGATGATGCACGGGTTGGGCGTCAACCCCTCCTGATAGGCAGTCACGAAGCGCTCGATAACGTTGCGGTCGAAGGTCTGCTGCAGGTCGAGCACATGGTGGGGTATCCCCAGGCGCTCGGCGACGGCCTTTGCATCGGCGATGTCGCGGTCGACCTTACTCATGCCCGTGGCGGGGTCGGGTGCGGGGCGGGTGAGGCGCATGGTGGCGCCGACGCATTCGTAGCCCTGGCTTTTGAGCAGGTACGCGGTCACGCTGGAATCGACGCCGCCGCTCATGGCGACGAGCACGCGCTTGTTGTGCATGGGGAGGTTCTCCTTGGTGGCATGTGGCCAAAAAAGAAAAGCGGCGCGGGAGGCTGGTTCCGCGCCGCAGACATTGTAGCAAGTTCGGACGTCTCGTGGGACACCCTAACGAGATGGGCTTAGGCTGCCAGAAGAGAGGGGAGACCGGCGTGCCTTGGACTCGTTCTAAGAACGAGAAGCTCTAGTCCTGGAACAGTGCCGTGGACAGGTAGCGCTCGCCGGTGTCGGCAAGCAGGGCCACGATGGTCTTACCCTCGTTCTCGGGGCGCTTGGCCAGCTGCAATGCGGCCCACACGGCGGCACCGGACGAAATGCCTACGAGCACGCCCTCCTTGTGGCCCACGGCGCGGCCGGTGGCAAAGGCGTCGTCGTTCTCGACGGGGATGATCTCGTCGTAGACCCGGGTGTCGAGGACGTCGGGCACAAAGCCGGCGCCGATGCCCTGGATCTTGTGCGGGCCGGCCTGGCCCTTAGAGAGCACCGGGGAGGTGGCGGGCTCGACGACGACTACCTTAATCTCGGGGTTCTGCTCCTTGAGGAACTCGCCCACGCCGGTCACGGTACCACCGGTGCCGACGCCGGCAACGAAGATGTCGACCTTGCCGTCGGTGTCGTCCCAGATCTCGGGGCCGGTCGTTGCCTTGTGAATGGCGGGGTTGGCGGGGTTCACAAACTGGCCGGCGATGATGCTGTTGGGAGTCTCCTTCTGCAGCTCCTCGGCCTTGGCGATAGCGCCCTTCATGCCCTTGGAACCGTCGGTGAGTACGAGCTGTGCGCCATATGCCTGCATAAGCTTGCGGCGCTCGACGGACATGGTTTCGGGCATGGTGATGATCACCTTGTAGCCGCGGGCGGCCGCCACCGAGGCGATGCCGACGCCGGTGTTGCCGCTCGTGGGCTCGATGATGGTATAGTCGCCGCCGCGCACGAGCTTGCCTGCCTTCTCGGCCTCGTCAATCATGTTCTTGGCGACGCGGTCTTTAACGGATCCGGCTGGGTTGAAGTATTCCAGTTTGACGAGCACGCGGGCCTTGAGGTCCTCGTCGGCCTCAAAGTGGGTGAGCTCCAGAAGCGGGGTGTGGCCGATAAGCTGATCGATGGACGTGTAAACCTTGCTCATGGTGAACCTCCAAAGTGTTCAAGTTGCTGGTTGCCGTGTGGTTTCACGGTGCGTGTAGCAGCTAAACCCATAAACCTTATAGGTTGTTCGTTTAGCTGTTGGCAAGCATAGTAGACACTAAAGCCTAGTAATGCAATAGGAAATAGAAGATTATTACGAGTCGATTAACCATCTTGACCGGAACGGGTATTTTCAAACCCATTTTTTCGGCTAGAATTTCAACGGACTAAAAGACCGAAAGGCAGCACTATATATGTTGGTTTCTACTAAGGGCAGGTACGCCCTGCGCGTTATGGTCGATCTGGCCGAGCACCAGGCGGCCGGTCGCATCCCGCTCAAAGAGATCGCGGCGCGACAGGGGATTTCCGAGAAATATCTCGAGAACATCTTGGCTACGCTCGTGCGCGCCAACATGCTTTCGGGCATGCGTGGCAAGGGCGGCGGCTATGTGCTCACGCGTCCGCCCGAGCAGTACACGGTGGGCGAGATCTTGCGCCTGACCGAGGGCAGTCTGGCGCCGGTCGCCTGCCTGGATGGCGACTGCAAGGGCTGCTCGCGCTCGGATGAGTGCCCCACGCTCGACGTGTGGAAGAACCTGGACAAGCTCATCAACGACTACCTCGACGGCGTGACGCTCGATCAACTTGTCGCTCCCAACCATGGCTACGACTACGTCATCTAGCCCACCTGCCATTTGGGGACGGGGTGGAAATGGTAGATTTTCTTGCCCTCTGAGGATTGACAAATAAGAAGGCCGCCCATTTTTGCGATGGGCGGCCTTCGTTTTGGGCTGTTGAGACGGACACGGTCGGAATGGCCGTTTTAGTCCTCGGCAAGACTATCGAGGATGCTGCGCATGATGGACACTAGGATGCTGCCCATAAAGGCCGAGCCAAAGCCGGCGATGGAGATGCCGACGCCCAACAGGTTGACCGACAGGTAGCTGGCGAGCTCCAGCATAAAGCTGTTGAGCACGAGCTGGAAAATGCCGAGCGTAATGATCGTGAGCGGCAGTGAGATGACCGTGAGGAACGGTTTGACGAACGAATCGACGATGTTGAGGAACAGTCCCACAAAGGCAAAGCAGACCCAGGCCTCGGCAAAACCGAAGGGTTGGATGCCGGGGACGAGGAACGTGGCGATCGCGATGGCGATCGAGGTGAAGAGCCAGTTAAGCATAAAGCGCATGGCGTGAATCCTTTCTTGCGCCGGGGTTGCTGGCGTCGCGTGAAGCGGCTTGCGGCGGCGACTTGGATGGTTGCGCGGGCGCGCCGCGGTGTTTGGGCGCCCATTGTCTCAAATATTCGTGGAGCTTACGTGCGCATTCGGTTTCTAAACGGCGTTCGTCCTGAAAAACGTGCCGCTGACAGAGAGTCTTGTCACTTTAGTTTGGTGGTGTGCTACACTGCTACGGGCAAATGGCCCATGCATAGTTTTATTGCATATTTACGGGCGAACGATGCCCGATGTCAGTATCAACTTCGATGCCTTTTGGCGGGTTTGGCGGTGATCGATGAATATCGAGAACATGTTTGACAAGCCTGATGTCAAGCAGCTGGTCCACGCATTTAGTCTTTTGGACGACGAGAACGATATCCAGGCGTTTTTAACCGATATCTGCACGCCGCGCGAGATTTGCGATTTATCGCAACGCCTGCAGGTCGCGCGCTATCTGGATGAGGGCGAGCCCTATGTTGAGGTTCAGGCCCGCACCGGCGCTTCGTCCACCACGGTGAGCCGCGTGTCCAAGGCGCTTAATGGCGAGTACGGTGGCTATCGCAAGATCCTCATCAAACTGGAGGATGGCGAGTAGGCCAGCGGCAAAAACGAATTGCGCAGAACCGTCCCTTCGGGGGCGGTTTTTTGATCCCTTGGGGACGGAGGAAAACGGATCACCGGGTTAGACTAACCCCCTCTGTGATCCGTTTTCCTCCGTCCCCAAGGAATCAAATCTGTTGGCGTGGGGCAAATCTGTCCGCATGGGCGGGTAGGATGGATGCATTGATTATTGCGAACAGTTTGAGCGGAGGACCATGCCTGTTCGAATCTATACCACCAATGCCGGCACGGATTTGAGCGATGCCGAGTCGGCGCTGCTTGCCGACCTTGTTGACTGCCACGGACGTGCCGTTTTGCTGGCGCCCTCGTTTGCCGAGCTCGACCTGTGCCGTCACGATGCTGCGGTTGCTGGCGCCTCGCTGGGCGTTGACTACAAAACCCCCGCATCGTGGCTTCGTTCGCTGTGGGAGCTTATGGGCGATGGCCGCAGCTTCGTCGACAACATGCAGCGCCAGATGCTGTTCTCGGACATGATCGCCCGTCGCGACGATGCCGGCCTGCAGCCGCTTTCGCGCAGTCAAGGCACGGTGCGCATGCTCGCGCGCATGGCCCGCGATGTGCTGCCGGGCGTAGCGGGAACGGGTGCCGAGCGTTGCTGCGGCGACGTTTGCCAGCCCGATCCCAAAAGCGACGCCGAGGCTCGCGTGTTCGAGCTGTTGAGTGCCTACGCGGGCGGCTTGGACCGTCGAGGCATGGTCGAGCCCTGCGAGGCGGCTGACCTTATGGCCGAGGTGCTGGCCGACAACCTACCGGCGTGCGCCCGCGCGGTATGTGTGCGCGGTATCACGTCGTTTATGCACGGCCTGCTCGAGTTGCTGTCCGCCGTGGCAAACAACGGGGGAGAGGTCGTTGTGCTGCTTGCCCGCGAGCAGGCGGCAATGCGCGAGGATCTGGCTGCCGCCTTTGATGCCCGCGGTGTGCTGTTTGAGGCTGCGCCGCTGGGGGAGGGTGCCGCCACGCCCCAGACTGCCTCCAAGTCCGTCGCTCAGCCCGCCTTTGTAGAGGTTGCCGGCCCTCACGCCCGCGCCCACGCCTATGTGGATGCAATCGATAGGCTGGTAAAAACGTGTGAGGACGCCGCGGTCGACGGCGGTGTCACGGCGTCCGCGGACCCCGTGCGTGTGCTCATGGTGTCTGCCCGGGCGCCCCAGCTGTTTGGTGAACTCGCTGCCCGTTTGGCGGCGCGTCATATTGCGGCCGAGACAACCGAGTTCACGGCGTTTTCCCAATCCATCGCGGGCAGGCAGTTCACGGCGCTCGCCAATCTGATCGAGCGCATGAAGGCCGCCGATGAGGGCACCGCCTCTAAGACCGAGTGGTGGCCCGCGCCGGAGCTTACCGACTGGATTTACAGTCCGCTTTCGGGTGCCGATGCCGCCAGCGCGCGCACCTTCGACAAGAACATGCGCCTGTCGCGCGGCAAGACCACCACGGCCGTCAAGAGCCTGCTGCAGAGCGTGCAGGGCCAGGTCAGGGGCACGCGCAAGGCGGCGAGCGATGAGAACTGGTTTAAGAACGTGCCGTGCGTGGTCTCGGACGTGTTCCAAGCGCTGTGGCGCGACAAACCCGTGACGGCGCTCAAGGCCATGCTCGCCGTCGCCGAGGCGTTGCCCGATCGCGCCCTTGGAGGCCTTGACGGTCAGGCTCGTCGCCAGGCGGAGACCGCCCTGCTGCGACATGCCATCGACATCCTTATGAACGATGCCCGTACGCTCGACGTGTCGCAGGCCGCGACCGTGCCCGTGCTCGACGACGTCCGCACCAAGGTGGACAAGCGCAGCACCGCATACGATTACGAGACCTACGAGGTCGACCGCGCGCCGCGCGCCCAGGTGCGCTTTGCGTCGCTTGCCGATGCGGCAGCCCTGCGCCCCGATAGCTACGATGCCGTGCTGTTTGCCGACGTCGATCTGGACAGTTATCCGCTCTCACACGAGGAGGGACCGCTGGCCACGCTGACGGCCAAGCTGGGGCGCAGCGGCGTGACGCTTGAGCCCGCGGCCCTGCTGCGCGTGCGCTTTGGCCGCGCGATGCAGGCCGCGCGCGGCCCCGTTGTGCTCGCCCGCGTGACCCACGATCGCCAGGCACGCGAGTGCTATCCGGCTGCCGTGTGGACCGAATTGCGGGCGCATGCCGAGGCCGCTGGCGCCGCCAGGGTTGCGTGCGTGGGAGAGGGCGGTATCGTCGCCGATTTTGATCCAGCGGCCGGCGAGGGCATCGAGTGCAAGCGCGTCGCGTGCGAGGCTCCTCAGCATTTGAGCGAGGCGGCTGTGCCGTACCTGGTCCTGCGCCGCCGCGATGGCGAGGACGAGAATGCGCCGCTCGTGCCGCGCCTGACGTCCGCCTCGCAGATTGAGGCGTACTCGACGTGCCCGCTGTGCTGGTTCGTGTCGTATCGCGTGAAGCCCCAGTCCATCGATGCGGGCTTTGGCAACATGGAGAAGGGCAACTTTGTCCACGACGTGCTGGAGCACCTGCATGCCCGCCTGCCCCAGGAGGGCATGGAGCGCGTGACGCCCGAGAATCTGCCGCGCGCTCAGGAACTGCTGCGCGAGGTCTTTGACGAGACGTTGGCCGAGCACGCCGGCAAGCGAGGCACGGAGGGCCCGCTGGTGCCACTCTCTGCGGTGGAGGAGCGCCAGGTGGCCGAGATCTTGCCGCAGTTGGAGGGCGTGCTAGCCTACGAGTCCGAGGCACTTGCCCCCTTTGCCCCGCGCTACCTGGAGTTCGCCTTCAACGAGCTCAAGGTCGAGTATGCCGGTTGGCCGCTTGGCGGGCGCATCGACCGCGTGGACGTGGACGCCGAGAATCGTGCCGTGGTGATCGACTACAAGCATCGCACGGGCGTTGAGGAGTTTAAACTCGCCGACCCCACGGTACGCGACGAGGAATCGGGTACGGCGCCCATCGACGATCCGCGCTGGTTGCCGCCCCATACCCAAACGCTCATCTACGCGCAGGCCATGCGCCGGGCGCTGGATTTGGACACCCGCGCGGCGCTCTACTTTTCGACCAAGGGCGGCAAGCCGGCGCTGCGAGGCGCCGCGAGTGCCGAGCTGCTCGAGGAAGAGCGCGGCGACGGTCGCATCCCGGGCCTTAAGAAGGGCTTTCCGGGCGAGGGCGGCAGCATGGACTTCGACGCCCTGCTCGATCGCGTGGAGGCCGGCATCGCCGAGCGCCTGCGCGAGCTCGAGGCAGGCAACGTTGCCGCCGTCGACCCGACGTTGGCTCAGGCCGCGCATGCGCGCTGCTCGTATAACCACGAAGGAACGTTTGTAAGGAGGGACGTGTAGACCATGGATCTTTCTACTTTGATGCCGCAACAGCTGCAGATTGTCAAAACGCTCGACCGTCCGCTGTTTGTCTCGGCGGGCGCCGGTTCGGGCAAGACCTTTACCCTCACGCGCCGCATCGTCTACGCGCTCTCGCCCGAATCCGGTCCGTTCGTTGAGCATCTGGACCAGGTGCTCGCCATTACCTTTACCAAAGATGCCGCGGCCGAGATCCGCGACCGCGTGCGCCGTGCGCTTATCGACGAGGGCATGGACGAGGAAGCACTGACTGTCGACGACGCGTGGATCTCGACCATTCACGGCATGTGCTCGCGTATCCTGCGCGCACACGCGTTGGAGCTGGGCATCGATCCCGAGTTCACAGTGCTCACCGATACCGACGAGCTTATGGACCAGGCTGTTGAGCATGTGCTGGCCCGCGCGACGGCGCCCGATGCCGCCCCCGAGCTCGCCGCCTCGCTCAAGGCCCTTTACGCCTGGTATCCCATGGCGGGCGAGGGCGGGCCGTTTGGTGCCGGCACCACCATCAAGGGTCTGGTGCGCGAGCTGCTGGAGCTCTCGAGCCAGCTGCCGGGCGGCATGGACGACGTGCATGTGGCGCGCGGACAGGCCGACACCTCGGCGCTTGCCGATGCATATCGCGCAGCACTGGGTGCGAGCAAGGCCGCGACCGAGAAGGCACAGGTGGCACTCGACGCCATCGATGCGTTCGAGGCGAGCGGCAAGACCATGGCCGATGCGGCGCGACTCATGATGTCGTGCACCATGCCACGGGCGAGCAAGGCATTTCCTAAGGAGCAGGTCGAGCTGCTCAAGGCCGAGGCCGCCGATGCATTTATCAATATCGTGCTGGCTTGCGGTGGTCCGGCGCTCGATGCGCTGGTGGGCTTGGCCCGCTCTGTAGAGGCTGAGTATCGCGCGCTGAAGGCCGGCCAGTCTGCCCTCGACAACAACGACCTGCTGCGTATGGCCTACGAGGCTCTGCGCGATTACCCGGCCATCCGAGCGGCATACGAGGGCCGCTTTAAGATGGTCATGATCGACGAGTTCCAGGATACCGACCAGATGCAGGTCGATCTGATCCGCTACCTGACGGGTGCGGGGGAGCGCGCGCTGTGTACCGTGGGCGATGCACAGCAGTCGATCTATCGTTTCCGCGGCGCCGAGGTCGAGGTCTTCCGTCGCCAGGAGCGCAAAGTGGGATCGACGGCGGCGTCCGAGACGGTTGCCACGCTGGATGTCCCCACCGGCGAGCTCGTCAAGCTCGTGCGCAACTTCCGCAGTCACGACGAGGTACTGCGTTACGTGGCACGCGTCTTCGACGGCGATGACGGCGGCCTGATGCAGGGCTTTTTGGATCTTGAGGCGAGCGACGGCCGCAAGGACACGCTGGTGGCAGATGCCTCGCGTCGCCAGGCCCTCTTTGTTGCCGGCGGCAGCACGCAGGAGCGCACACAGGCCAAGGCCCGTGCAATCGCGGAGCGATTCCGCGCGCTTGCCGATGCCGGCCAGCCCCAGGGCGGCATGGTGCTGCTGCTGGGCCGCATGACCAACGCAGACGTCTACGCACAGGCCTTCCGCGACCAGGGGCTCGACTGCGTCATCGCGGGCGGCTCGGTCTTTGCCCAAGCCGCCGAGGTGCAGACGGTGCGCGCCCTGGTTTGTGCGCTCGCCAATCCGGCCGATACGGCGCAGGGCCTTATGCCGCTGCTGGCCTCGCCGATGTTTGCGCTCGGCGCCCAGGAGTTCCTAGCGCTGGCGACCAAGCTCGACGAGCAGACGGGGGAGACCTCGCGCAGGAATATCGACGTGGGCATCATGAGCGATTCCGATGTGCCGGGCCTGCAAGACCTGCCGCTCGTGACGCGCGCCCGCGAGGTACTGCGGTATGCGCTTCGTCGCGTGGGCCGCGATTCGTTCGCAGCCATCGCGCGCGACGTGGTCAACGCCTCCGGCTGGTTTGTGCGTCTGGCACAGCGTGGTCCCGAGGGCAAGGCCATTGCCGCCAACGTGCTCAAGGCGCTCGACGCTGTGGCCGAGGCGGAGGCCGAGTTCGGCAACTCGCCGCGTTCCATCGCGCTTGCCTTCGATCGCTTCCTAGCGGGCAAGGAAGCCCCGGGTGCCCTCAACGAGGAGGGCGACGGCGCGGTGCGCATCATGACGGTGCACGCATCCAAGGGCCTGGAATATCCGGTCGTGGCGGTCGCCGAGTGCTTTGGCGTGCGCAAATCGTCCGGTGCGGCTCAGATGGGGCGTGTCGAGGGCGGGGCGCAGGTTGTGGCACTGCCTGCACGCTTCGACGGCGTTAAGCTCGCCGACGGAACCTTTGTGAAGGGCGACGACGTTAAAAAGCAGTTTGAGCATGCGTTTAAGGGCAAGGGCACGTCGCTATGGCTGCCGCCGGAGCTCATGGAGGACGTCTGCGCGACGGGTTCTCCCGCTGAGGCATTTGCTCGCCTGCGCAACGACGACCTGCAGCTTTCGCTCGAAGAGCGGGCT
Organism: Collinsella aerofaciens; assembly: GCF_040926405.1. Taxonomy (GTDB): domain Bacteria; phylum Actinomycetota; class Coriobacteriia; order Coriobacteriales; family Coriobacteriaceae; genus Collinsella. The sequence continues at coordinate 22,112 of NZ_JBCOIG010000010.1, forward strand.
CGTTTGCTCTATGTCGCCATGACGCGTGCGCGCGAGCTGGTGATCTTGGCGATGGATGCCGGCGTGAGTCGTGGCAAGGTGACGGCGCCGACCTTCGACGTCGAGACCGATCTGACCTACGACGTGCTGCGCCGTATTTTGCCGACCGACGCTCTGGACATGCCACAGCTCGATAGTGACCGTTTGACGTTCGACAATTCCAAGCCGGGCGACTACGAGCTCATTTCGCTCGCGGATTTTACCTTTGGCGAGCAGGCGTTTGAGGCCAACGCTTCACTGGATGCCGAGGGCAGGCTTGTCCGTGGCGATGCGGAGCCGGAGGGCGCCGGTGCAGATGCCCGCGCCGCCGTTCCCGGTCCTGCCGACCCTGAGCCCGATGCGTTTGAGCTCGTGTATCCCCAGGCGGTGGGCGTGCGCATGGGCATCTGTCCGTATCCGGCGCGCGATTCGTACAGCTACTCGTCAATTGCCGCGGCGCTGCATACCGAGGCCGAGGACCGTGCCGCCGAGGCACGCGTGCCCATGGACGAGGCTGGCGATGATGCAGAGTCGGATGGCTCGGAGATGGCCGATGCGGACGTGGCCGTCGTTGAGCCCGCCGGCAACCCCATGGCGCTGGGCTCGGCGTTCCACGCCGCCTGCCAGTGGCTCATCGAGATGGGTGCCGACGCGTTGCCCGCTGCGCGCGCCGATGCGCTGGCGCGTCTGTGGCGCCTGACGCCGGAGCAGCGCGAACGCTTCGACGTTGCCCTGAACCGCTGGCTCAAGTCGGCTGTTCGTGCCGACCTGCTCGCGTGGCCGTGCATTCGCGCCGAGGTGCCGTTCTTTTCACTGGGCTGCGAGGACGAGGACATCGCTCGCTACGGTGCTTATGCCGAAGGCGCCATCGACGCTTTGGCGACGAACCCGGCGGATTCGTCACGTGCGCTGGTCATCGACTACAAGACGGGCGGCACACCGGACGAGACGCCGGAACAGTTGCAGGAGAAGCACGCCCTGCAGGCGCGCGTCTACGCTGATGTTTTGCACAAGGCGGGCTTTGAGGCCGTGACCGTCAAGTTCGTCCGCGTGGAGCAGCCGGATCCAACCATCTTCGTCGAACCCGCCGAACCTCAGGTAGTCACCTACAATCTCTAGCCCTCAGATAACTTGCGGTGGAATACGGACTGTTTTGGCCAAAAAAGCTGCCAAACAGTCCGTATTTCACCGCAACGCATGGGAGAGCCTGGGGCGGTACAATGGCTCGAACGGTTCAAACGAATAAGGAGCCATCATGCAGCTCACCAAAACGCTTAAGGTGACGCCGGAGGAGCTTTTTGACGCTCTGGCGGGGTCCATCATGCAGGATATCGAGAACGCCACGGGCAAGCGTCCCAGCCGCAACAAGCTCAATGGCTATAAGTACGAGAAACGCGCCCAGTCCGCAAAAGGCAAGGCCAAGGGCACGGCGATCAAGGTTAAGATCAAGCACTTTGACTACCCGTGCCTCTATGAGGTCCGTTTTCAGTATGCGGCGGGCATCAATACCATGCGCTATGAGGCTGTACCTGCTGGCGATGGTGCCTGCGAGCTCACCTATACCGAGGATTTTCAGGGTGTGGGTGGCAACACGTCTGGCACGCGCGGCAAGCTCGGCCTCTTCTTCTATGAGCGCAAGCTCAAGAGCCACGCCAACCAGACGATTGATCAAATCGTCAAATACATCGAGGGTGAGCGCCGTGTAAAGGCTAATCCCGCCTTCGCCGATAATGCTGCCGAAAACGCTTCGGATGTATTCCATTGATACCATGTTCAAAAGCTTTACCGCTCTCCACAGCAACTGTGAACACTTCAGGCTTCGAGTCAGTAGCGAGTGGCCTGACATAATTGGTTGATGGAAGTGTCAAATGAATAAGAATGCCACTGCGCAACTGCACGTCTATTCCGCCTTTTTCGTTCTCGCGGGATTTGTTTTAAATCGGGGGGGTATTTCTACTTTTCCTTGCGAATAAAGGGATGTCTGTCACGGAAATCGCGCTTTATCAAGCCCTGTTTAACATCGCAACGGTCGTTCTCGAGCTGCCAACAGGGTTGATAGGCGATTTCTTTGGAAAGAAGTTTTCGATTCAAGTGGGCGTTCTGCTGCTTTTCTTCCATACGGCTGGCATGCTGTTGCTCTCAGGTCCCTTTCTCGTCGCGCTTTCCCTTGTTGAGGCACTCGCCTACTCCCTTCAATCGGGATCCGAACAAGCGCTTTTATATGAAATTGCCCGAAATGCCGGTCAAGGAGAGCGCTTCCTCACCATCAACGCTCGGCTGCTTGCCGCGCAATCAATCGCGACGGGAGTGGCAATCGTACTTGGATCATTCATTGCCCAAGTATCTTGGAGCGCCCTCTACGTATGTGTCTCCATTTTCTATCTCCTGCAGCTTTTCCTTCTGTATCCCATTGAGAGGATGGAAACGACCCATTCCAAAAACTCTGGGGAGGAAAGGTTTGACGTAGCCAAGATCTTCAGACGCGAAACCTGGTGCATTGGAGAATCCGCTTTTGCGGTGTTGCTTCTTCTAATCGGCACAAGCATGCTCGATGGATTCTATGGGAGTTATTACAACTTGAATCAGTTGGTATTCGACGCATTTGATGCTCCCGTCTCCATAATAGGAATCTTTTTCGGTGCATCCTATGCAGTAAATGCGACGGCCTATATTGCAGCAGATTTCTTCTCATCGCGTTTCGAGAAAAGAAATACCATGCTCGGCTCGATGCTAATCGAGGCCGGTCTTTTCATGATTCTTCCGTGGTTCGCTTCAAATCCGCTGTGTTTGTTTGGCCTTAGCATGGTGCTTTGCTTTCTCCCAGAAGTGGTGTACATCACTTCGGAAAACTTAATCCAAGACGCGATAGCGGACGATCTCCGCGCGACGGTCCTTTCCGTCGCGTCTCTGGTAAGGGCTCTCTTTTCCGCAATGTTTTTCTCCGTATTTGGATATGTGTTGGGGTTATATCCCATTCAGATAGCGCTCGGTGTTATTGGCGCAATCGCGATAGCAATTACCGCCGTTGTTTCATTGAAAATGGTAGGAATACATGTCTCCAAGAATTGATATATCGATTGACGAGCTGCCCGAAGCGTCGAGCCTTCTTGATGGACATGACTATTCGTCACAAATCATTCCGCGCATCGCCGGGGTTCCAGTAATACTCGATATATCGGGATGCCCTCATTCCCCTTTTTGAAGGTCCCAAATTAGCTACCCGTGTGGGTTTGGCTAGGTTCGGGTGATTAGCTACCCGTGTTGGTTTGGCTAGGTTCGGGTGCTGTCCGTGCCGTGGGGTAAAATCGTTCAGTCAGAACACGAACCCGCATCGGAGCTCATCACATGGCATTCGTCCATCTGCACAATCACACTGTCTTTTCCATGCTCGACGGCGCAACCCGTATCCAGGATATGGTCAATCGCGCTGTTGAGCTTGGCATGCCTGCCGTGGCCATTACCGACCACGGCTACATGTATGGCGTGCCCGACCTGGCGCTGGCCTGCGACGCCGTCAACCACAACACGCCCGAGTATAAAACCTGGAGCCACGACAAGGCCTTCTTGGAAAAGGACCGCCGCGACGAGCTGGTGGAGCCCGATCCCGAGGAAAACCCGCGCGAGCATGCCCAGTATGTGAAGGACATGGCCATGTGGGGCGAGAAGGGCAACATCGACGAGCTCAAGCCGCCGCTGGTCATCAAACCCATCTTTGGCTGCGAGGTCTACTTTACGCCGGACGAGACCCTTGCCCGCGACCACAAGCCCGAGCTCTACCACATGATCCTTCTGGCCAAGGACCAGGAGGGCTATGTCAACCTGATGCAGACGGTTTCCGAGGCCGCCGTGCAGGGCTTTTACTACAAGCCGCGCGTGACGCTCGACAACCTGCGCCGCCACGCCAAGGGCATGATCTGCACGAGTGCCTGCATCGCGGGCATCATCCCCAAATACATCGACCGCGGCGACATGGAAGGCGCCATCAAGTGGGCCGAAACCTTCCGCGACACCTTCGATCCCGGCGACTTCTATATCGAGATTCAGGAACACGGCATTACCACCGATAATGGCCTGACCGACGAGCAGATGGACCGTACGCTCATCGACATCGCCAAACAGGTGGGCGTCAAGGTCATCGCTACCAACGACTTTCACTACCTGCGCCGCGAGGACGCGCCCGTGCAGGACGTCATCATGTGCATCGGCATGAACGCCAAGGTCGACGACCCCAACCGCATGCGCATGACCGGCTCGGAGTTTTATATGAAGACCGAGGAGGAGATGCGGGCGATGTTCCCGTATTGCCCCGAGGCCTGTGACAACACGCTCGAGATTGCCGACAAGTGCTACGTGGAACTGGACTGGGACTCCATCATCCTGCCGCGCTTCCCGTTGCTCGATCCCGGCGAGACGCACGAGAGCCAGTTCCGCCGCGAGTGCGAGAAGGGCCTGCGCCAGCACTACGGTGACGACTGGGCCACGCGCGAGATCGGCGGCGTCAACATCAAAGAGCGCTTTGAGTACGAATACAAGGTCATCTGCGACAAGGGCTTTGCCGCCTACTTTTTGATCGTCGCCGAGTACGTGCAATGGGCTAAGGACAACGGCATCGGCGTCGGCCCCGGCCGTGGCTCGGCCGCCGGCGCTATCGTCGCCTACGCCATGAACATCACCGCGTTCGATCCGCTCGAGAACGGCCTGATGTTCGAGAGGTTCTTGTCTCCGCAGCGTACCGAGATGCCCGATATCGATATGGACTTCGACGATGAGCGGCGCCTCGAGGTCGTGGAGCACGTTCGCCAGCTCTACGGCCCCGAGAAGGTCACCCACGTCATCACCTACTCGACCATTAAGGCCAAGCAGGCCATCAACGACGCCGCGCGCGTCCTGGACTACCCGGTCTACATGGGCCAGCGCCTGTCCAAGATGGTCTCGAGCGACCCCAAGGTCAAGCTCAAGCAGGTGCTCGAAAAACAACCCGGCAAAGAGGATCTGTTTAACCCCGACTTTGCCGAGGCCTATAAAAAGGACGACGACGCCCGCCGCATCATCGACACGGCGCTCTCGATTGAGGGCCTCACCCGTGGCGAGGGCGTGCACGCGTGCGCCGTTCTGATCTGCCGCGACCCCGTCAACGAGCATGTGCCCACCAAGCTCGACACCAAGGGCGGCGTCGAGATTACCCAGTACGAGGGCCATACCGTTGCCGACATGGGCCTGCTCAAGATGGACTTCCTGGGCCTGCGCACGCTGACGGTTATCTCCAAGGCCAAGGCAAACATCAAAAAGAACTTCGGCATCGACATCAAAGAGGAAGAGATTCCCTTTGACGATCCCGAGATCTTTAAGCTCATGGGCTCCGGCCACACCGCCGGCGTCTTCCAGGTCGAGTCCGCCGGCATGACGGCCACGATCAAGAACATGAAACCCACCGAATACAAGCACGTCGTGGCATTGATCGCTCTGTACCGCCCGGGCCCGCTGGGCGCCGGCATGGTTTCGTCCTACATCAACCGTATGAACGGCAAGGAGCCGGCCGTCTCCTACGACGACCGCCTGGACGACATCCTGGGCGAAACCTACGGCACCATGGTCTACCAGGAGCAGGTTATGCTCATCTCCGTCGAGATGTGCGGCTTCTCCAAGGGCGAATCGGACTCGCGTATTCGTAAGCCCGTGGCTAAGAAAAAGATCAAGCTGCTCACGTCGACGGTGCTCCACTGGGAGGATGGCTCGGACGAGACCACCTACGACCACTGGATGAACGGTGCTATCAAGAACAACTACACGCGCGAGGTCGCCCAGAAGATTTGGGACGATGTTCTTGAGTTCGCATCTTACGCCTTTAACAAGTCGCACTCCGCCGGCTACGCCATCCTGGTTATGCAGACGGCGTGGCTCAAGGCGCACTATCCGCACGAGTACATGGCGGCCGTTCTGACGTCCTACACGGGCAAGACCGACAAGATCGTTCATTACGTCTCGGCGTGCCGCCACGACGGCATCCCCGTGCTGTCGCCAGATGTCAACGAGTCCGGTACCGAGTTCACGGCTACCAAGGAGGGCGTGCGCTTTGGTCTGGCCGGCATCCGCGGCGTGGGCACTGGCGTGGCGCAGGCGATTATCGCCGAGCGCGAGGCGGGCGGCCCGTTTAAGACGCTGCACGACTTTGTCGAGCGCGTGGACTCGAGCCAGGCCAACCGTCGCGTGATCGAATCGCTCATCAAGGCAGGCGCCTTCGACTCCACGGGGTATCCGCGTCGCCAGATGATGCACTTTGTGGATAAGAACAACCCCGAGAATATCATCGATGCCGCCGTGAAGCGCCAAAAGGATCGCGCGAGCGGCCAGACGTCGTTCTTCGATATGTTCGGCGACGTTGAGGGCTCGGGCTTTGAGGTGAGCGTGCCCGATCCGGATGGCCAGGAGTGGGACCGCCACCTTAAGCTGAGCCAGGAGAAGGAGGTTCTGGGCATCTATGTCTCGGACCACCCGTTGCGCCCGTTTGAGTATGCGCTAGCCAAGGCGCGCGACTTCTCGTTCTCGCAGATCGACACCGGTTACGAGGTGCAAAACCCCACGGGCGGTACCATCAACCAGGAGATTCCCGAGGGCAAGGCGCTGTGGTGGGCCGGTATGGTCTCGAGCGTGTCCAAGCGCGTGACCAAAAACGGCGACCCCATGGGCATCGTGCAGCTCGAGGACATGGAAGGCGAGGCCACGGTCGTGGTGTTCCCCAAGACCTACAAGGAGGCCGAGGGGTACCTGTACGGCGAGGTCGATCCCGAGACCGGCGCGCAGCTGTCCGATGCGTTTGTGCGCATTAAGGGCAAGCTTGAGCGCTCGGACCGCGGCGATCAGATCATCGCGCAGGAGATCGTGCCACTGGAGCTTAATGAGGAGAACAACAAGCCCAAGGTGTTTGAGGTCATGGTGCCCAACAGCCGCTTTAGCCAGGGCAATATGGCGCGTCTTGCCACGGTGCTTACCGCCAACCCGGGCGGCGACCGCGTGGAGATCTTTATCGAGCAGGTGGACGGGCGTGTGCTGCGTGCCGAGGTGCCGGCCAAGGTCAACGCACGCTCGATTCCGCTGTTGGCAGAGGCAAAAGCCATCGTGGGTAACCAGGGTCGCGTGACGGTGATCTAAGGGCGACCTTGCTGGTCCGCGCGAGATTGGAGGAAGTGATGGCACAGGGGACGTTTGTGCAGGCGCTTCGCAAAGAGGCGGCGTTGAGCGGCACCTTTATGAAGGGGCGTTCGCTCATGCTCAACGGTGCCGTGCTGTCGTTTGAGGACTCCGGCTCGCGCTTCTCCAAAAACGTGAACATCGAGGGCTCGGTGCGCGGCTCGCGCGGCGACCTGTACAAGACGCACGTGGCGCTCGACATGGACGAGCACGAGGTTATCGACTACGACTGCGATTGCCCCGCCGCCTTCCGCTATTCCGGCATGTGCAAGCACGCCATCGCCACGGCGCTGGCGTATCTGGATGCCAGTGGCGCCGAGCCCGTCGAAGGTTTGCGCACGCCGGTCCGCACGTTTACGGCGCAGCCGAAACAGCCCGCGCGCACCGCGCTCAAAGCGCCGGCCGTCAATCCCAACTTTCCCTTTCCGGCGCCCGTCCCCACGAGTCCCAGCCTCATGGCGGCGCTCTCCGATCTTTCGGACGCACGCATGGATGAGCTGGCGAGCATGCGCCGCAAGCTCGCTGGCAGTGTGGATCCCGATGCCCCCAAGGCGGCGTTGGAGCCTTCGTTGGTGCCGTACTACAATCCGCTGTTCGCCGACCGCTTTAGCTGGGCGCTCGAGTTCCGCATTCGCTGCGGTTCGGTGTCCTACGTGGTCAAGGACATCGACGGCATGGCCGATGCCTACGTGCGCGGCGGCACGTTCTCTTATGGCAAGAAACTCACGTTTGTCCATACGCCCGAAGCCTTCGAAGACGTGTCGACAAAGCTGCTCAACCTTGTCGTGACGACAGTTGCCTATCTCGATGACATCACAAGCTCGCGTTCGGCGTCGTACGACTTTGTCCGCAGCGGTTTTGTCGCCGAGCGTCAGTTGCCGCTGTCCGAGCATAGCATCGTATATGTGCTGGACCTGTTGCGCGGCCAGAGCATCTCTTTTGAGCCCGCCTGGTCGCGGGGGACGACGACGCATCGCACCTATGACGTGGCGGTTGAGATGCCTCCGGAAGGGGAGGACGAGGCGCTGTCTAAGCGCCCACCGCTCCTTGCCGCCAAAATCGCGCCGGCGGCTGGTGGCAGCTACGATCTACGCCTGCCGGCCGATGCATACTGCTTTGCTTCGGGCGACGTTGCCTATCTGGTCGACACCCGCCGTGCGCGCCGCGCCGATGTAGCGTTTGCCCAGCATGCGGCGCCGTTCCTATCGCGCTTACTGCCCTGTCGCACGCCGATTCATATCGCTGTCGACCAGGTGGGGGAGTTCTGTCGTATGGCGCTGCCCATTTTGCGCGACTACACCGACCTTACCGCGCCCGCCGCGCTCGATACCGTGGCGCCCGAGCCGAGCTTTGCTATGGCGATCGGCGTCGACGATGGGCTTGTGACCTGCAAAATTACGGTTACCTACGGCGACTGGTCGGCAGACCTCTTTAGTCTAGGCGCTCCGGGCAGTCTCTTCGAAGAGCAACGCCCCGGCGTGCCGCCCCGCGACGAGGTGGCAGAGTTTCGTGTTATGGACACGGCGGCCCTGTATTTCGACTTTTACGAGGGCGGTCTGGCGTTTGAGGAGCGCGATGACGAGAGCTTGTTCTGCCTGCTGACCGAGGGCCTGTCCGCCCTGTCCGAGCTGGGTGAGGTCATGCTCAGCGACCGCCTGCGCCAGATTTCGGTGCGCCCCGCGCCCAAGCTCTCGGTTCGTGCGACTGTCAAGAGCAATCTGCTCGATGTCGAGCTGGGCGTGAGCGGGCTTTCGGCCGCGGACCTTGCCGTCTATCTCGATTCGTACAAGCGCCATCAAACGTTTGCGCGCCTTACGTCCGGCGACATCATTCGCCTGGACGAGGGCGCTCGAGCCGCGTTTGGCCTCGCCGAGGACCTGGGCGTCGATGCCGTCGACCTGCTCGACGGCGTGTTGCTTCCCGCATCGAGCACCCTGTTCGTCGATAGCATGCTCGCGCGCACACCCGCGCTCGAGGCCGATCGTGACGCCGCGTTCCGCCGCACCGTCGAGCGCTTGGATACGCTCGGCAAGATGGACTTTACGGTGCCGGTCTCGCTCAAGGCCACACTGCGCGGCTATCAGGTCGACGGCTACCAGTGGCTCGGCTCGCTCGAACACCTGAGCCTTGGCGGCATCTTGGCCGACGATATGGGCCTGGGTAAAACGCTCCAGATGATCGCGCATATCCTGGCGCGCGTGGAGGCGGGGGACACTAAACCCACGCTTGTGGTGTGTCCCGCGTCGCTTGTGTACAACTGGACCGCCGAGCTGGAGCGCTTTGCGCCCTCGCTCGATGTGTGCGCCATTGTGGGCACCAAGGCGCAGCGTCGCGTGCAGATCGCCGGCGTGGCCGAGCATAACGTGGTCGTGACGTCGTATGACCTTATGCGGCGCGATATCGACGAGTATGTCGAGCAGGACTTTGCCCGTGTGGTGCTCGACGAGGCCCAGTACATTAAAAACCCGCTCACGCAGGTAGCGCGTGCCGCCAAGCGCCTGCCTGCCGGCGTGCGCTTTGCCTTGACGGGCACGCCCATCGAAAACCGCTTGTCCGAGCTCTGGAGCATCTTCGACTTTTTGATGCCGGGCCTACTTGGCACGCGCGAGTCGTTTGCCAAGCGCTTCGAAAGCCCGGTCGAGCACGCCGAGGGCGACAGCGCCGCTCGCCTGCAGGCGCTCGTGTCGCCGTTTGTGCTGCGCCGCGTAAAGGAAGACGTGGTGGCAGACCTGCCCGAGAAGATCGAGGATACGGTCATGGCGCAGCTCACCGGCGAGCAGCGCAAGCTCTACCTGGCCAACCAGGACCGCATCGCCCAACAGGTGCAGCACCGCGAGTCATCCGAGTTTAAGAAAGACAAGCTCAAGGTGCTCGCCGAGCTCACCAAGCTGCGCCAGATCTGCTGCGACCCGCGTCTGCACTACGAGGATTACAAGGCGGGGAGCGCCAAACTCGATACGTGCATGGAGCTCGTGCACGGCGCACTCGACGGCGGGCATCGCATCCTGCTGTTCAGCCAGTTTACGGGTATGCTCGATATCATTGGTAAGCGCTTGGCCAAGGAGGACATCGCCTTCCTTAAGCTCACGGGCGCTTCGTCTAAGGAGAGCCGCGCCAAGATGGTCGCGCAGTTCCAAGCGGGCAAGGTTCCGATCTTTTTGATTTCGCTCAAGGCGGGCGGCGTGGGCCTTAACCTGACGGCGGCCGACGTGGTCATTCACTACGACCCGTGGTGGAACGTGGCGGCGCAGGACCAAGCGACTGACCGCGCGCATCGTATTGGCCAGCAACATACCGTGACCGTGTACAAGCTCATCGCCAAGGACACGATCGAGGAACGCATTATGCAGATGCAGGAGTCCAAGCGCGACCTGGTCAACAGCGTGCTCGGCGGCGACGGCATCTCGTCGGCGCTGTTTACCCGCGAGGACGTTCTGGCGCTGCTCGGCGGCGACGGGCGCTAACCCGCTCGGGTGGGGCTGCTGGGGTAGGCAGGACGGTCGACGCATTTTGGCTCGACCGCTTGCCTAATCCGTTATGTGTTCATTTGCAATGCCGTGGATGGTTTGTCTGCCTTTGGGCATAAGAACCATCAAGAACATTGGCACATCAGCAAAGGAGAACATCATGGCGAAATTCTTTAAGGACCCCGACGGCAAGCTCATCGCCGCCCTTGGCGACGACGTTGCGACCCCTGCCGGTTGCACGGAACTGACTGCAAACACAGAGGACGCGGCGCACGAGAAGCACGTGCCTGTTGTCGAGACCGAGCGTGACGGTCACGTGATTCGCGCACGCGTTGGCTCGGTCGAGCACCCCAGCCTGCCCGAGCACTACATTGAGTGGATCGCCCTTGAGGCCGAGGGCCGCTTAGAGGTTCATTACCTTGAACCCGGCATGAAACCCGCGACGTTTTTCGCGGGCGGCTCCAAGACCGGTACCGTCTATGCCTACTGCAACCTGCACGGGCTGTGGTCCGCGACATTCTAGGAGCGCGCCCCCGCTCGGGGTATCATAGCTAGCATATGCACATGCAAGCGCCGACTGCATTATGCGGCCGGCGCTTTTACTACGATTTCGATGGTTTACGACGGAAAGGGCTGGGCCATGAAGCTCGCACTTGCACAGATCGATATGCGCCTGGGTGATATTGAGGGCATTTGCGGCCGCATCGAGGACCAGGCT
>NZ_JBCOIG010000010.1:33656-75537 GCF_040926405.1 Collinsella aerofaciens
GACATGATCTGCATCGTGCCCGCGGCGGTTTCGTTTGAGGGCCAGCCGCTGCTCGACTACATGATGCTCAAGGACGGTCATGTGGTGCCGGCGCGTTCGAGCATTGCCCTGCAGCGTGGCGAGAACAACGACACACGTTGGGCGCCGCCGGTGTTCGACGTGGACGGCGTGCGCATTGCCGTGATTTTTGACTTGGACCGCGAACTCGAGATGCTGCCGACCGGTGTTGACCTCATTGCGTATTTCCAATTCAACGCGTTTGACATGACCGACCGCGAGACTGCCGCCATTGCTGCCGTTCGCAGCGGCGCCTACCGCAAGATCGCATCCAAGCGCAGCGTGTGGTTTGCCTGCATGGCGCCGGTCGGTGCCTATGACGAGTCGGTGTATACCGGCGGTTCGTTTGTGCTCGACGACTGCGGTCGCGTGGTGGCCCAGGCACCGTGCTTTGAGGAGAGCCTGCTGGTTCAGGAGATTCAGCGCGGCGTGATGCTCGATGCCCTGGAGGATCACGAACTGCCCGAGTTCCGTTCCGAGGAGTGGCTGTGGCAGGCGCTGGTGCTCGCCGTGCGCGACAACGCCCGAGCCCACGGTGCGTCGCGTGCTGTGGTGGCACTCGAGGGTGACTTGCCGTCGTCCCTGCTGGCGGCGCTGGCCGTCGACGCTCTGGGCCCGCGCAATGTGATTGGCCTGGTGCTGGGGCGCAACCGTATCTTTACGCCGGCGCAGGAAGAAGCCGAGGCTGCCCGCTGTGCCGCCGTCCGCGCCATCGCCGAGCGTCTGCACATTCGCACCGTCGAGCGCGATGCACCGGATGCGGCGCGCGTGCTCGATCGCGACGTGTCGGCGGGCGATGCCGAGCGCCTGCGCTCGCGCACGCTGGGCCTCATGCTGGAGGATACGGCGCTCGAGCTGGGTGCGATGGCGCTGAGCCCGCTGTCCAAAACCGAGTACGCGCTGGCGGCGCCGGCGCTTTGCGGCGGCTACCAGGGCGACTTTGCGCCCTTTGGCGATGTGTACCTGTCGACGCTTGAGTTTGTGGCGCGTGTGCGCAACCGCACGTCTGCCGTGGTGCCCCAAGAGCTCGTGACGCTCAACGCAGTGGAAGATTGTATGGAGCGCGTGCTGGCGCAGGCGCTCTCGACGCTCGACGGCCCGGTTGATATGCTCGACCGCGCGGCACAGCTGCTCGGCGGGCTTGAGCCGGGTGAGGTCGATGGCGCGCTCGAGGCGCACGTGGACCGCAATCGATCTTTTGACGACATCCCAATGGCCGCCGGCAAGCCCGAGGCTTGCTCGCTGCTGCTGATGCTCGTTCGACAGGGTGAGGCTTCCCGTCGCATGCTGCCGACGACGCCGATCGTCTCGGCCCGTTCGTTTGCCGAGCGTGCCTGGCCGTATATGCTCGCGTGGTCCGACCTGGGGCTTAACGGCAAGGAGCGTATGACGGTCGATTCGCTGGCGCGCGCCGAGGTGCGCCGCTTTGCCGACGAGGATACGAGCGAGCGCGTGCGAAACGAGATGATGGGCGTGCTGGGCGAGCTACTGGGTATTTCGCCCGAGCAAATGGAGGAGCTGCGCTCTGAGGACGGTCAGCGTCGTTTGCACGAGGGAATGAAAAAGTTCGAGGGCGAAGTTCAGGACGCCATCGATAAGATGATGGGCGGTCAGGGCGGCTCGCAGGGTGGGCCCCAGAGCGGACCGATGTCGCACCCGCCAGTGGATCCGAGGCAGTTCCCCTTTTTCTCGCAGAACTAATTATGGGATAGGATTCGCTCTCAACCCCGATACTTCAACTAAGCATCTTGGCCCCATTGTGTTATTCTAGAACAGACGTTCGTGAATGATGCGCGGGGCCTTGTCTTGCGCTGTGCTTGTGGCGAGGGGAGGTCGGCTTGGTTATCTTGGGCATTGACCCCGGTTTGGCTCATACGGGTTGGGGGATTATCGAGGAGCGGCGTGGCGAGGTTCGCTGCCGTGCCTATGGCTGCATCGAGACCAGTGCCGGAAGTCCGCTCGCGGTGCGCCTGTCGCATATCGCCCATGGCCTTAAGGATGTCGTCGAGCGTTATCGACCCGACACGGCTGCTGTCGAGAGCATCTACTTTGGCGCCAACGTTCGCTCGGCCATCCCCACGGCGCATGCCCGCGGTGCTGCACTCGTCGCGCTTTCGGAATGCGCGCTCGAGATTGGCGAGTACACGCCCATGCAGATCAAACAGGCTGTGGTGGGCACCGGCGCCGCGGACAAGCGGCAGGTTGCCTACATGGTACGCACGCTCACACAGCTCGACCACGACCCGCATCCCGACCATGCCGCCGATGCCCTGGCCTGCGCCATCTGCCACGTAAACCTCAGCCGCACCCGCGCCCTCACCGGTGGCGAGTTCTATCAACAGAGAGGAACCGGATACTGATGATTTCCCAGCTCCACGGAACGCTTGTCGAGGCCACGATGAGCTCTGCTGTCGTCGATGTGTCGGGCGTTGGCTTTGAGCTCGGCATTTCGGGCAGCACTGCGGCCACGTTGCCGACGCCCGGTGGCGAGGTCTGCCTCTACACGCGTATGCAGGTGCGCGAGGACGCCATGACACTTTTCGGTTTTTCCTCAAAGGATGAGCGCATGATGTTCGACCGGCTCGTGTCCGTTTCGGGCGTTGGCCCGCGCCTGGCGCTTGCCGTGCTTTCCACCTATACCGTGGGGCAGCTGTATTCGCTGGTGATGGCCGAGGACGACAAGGGCATGGCCAAGGTACCCGGTGTGGGCAAAAAGACAGCTCAGCGCCTGATCCTGGAACTCAAGAGCACCTTTGCCAAGGATAAGGGCTTTGTGCCGGTCGACGTGATTCCCGGCCAGGTTGCGATGCCCGTGCCCGCTGCTGCTCCTTCGGCCATCGATGATGCCCGTGCGGCGCTCCTTTCCATGGGCTTTAGCCCGCAGGAGACCGATGTTGCCCTGAGCGGGTATGATGGGCAGAATATGCGTGTCGAGGATCTGCTCGGCGCGGCGCTTAAGCGACTCGGAATGGATGCGTGATGTGGGAAGCCGATGACTCTCAGGACCTGTGGGCGACGCCCGGCAACTCGCCGGCGGCATCCATGGCGCACGGCGAGCGCATGGTGGGCTCGGAGCTGACGGCCGAGGATCTCGATGTCGACCGCACTTTGCGCCCCCAGCGCCTGGACGATTACTGTGGCCAGGAGCACATCAAGCAGAGCCTACGCGTGTTGATCGAAGCGGCGCAGAGCCGTGGCGAGACGCTCGACCACGTGATTTTCTCGGGTCCTCCGGGCCTGGGCAAGACCACGCTGGCCACCGTTATCGCCAACGAGCTGGGCGCTCAGATCAAGACGACGAGTGGCCCTGCCATCGCGCGCACCGGCGACCTGGCGGCTATCCTTACCAACCTGCAGCCGGGTGACGTGCTGTTTATCGACGAGATCCACCGTCTTAACCGTTCGGTCGAGGAAGTCCTGTATCCCGCGATGGAGGACTTTGCGCTCGATATTGTGATCGGTAAAGGCCCGGCCGCACGTTCTATTCGCCTGGATATCCCCAAGTTTACGCTGGTGGCGGCCACGACCCGTTCGGGCATGCTGACCGGCCCGCTGCGCGATCGCTTTGGTATCTCGTATCGCTTGGACTACTACACGGTCGAGGAGCTCGCCCAGATTGTGACGCGCTCGGCGACTATCCTGGGCGTGACGATCGATCATCCCAGTGCACTCGAGATCGGCTCGCGTTCGCGCGGCACGCCACGTCTTGCCAACCGCCTTCTCAAGCGCGTGCGCGATTACGCACAGGTGTGCGGCAACGGCCCCATCGAGCTCGATATCTGCCGCCAGGCGCTCGAGTTCTTCGAGATCGACGAGCTCGGTCTGGACTGGATGGATATTCGTATCTTGGAGACGCTCGCCAAGACGTTCTCCGGTCGTGCCGTGGGACTTACGACCCTTGCCAGCGCGGTGGGCGAGGACCCGGGCACGCTCGAGGATGTCTATGAGCCCTATTTGCTGCAGTGCGGATTGATGATTCGTACGCCGCAGGGCCGTCAGGCAACCCTCCGCACCTTTGAGCACCTGGGGATTGAACCTACCGTTTAGGGCGCTTTGTTTTGGCTAGTCTGTAGGCTATCACTGAGCATTGGATAAACATATCGCCATTCATCGGTTACGGGTGTTTTACTATTGCGCGCCCGTGCTATGCTGAATTGGTCTTTTTCTCATTCGGTAACGAAAGGACCGCCCATGCCTACTGACATCGAAATCGCACGTTCCGTCACGCCGCTGCCCATTACCGAGGTGGCTAAGAACGCCGGCGTCGACGTAAAGCACCTGATTCCGTACGGCTTCGACAAGGCTAAGGTTGACTATTCACTGCTCAACGAGCCGACCGATCACCAGGCCAAGCTCGTCCTCGTGACCGCTATCAACCCAACGCCTGCGGGCGAGGGCAAGACCACCACGACCATCGGTCTGGCCGATGGCCTGCGTCGTCGCGGCGTCAAGAGTGCCGTGGCCCTGCGCGAGCCTTCGCTCGGCCCCGTCTTTGGCGTTAAGGGCGGTGCTGCCGGCGGCGGCTGGGCTCAGGTCATCCCCATGGAGGATATCAACCTGCACTTTACCGGTGACTTCCATGCCATCGGTGCTGCCAACAACCTGCTGGCCGCCATGCTCGACAACCACATCCAGCAGGGCAATCAGCTCGGTATTGACGTTAAGCGCATCACTTGGAAGCGCGTCGTCGATATGAACGACCGTCAGCTGCGCCACGTCATCGACGGCATTGGCGGTAAGGCCCAGGGCGTGCCGCGCGAGGACGGCTTCGATATCACCGTTGCCTCCGAGGTCATGGCAATCCTGTGCCTGTCCACGAGCATCAACGATCTCAAGGAGCGCTTGGGCGAGATCGTCGTCGGCTACAGCTATGCCGGCGAGCCCGTCCGCGCCCGCGACCTCAAGGCTCAGGGCGCCATGGCTGCGCTGCTTAAGGATGCGCTCAAGCCCAACTTGGTGCAAACACTCGAGGGCACGCCCGCGTTTGTCCACGGCGGCCCCTTCGCCAACATTGCCCACGGCTGCAACTCTATCATGGCCACGCGTATGGCGATGCGCTTTGGCGATGTCGCCATTACCGAGGCCGGCTTCGGTGCCGATCTGGGTGCCGAGAAGTTCCTCGACATTAAGTGCCGCATGACGGGCGTTCGCCCCAGCGCCGTCGTGGTCGTCGCGACCGCTCGTGCGCTGAAGTACAACGGTGGCGTCGCCAAGGCCGACCTCAACGAGGAGAACCTCGAGGCACTCAAGGCTGGCATGCCCAACTTGCTGCGTCATGTCGACAACATCCAGAACGTTTATGGTCTGCCCTGCGTGGTCGCCATCAACCGCTTCCCGACGGACACCGAGGCTGAGCTTGCACTCATCGAGTCCGAGTGCCAGAAGCTCGGCGTCAACGTTAAGCTTTCCGAGGTCTGGGCCAAGGGCGGCGAGGGCGCGCTCGAGCTGGCCGATGAGGTCATGCGTCTGATTGAGCAGCCGAGCGAGCTCAAGTTTGCCTATGAGGACGGCGCTGATGTCGCTGATGCCCTCGAGGCCGTTGCCACCAAGGTCTACCGCGCCGACGGCGTTGACTTTACGCCGGCCGCCAAGCGCCAGCTCGCCGAGCTGCGCGAGAACGGCTTTGGCAACCTGCCGGTGTGCGTCGCCAAGACGCAGTACAGCTTTAGCGACAACGCCAAGGTCCTGGGCGCTCCCGAGAACTTCCGCATCACCGTGCGTGAGCTCAAGGTTTCTGCCGGCGCCCACTTTGTGGTCGCGCTGACCGGCAGCGTTCTGACCATGCCGGGCCTGCCCAAGGTGCCCGCGGCCGAAAACATCGACGTCGACAACGACGGCAACATCACCGGCCTGTTCTAAGCCTGCTGTCCATAGCTGCTAGCCCGCCCCGCCGCGCCCACAAGGCACGGCGGGGCTTTTTGATCCTTAGGCCCGCGCATGTCTTGTAGATACCGACGGACTCTGCCCGTCATAGGCTTTTGCGCGGGTAGAATGCATGGATAACTTGAGGCTCACGCGCGACGGAAAGGAATCGTTGCATGGATCAGGACAAGACAACCGTGATGGGCGGCTACGGTTCCGCGCAGGCTGGCGATAGCGCCGATGCGACCCGCGTTGTTCCCAACCCCGGTTATACCGACCCCGCCGCGACGCAGCCTTCTGCCGAGCCCACCCGGGTTATGGGCTATGGCGACACGGCGCAGGATTCTTACGCTGCATCTTCGCAAGGCCCCTATGGCAACGCAGCTCCGGATCCGTTTGATTACGCGCCGCAGGATTCTTATGCTGCCTCGACGCCGAATTCCTATGACAGCCTGCCGCAGAATCCCATTCCGCAGCCTCAGCAGACGACGTATTTGCCTCGCACGGCGCAGCCTCGCTACGAGTCGCGCGAGCCGTATCGCGAGTACCCCAAGTCGATTCCGCAATATGGCGAGGACGAGGAAGAGACGCCGTCGCGTTCGTCGAGCGTGATCAAGAAGATCCTCATCGTGCTGGCGATCTTCTTTGCGCTGTCGATTGTGTTTGCCATCGTGTCGGGCATGCTCAACAAGCGGGGGAGTTCAACGGCCGATACCACTGCCGAGCAAACCGAGTCTGCCTCGTCTGGCACCGTCGATCTGAGCGATATCCCGGGGCAGTACTGGTCCAACGCCAAGAAGATCCTCAAGTCGCGCGGCGCCGATCTTTCGAATGCCGTGGTCCTGACTGATGATGGCTCAACGCCCGTTGTCGATGCCAACTGGGTCGTTACTTCTGCCTACTATAACGACAACGGCAACCTCGAAATTCAACTCACGCACAAGAACAGTTCGGGCAACTCGTCCGACGGCCAAAGCGGTACCGACAGCTCGAGCTCCAATACGCTGGAGGACTTGAGCAACAAGGCGCAGGAGTTGGGAGACAAGGCGCAAGAGCTGGGCGATACGGCACAAAATCTGGGCGATACCGCGCAGAACTTGGGCGACATGGCGACGGATGCCTGGAACGCACTGCAAAACGGCATCTCGGGCGCGCAGGGAAACTAGCGGACGAGCGGAGCGGGGCTACAGCTGCTCGGCCGGACGCTCGGGCGAGCTAAAGCCCGAGTCAAACGTAACGACGCATGAGGCATCGGGTCGGCGCTCGTGCACGATGCGCGTGACGAGCTCCAGCAGCTCCTCGTCGGATATGTCAAAGCCGTCGGGACGCACCAGGTCAAACGAAACGAACCCGTTGTGCTCGTGCAGATCGTGGATGGAGAGCGCGGGATCGATCTGCATGACGCCGCGCTTGACCCAGCCGCGCAAGTCATCGCCGGTTGTCGCGATGAGGTCGCAGTGCAGCGTGATACCAATGCCCATCTGGCGCTTGATGTCGTGCTCGATGGTGTCCAGAATCTCGTGGTGCTCAAACGCGTCGCCCTCGCCGGGCATCTCCACGTGGGCGCTGGCAAACTGACGACCGGGGCCGTAGTCGTGCACCATGAGGTCGTGTGTGCCCAAGACCTGCGGATAGGACATGATCTTGTCGCGGATTGCCTGGACGAGCTTGGGGTCGGGCGCTTGCCCCAGCAACGGGCTGATGGCGTCGCGCACCAGGCCCAGACCGCTGATGCAGATGAAGATGCCCACACCCAGGCCTGCCCAGCCATCGAGATCAAAGCCGGTCGTCTGCGAAATAAGCGCCGCCACCAAGACCGAGCCCGAGGTGATGACGTCGTTTTTGGAGTCCTGCGCCGTGGCGATGAGCGTCTCCGAGTCGATGCGATCGCCCAGCGTGCGGTTGAACGCTGCCATCCAGAGCTTAACGAGCATGGACGTAGCCAGTGCCGCAAGGGAAATAAACGTGTAAGCGGTGGGCGAGGGCTTGATGATCTTGGCGATGGACTCGAGCGCCAGGTTGATGCCGACGGCGCAAACGAGGACGGCGACAAACAAACCGGCGAGGTACTCGTAGCGGCCATGGCCATAGGGGTGACCTTCGTCGGCCGGGCGGCTGGCAAGGCGGAACCCGAGCAGGCTCACAATGTTGCTCGAGGCGTCGGAGAGGTTGTTGAAGGCGTCGGCGATAAGCGAGACCGAGCCGGCGAGCAGACCCGCGATGCCCTTGGCTAGGCACAGGGTAATGTTGAGGCCAATGCAGATGAGGCTTGCGGCAAAGCCCGCGTTGGTACGGCAAGATGTATCGACCGGCTTGCCCTCGCTGCCGGGAACAAGTGTATGTACCAGCCGATTAACAAATAGCATAGCGGTCGTCCTCACAATCATGTTTAAGGGGATAGTGTAGCTCGCGCGGGGGCGTCGTGCGCCGATGCTCAGAAAATGCAGCAATAGTCTGCCGGTGCTAACGAGCGATGTGGGGCGAACCTCCTGGGCACTCCATTAAACACCCATGCTCATAGCGCAAACATTAAGCAACATTACGTTTGCCGATAGCTATTAAAAAATGTCCGTTCGCGGTAGTAGTATCAAAAAAAAGAGGGGTTCCAAACGGAACCCCTCTGGCAAGTCAACTTGTCCCCTACGGGACGCCCTCCGAAGAAGGCATTTTTGGCATAGCCGTATTTTGACTCGCAGTGTCGATGTAACTGATAATCGACAAGGCAACTGTAACACAGCGCGGAAGGGCTGGTCTATATGAATCTAAGAAACTACTCGGGTGAGTACAGCATCGGTTTAGACATGGGCACCAACTCCGTGGGTTGGGCGGTTACGGACGAGCATGGCAAGCTCCTGCATTTTAAGAAGCAGCCTACCTGGGGCAGCCGTCTGTTCGATGCCGCACAGCCGGCTTCTGAGGCTCGTGTCCATCGCGGTCAGCGTCGTCGCTATGTGCGGCGCCGTTGGCGCTTGGATCTACTGCAAAAACTGTTTGAGCCCGCAATGAACGAAGTTGATCCGGGATTTTTCATGCGACTCAATCAGTCGCGAACCGTTGAAGGCGACCCGATCTTTACCAAGGACTTCACAAAGGCCGATTACTACGAGCGTTTCCCGACCATCTATCATCTGCGCGCTTACCTTATGGATACCGACGAACAAGCCGATCTTCGTTTGGTGTATCTTGCGATTCATAACATCGTTAAGCATCGCGGCAACTTCTTGCGCCAGGGAGAGAAGCTGACGGCGAAGACGGCGAAGACATCGGATGCCCTCAAGCGCCTCAATGGCTCCCTGCAGACTTGGTGCGAGTCGAGGGAATATGAGGCTCAAAAAATCAACGAAAGCGCTGTCGCAAAGATTCTCGCTGATGAGAAGTCTTCTCGCTCGCAAAAAGCAAAAGACATTCAGGCGCTTGTAAAAGTTGACACTGGAGACGCGGCTGCGAATAAAAAGCTGGCGAAGGGTTTGTCGAATGCCGTCGTTGGCCTTCAGTGCGAGTTCAAAGACGTGTTTGGCGAGTTTGAGTGCGAGGCAACTAAGCTAGCGCTTTCGGATGACGAGAAGCTAGAGGCGCTGCAAGCTGCGTGCCCCGATGATTGCGTCGAGCTTTTCGAGGCGATCTGTGGCGTTTACTCCGCCTGTGTTCTCCAAGGCCTTCTTTCGTACGCTGAGGGGCAGACGATTTCGAAAAATATGATTGCGAAATACAAGCAATACAATCGCGACCTCGAAACGCTCAAGTACTTGGTCCATGGCGCCCCGAAAGATAAAGCCGATAAGTTTGTCGGCTATGCGCCCGGGGCGTATGATGCGTTTTTCCGTGGGTCAACATACCATGATGCGAATACAGACGACCCCTCGCGCGACTATGATGTCTCGAAGGCCCAGGGCTACACTGCCTACGATCTGCATAAGCTCTCCTACGACGACTTTGCCAAATCGGTAAAGAAACTCTTTACGGGAACGGGCGCGGAGACGGATGAGCGCTATATCGCCATGATGGACGCATTCGACAAACAGCGCTTTTTGCGTCGCCTTAAGACGAGTGATAACGGCGCCATTTACTACCAGCTGCATCTTGAGGAACTGCAAGCTATTCTTAAGAACCAGGGGCGCTTTTATCCGTTCCTTAAGGATGAAGCTGGAAAGATTGAGAGTCTGGTCACGTTCCGTATCCCGTACTATGTGGGACCGCTGACGCCTAAAAACGCTGCCCAGGACAAACACGGCAAGCATCGATTCCAATGGTCCGAGCGCAAGCCCGGCATGGAAGATACGACTATCACGCCTTGGAACTGGGATACCGTAATCGATAAGAACAAGAGCGCCGAGAACTTTATCCTGCGCATGACGGGTGATTGCACGTATCTTGCTGGCGAGAAGGTGCTTCCCAAGCAGTCTCTGCTCTATGAGGAGTTCTGCGTGCTGAATGAGCTCAATGGCGTTCGCTGGTCTGAAGATGGTGACGATTGGCAACGCTTGGATGCCGCGCAGCGCGAGGGCCTTGTACATGAGCTTTTCCATAAAAAGCGTCGCGTTACTTACAAGATGATTGCGGACTGGCTTGTAAAAGAGGGTGACGCAACAAATCCAGTTGTCCGCGGCGGACAGGGCGAGAGTGGTCTTGAATCGAAGATGGGTTCTTATATCTTCTTTGCCAAGGACATCTTTGGCGTGGACGAGTTGAGCCGTGCCGAGTACCCGGTTATCGAAAAGATCATTCTTTGGAACACCTTGTTCGAGGATCGCTCGATCCTTAAGGAAAAACTGCAGGATGAGTTTGGCCCAAGTGGTAATGGAATGCTCGATGCCGAGCAGATTAAGAAGATCTGCAAAAAGCGCCTGACTGGCTGGGGACGTATGTCGGAGAAGTTCTTGACGGGCATCAGGATTGATACGCAAGCCGGTCGCTCTATGAGCATCATGGACGTGCTGCGTGAGGGAAATCCCAGCTCTGAGCGGCGCTTGGGCGAGACCATGGTGATGATGGAGATTCTCCATGACAATACGCTGGGTTTCCAGGAAAAAGTGGACGAGCATAATCGCAAATACTATGCCGAAAACGAGAAGTCTCTGGGCGTAAATGAGCTCCCTGGATCTCCGGCGATTCGTCGAAGCCTGAATCAGGCGATTCGCATCGTTGACGAAATTGCGAAGATTGCAGGGCATGCGCCGGCCAACGTTTTTGTCGAGGTGACTCGCGACGAGGACGAAAAGAAGAAGGGCAAGCGGACCACGAAACGCTGGGACGCCATCGAGGACGCTCTTAAGGCGTTTAAGGCCGAGGGCGGCGACCTGTCTGTAATGGGCGATTTCAAGGAGCTCAAAGCAGCTGGCGTGGACCTTGACGAGCGTTTGACCCTCTATTTGATGCAGAACGGAAAATGCTTGTATTCTGGTCGCGCTATCGACCTTAATAAGCTAATGGCGGGTTCGGGTGAGTACGAGGTCGACCATATTATCCCGCGCGCATACATTAAGGACGACAGCCTTGAAAACAAGGCGCTGGTGTACCGCGAGGAGAATCAGCACAAGACCGACCAGCTTTTGATTGATAAGAGCATTCGCTGGAAGATGGGCGAAACGTGGAAGCAGCTGCACCAGGCGAAGCTCATTGGCGATAAAAAGTATCGCAATCTGCTGCGTTCTTCCATAAACGAGAATGCCATGAAGGGCTTTGTCGCGCGTCAGCTCGTGGAGACGAGCCAGATGGTCAAGATGGCGCAGGCGTTGCTTGAGGCGCGCTATGTCGACGAGGGAACGAAGATCGTTCCCATTAAGGCGAGCGTATCGCACAACCTTCGTGAGGCTGCCGGCTTGGTCAAATGCCGCGAAGCCAACGATTTCCATCATGCGCATGATGCATATCTGGCATGTCGCTTGGGCCTGTTTATCCAGATGCGTCATCCCGGAATGTACGAGAACCCCATCGGCTACTCGCATGTGATAAAGAAGTACGTGCGCGAACAGTCCGAGTTGTTTAAGAAAACTCACCGCATGCCTGGATCTGCCGGCTTTGTCGTCAATAGCTTTATGACCGCGGGATTTGATCCCGAGACGGGCGAGGTCTTTGACGATGCTTGGTCCGAGGACGATGAGGTCAAGCGTTATAGGGGGAAGTATCTTCCGGATGGCTGGAATGCGGCCGCGGAGGTTGAGGGCATTCGCCGTGCGCTTAACTATCGCCAGTGCTACGTCTCGAGGATGCCGCAAGAGGACACGGGCGCGTTTTGGGATGCTACAGTGTACTCGCCCAGAAGCGGCAAGAGTCTCAGTTTGTCATTAAAGCAGGGTCTTGCCGCCGACCGGTTTGGCAGCTATTCGAGGGAGCAGTTTGCTTACTTTTATATTTACGAGGCTCTGAAGAAGGATAAGCCGTTTTACAAGTTCTGCCAGGTCCCCGTGTCTATGCGCTTGCGCGTTGCACAAGAACCTTCCCTGCTTGATGAGATTGCGGCTAGGGATGCGGAGGAATCTAAGCTTCAATTTGTCCGCATCGATCGCGACAAGATTTTTAAGAAGCAATTATTCGAAATCAATGGCTGCCGTCTTATCCTAACTGGTTCCGAAGAGTTCAGGAACGGGAGGGAAGTTGCTTTCTCCATTCGTCAGCTAGAGGCGTTGAGCGGTTCTATTGGTAATGCGGAATGTGAGGATTTGCTTGATGAAATCTGGATGGACTTCCTATCCGAAATGGGCCCCGCTCGTGGTTTTCTTTTCAAGGGGCTAAAACTTGCAAACTATAATGAGCGCTTTTATGGACTGCGGGCTGAAGAGAAGAGATCTGTTCTTCTTGGTCTTATTAAGCTCGTAAATGCGGATGCAAACGTTGTAGATTTGAGCTTGATTGGCGGGCCGAAGAACGCCGGAAAAATCCGCCCTCCCAGATCTAAGCTCCTCAATGATCGGTATACCGACTTTTACATTGTTGATCAGTCTGTAACGGGCATGTTCGAGAGAAGAACCCGTGTCGGGCTTTAGGAATATTGTCATTTCTAGCCCTTGCAAACTGCAGTACAAGGGCGGATACATGGTTGTCCGCCGCGAGGACGACACGGCGAAGGTTCACCTTTCGGAGATTTCGTCGGTCGTCCTTCAGACCAACCAGGTGTTTATAAGCGCCTATCTGCTCTCGGAGCTTGCCAAAGCAAAGGTCGCGTTTGTCGTCTCTGACGAGAAGCGCGACCCAATTGGGCAATACTTGCCGCTATACGGGGCTCATAACACTAGCAAGCGTATCGCAGAGCAGCTCGAGTGGGGCGAACCGATCAAAAAGCGCGTATGGCAACGAATCGTGCGCGACAAGATTAAGCATCAATCTGATGTGCTTCATGCCCGCGCGCGCGAGGAGCAAGGGGAGACACTCAAGAGCATCGTTGCCGAGGTACGCTCGGGTGATACGACGAATCGCGAAGGACATGCAGCCCGGCTGTACTTCAGTTCCCTGTTTGGTCCGTCCTTCTCGAGAGATGACGATACGCCTCTGAACGCTGCTCTCAATTACGGGTATGCGATCCTGCTGTCGAGTGTCAACCGTGAGATTGCGGCGCGTGGATACCTTACGCAGACGGGAATTTGCCATAGAAACGAGTTTAACCAGTTCAACCTGAGCTGTGATTTTATGGAGCCCTTTAGGCCTCTTGTCGACCGTATTGTTTTCGATAACTTTGACGGAGAGTTCTCCAAGGAGACTAAGTTGCTTTTGGTCGACATGCTCAATCAGGGGATCGCATATCGAGGCGGCACCTATCGCGTGGGCTCCGTAATCTCTCTGTATGTTGCTGACTGCTTCAAGGCTCTTGATCGGAAGTTGTCGGTAGACGAAATCGAGCCGTTTGAGGTCGTATGAGTATCGGGGAAAGGATCAGATATATGAGGCTTGTAGTCTTCTTTGATTTACCCGTTGACACTCCTGCACAGAGAAAGGACTACCGCGTATTCCGTAAGTTTCTTCTAAAAGACGGCTATCTTATGCTCCAGGAATCCGTGTATGCAAAGCTCGTTGTTAATGATGGGGCGGCGGGAAGTGCGGTGCAAAGACTGAGGAAGCATCGCCCGCCGTCCGGCCTCGTGCAGGTCCTTCGTGTGACTGAGTCTCAGTTTTCGACCATGGAGTACATAACGGGCAACCGTGAATCCCATGAGGAGATCGATACCATGGAGGAGCTCCTGGTTTTATGAGACTCGTGTTTTCGGGCTTGGAAAATCCTGTGGAACTGGTAGCGGGGGAAACATCGGTTTTGCAAGTTGAGAACTCAGCCCTGTTCACGCGGATTGTAACTTCTTTGCAAAACGGACTGGGGCGCCAGGCAACGGAGCCTTACACTCTTTGGGAAGATGACACGGAGGTTAAGCCCGGCAGCGCTCTGATGGTGGTGCCCGATGCGCTGAATCTTCCGTGGGATGACCGCGCGTTTATGTCCGCAGTCACCAAAAAAGTTGAACGCGAGTTTCTGGAAGACGAAGATTTACGCATGCAGGTAGAAGAGGCTGAACGTGCAATAAAAATGCGTTTAGGTGGATTGAACCTTGGTTTCAATGCCGATTTGGGGTTTGGTTTAGAATGGGATTTGAAGCGCTACCTCAAGTTTTTAGGATTTGGTGCAGCGCCTCAAGAAGATAAATCGTTCCTTGATAATCTGCTGAATTTTCTTTCATTTGCTCTTGACGCTGGCTGCAGAAAGACGATCGTATTTGTAAATCTCAAAACTTTTTTGACGGAAAATGAGCTGCAAACGCTCTATGATCACGTGTTTTTTCTTAAGTTGAGCCTGTTGCTCCTAGAGAATAAAAAAGATACCATGTCTTACGGACATGAACATAAACTAACGGTTGACCTGCAGTTTTTAGAGCATTGAAAGAACTGACCGGTTAGATTGAACGTCCCGTCGCAGTAGGGAATTTGCTCCAATGGTTTTGGAGCAGTGTCGATCTAACTGGTAATCAAACCAACGGCGAGGACGGGAAACCCTGGCGATGGTTTTGGAGCAGTGTCGATCTAACTGGTAATCAAACCATCTGCGCTGTGAATCGCGCAGTGGCGGGTTTTGGAGCAGTGTCGATCTAACTGGTAATCAAACAACACAGATCGGATCAACTCAGCTTCCGTAGTTTTGGAGCAGTGTCGATCTAACTGGTAATCAAACTTTCCCTGTTCAAGTTCAGTTGTTCCTTTCGTTTTGGAGCAGTGTCGATCTAACTGGTAATCAAACGACGGGCGGCAACACTGACAACGATGCAAAGTTTTGGAGCAGTGTCGATCTAACTGGTAATCAAACGGCAATACCCCCATCACCGCCGCCGAGCTGTTTTGGAGCAGTGTCGATCTAACTGGTAATCAAACACGCGCCTGTACTGCTACGGCAAGGGCGTGGTTTTGGAGCAGTGTCGATCTAACTGGTAATCAAACGGACATACGGAAAGGACCCAAAGCCATGAAGTTTTGGAGCAGTGTCGATCTAACTGGTAATCAAACCCTCGATGGTCGGCTCGAACTCTTTCTCTTGTTTTGGAGCAGTGTCGATCTAACTGGTAATCAAACTGCTTCAGGCGATGGCCGAGAACGTGTGCGGTTTTGGAGCAGTGTCGATCTAACTGGTAATCAAACCCTGTGGAGCCATACCCACCACGAGAAGCAGTTTTGGAGCAGTGTCGATCTAACTGGTAATCAAACGGTCTATGCGTGTGATACATATCCAGAAAGTTTTGGAGCAGTGTCGATCTAACTGGTAATCAAACTGCCTCGCTTGCCGCCATCTTCCAGCTCTAGTTTTGGAGCAGTGTCGATCTAACTGGTAATCAAACGCCCGAGGCCGCCGTCTGGTATCACACGGTGTTTTGGAGCAGTGTCGATCTAACTGGTAATCAAACGCACTGCGGGTGCTGTCATCACGGGCGGCAGTTTTGGAGCAGTGTCGATCTAACTGGTAATCAAACCCACCTTAGATTTAAACCAGCCCCAGCTAGTTTTGGAGCAGTGTCGATCTAACTGGTAATCAAACCCTCTCTGGGCGTCTGCCACCATGCGCATGTTTTGGAGCAGTGTCGATCTAACTGGTAATCAAACACGCCCGTCGTATTCATCGACATACCCGCCGTTTTGGAGCAGTGTCGATCTAACTGGTAATCAAACGCTACCTGCTGCAAGCAAGCAGGACGTTAGTTTTGGAGCAGTGTCGATCTAACTGGTAATCAAACCAAGACGCTCGAATACCGCATCGTCGGCATGTTTTGGAGCAGTGTCGATCTAACTGGTAATCAAACCGCCTTTGCGAAACTTTGGCGCGTGCGGCTGTTTTGGAGCAGTAGCGATCTAACTGGTAATCAAACACGTCGCTCGTGCGCCAGGCGGGAAAGATGGTTTTGGAGCAGTGTCGATCTAACTGGTAATCAAACGGTGTCCATCAACCGCGTGTGCATCAGCGGGTTTTGGAGCAGTGTCGATTTAACTGGCAATCAAACAATATGACAGCTCGAACCGCAATCTAACCAACGTCAACAAGGAGGAATAGAAATGGACAACGACACATTGCTGTTTAGGGATAAGGGTGCCGGTGTATTCAAGGAAATCTGCATCTACCCGAATCGGATCACCACGCTCAAGAAGAACCGCTTCTTCGGCAAGCATACAGAAGTGACCTACCTGAATGACGTCACCGGTGTCTACAGGGTTAAGGGCAAGCAGGTGATTCTAAACAACAGGCTGATGACTGGCTACGACTACAGGTTGAGCAGCCACTCCCAGGCGGAGGAATTCGTGAGGGTCCTGAACTCGATTATGTAGCGACGGCCAGGTCTTCTGCTCATAGAAAACGCCCCGCCAATCCGCCATGAACTGCCTCCCATTTCTTGGACACGAGAAATGGGAGACTTGTATGGACCCCAGCCGAACCTCGATGCTTCAGCTTCTTCTCCGTAACCCCGCTCCTTTCCGTCCATTCCGACGCCCAATTTTGGGCCACATGGGTATGGGCAGCCTCGGCGCGTGCCCACATACTTAAGGTGTCGGCCCGTGCTTAAGGAGGACGTTTCCATGGACGAGATGTTTGCCATTAAATGTCAAAACTGCGGCGGCCCTATGTACTCGCACCAGGCTAAGCGCAGCTTTGAGTGTGCCTATTGCGGTGCGGTCATTCCGTGGCAGGCGGACGCCGGAGAGCCCAAGAGCGCTTTGGGCATTCGCCATACGCCGTTGACGGTGGTGGATGGACTGCTCAAGCTCACGCATGTGTCGCAACTCGAGCGCCCGGAGGACCCGGACTGGTATTTCTTCAATTCGCACTGGCGCAATCAGTCGGTCCTGGAACATCTGCTGTGGGAGGATTGCGGCACGGCGCAGGAGTTCCAAGAGGCCACGCATGTGAGCATTCCTTGCCCCTTCTGCGGAGCGTCCTTTGAGGGCGAGTCAACGCAGCGCGTGTTTGAGTGCCCGTCCTGCGGCAACAAGATCGGCATTGCCGACCTGCTCAAGCCCGGTACCTTCAGCAAGCGTCTGACCATGGGCGTGGGTGCGGAGTATGTGCCGGAGCAGGGCATTCCCTGCGAAATCTCGCCGCAGCAGGCACGTGCCAACGCACTGCAGCTGGTGCGCCAGTACCCGGATGCCTTTGCCGGGCACGACGTGGAAGATGCGATCCAAAACGACATGATGCTCTTCTATTTCCCCATGGCGCTCGCGGATTTGCGCATGATGGCGTCTTTCCCGGGCAAGGGCCTGAGCAAGGAGACCTTGGTGTACTACGAGGTGCTCGACTGGGCATATCCCAGGGCAAACTACCTGGATGTTCGCCTTATGGGAATTTTGGAGCCGTGGGACTTTGCTAAGGTTGGGTCGTTCGATCCCGCCATGCAGGAAGGCAACTTCCGCGTCGTCTCCGTCGATGCGTCTACCAAGGACCAGGTGGTCATTGATAAGTTGGCGCTCGACATTGCCGGCAACGATGCCGAGGCGGTGCTGGGGCTCAATAAAAAGAGCATCCGAACCTGGGCGCGCAAGGCCCGCAAGCATAAGGATGGCCTGGTGATGGTGCCGGTCTACTTTGTCGATCGTCCGGCGACGGATGGCCGCGATGGCGAGCAGGTGCGCATTGCCGTAAACGGCCAGACGGGTCGTGCAGCCGCGGTGGTGTTTAGCGACAAGTGCGAAACGCATATCGTGGCACCGCTCAATCCCAACGTGATGCTGTCGATCGAAAGCACCGTGCACGCCACGCCCATCGAGGTCAAATACGTTAAATCGCCCTTCCTATACCAGATTGTGCGCCGTGGAGGCGGCGAGCAACCGCGACAGGTGGCGGCCGCAGCCGAGGGTTCCTACCGAGAGGAGAAGCCCAAACGCCGCGGTCTGCTGGGTGCACTATTTGGGAAGTAGGGGAGTAGTGCTGGGGTGTCGGGCTGCATCACAAGGTCATTAGATGAATTTAAAAGTGCTGGGAACGTGCTAACATTGCCGATAGTCTTAATCTTGTAGAAGCGGAGGCCGGATTATGGGTTTTGCGGATCAGCAGCTTCAGATTCAGGTGCCGTATTCTCCTGACGACACGTTTAATGCCTTGAAGGCAGCTATGGAAAAGCTGCCTAAAGTAAAAGTTGATAGCGCATCGCCCACAACAAGAACAGTTGTAGCTGAGATTGGTATGAGCCTTTGGTCCTGGGGTGAAAATATCAGTATTTCGGTTGTTCCAGTTGAAGGCGGATCTGGCGTTACTGTCAACTCATCATCTAAGGTCAGGACAAACGTATTAAACGGGGGCAAAAATGCAAAGAATATTGCCGAGATAGTCGATGCCCTATCGAAGGAACTCGAGCAGTATCCGCAGGTTTCACAGACTATTGAGACGCTGGCGGATAGTGGTGATGTAGTTGCAAGGCTTGAGAGACTTGCAACGCTGCGTGATAGTGGAGTACTTACCGAGGAAGAGTTTGCTGCAGAAAAGGAAAAACCTTTCGTAACTAGACACGATGGCTGGATTTGTATTCTGCTATTGAACTTGTTTAAGCCAGGCTGAAAACATCGTGTGGAATAAAAGTGCGCAGTATCTTCGCCTTATACAACAATAGAGACCTCTTTCGGGCGTCCTGCCTTTGGGGCGTCGGCGAGTCGTGCCTCGATGGAGGCTTTGGACACCATGCGCTTGGTGCCGTCCTTCCAAGAATCCAACAGCCCAGCATTTATCAGCTGCGATACCCTTGCCGTGCTAACGCCAAGCATGCGAGCGGTGTCCGCCGCGGTGACGGCGGGAATGTCGCCGAGCTCGCGGCTGACGGCCACGGCGATAATCTTGCCGCCGTGTTGTGGCTGGTGTCCAAAGTCCGGCTCGGGAAGATCGACGCCGCCCATAAGGTGATCGTCGACCATACATGCGAGAAAATCGGCGGCGCTTTCGACAGCGTCGTTTAGGTCGGAGCCAAACGTTCCTCCTCCGCCCAGCGAGCCACATGGCACGGCATCGACCATGCCGTCCGAATCAAAGAACTCAAATTCCCATACGTAAACCATGTAAGACCTCCTCTAAAAAGCGATGCGAAATGTGATGAGGATGAGCTATCGAAGTCCTGCCTGCCTTAGGATTCTTTTGGCAATTTGATCCTCAATCTCTCGGTGGCGTTTCACGAGCACGAGTTTATCTCCTTTGACGAACTTCTCGTGATTAGTGCCTCCTTTCGAGATGAAGCCGGCTTCTTCGAGGATGCGGATCAATTCGCGTCTCTGCATCTTAGCCTCTTTCAATAACTATATATTAGCACTTTCTAAGGGTTTTAGACTTAAATCTTAGCTATTGCTAACCCTTTGTCTCACTTCGCCGTCCTTGGATAGCGGCTTATATTCCTTGTGGTATCAGTTTATTTGCTCGTGCGGACACGATTTGGTGCTCCGTGCGCGACCGCGAAAAGGGTTTGCGGCGACTAAAATGTGACCATAGAGGCAGTTTTAGCGAACCCCACGGGAGTGACGCGTATGGACAACAACACGCTGCTATTCCAGGACAAAGGTTCGGGTAGGTATAAAGACGTCAAGATCTACCCTAACCGCATTGAGGTACTCAAGAAGGGCACTTTTGGCGGCAAGCACACCGAGATTGTTTATCTTAAGGACATTACGGGCGTCAATAGAATTAAAGGCCGCGATGTTTTTCTGCGCAATCGTCTGTTGACCGCTTGCGTCTTTAGCCTGAACAGCCGTGCGAAGGCCCAGGAGTTTGTTAACGCGCTGAACATGGTGATGTAGCCGATAGCGGCGTTCGGGCCAAGGTAAAAATCGGGGGCACAGAACGGTGTTCTGCGCCCCCGATTGAGTCGATGTGTCTAAAAGGCCGGTTTGCCTATTCGACAACGTCCTCGTTGTTTTCACCGTCACTGGCAAGCATCGCCGCGCCGGCGACCGTTGTCGCCACGGCGGCGGCAGCGAGCCCGGCGGCAACGCCAGAGCTGTCGCCCGTGTCGGCGAGCTTTCCGCCCGAGCCCTTGCCCTTGTTGCTCTTACCGTTCTTATCAGCGCTGCCTGCGTTGGAACCCGTGCCGCTGCCGGCAGCACTGTCCGAGGCCGCTACGGTAAAGCTTGCGGCTCCGTCGCTGGCGAGCGTGTAGTTCTGCGCCGCGTTGCCCAAGAGACCGTTCACGCGCACCCAGTACGTTCCTGCGGCAAATGTTTCGCCCTCGGCCATTGCTGTGCCCGGAGCGCCGTTCGCGTCGTGCACAAACTCGAGCTGGGCCGTGCAGGCATCGGTTTCGAGCTTGCCCTCGAGTGATGCCGCAATCTTGGCGCGCACGTCTTCGCCGGCCTTAAGGCCTTCGAGTCCCTCAAAATGGGGCGTCAGCGCGCGTGGATCGATATCGATGGGCACAGAGCCCTGCAGCCCCGTAACGGTCTCGTTGCCCAGGGCGTCGACATCCACGTATTCAATGGCAAACGCATGGCCCGAAGCTGTCGCGTTGAGCGCGTTGCTGCTGTCGGCAAGGCGGAAATGACCCTCGCCAACGGTCTTGCCATCCTGGAATGAGGCATCGCTCAGCGAGTCGCCGTACGTCATGCGCATGCGGGTCGGGAGATAGTACGGGAGATAGTACGAAGCCGCCTGCTTGTGCTCCGTATCGTAATTGCGCTGATAGATGCTCCGGGCCAGCGCCGCATCAACAAAGTCGGATGCGATGATGCCAATGTGCTTGAGGTAATCTGACTTTGTATCCTCGATGCCGCTGGGATTGATGTACGGGCTCTTATACAGATGCTCGTTGACTACTCGTGCCGAGGTAAAAGGATTGCCTCCGTGCGACAAGCCCGTGCAGCTGGTGTAGTTGATAGACCAGCAACGCTCCAGGACTTTCTCCTTGGCCCCGTTATCGTCCTCGACATCTACCTCGTTGCGCGTGCGCCCGGACGTTTCCTTCAGCGCATTATCGACCCAGCTGAGCTTGTCGGTT
Source organism: Collinsella aerofaciens (assembly GCF_040926405.1). GTDB lineage: Bacteria > Actinomycetota > Coriobacteriia > Coriobacteriales > Coriobacteriaceae > Collinsella. The sequence goes on from NZ_JBCOIG010000010.1 coordinate 54,998, forward strand.
CCCGAGAGTTTGTACTTGTCCTGGGCGTATACCTTGGTGCAATAGGGCTCTTTGTCGCCTGTTTCCCCCGCGGCTTCAAAGCCCCGCGCGTCTTGGACGAGACACATAGTGGCGCTGTCGGAGTGAGCCTTGATCTTGTCATCCCATTCGGTAAGGTCGAGGCCCCACGTGTGGCCGCTTACACTGTTGCCGGCGAGCCTAAATCGACGCAGCAGAACGATCTTTCCGCGAACCTCGCCCAGCGTGGGGACATGGCTCGACGTGTAGAACAGATCGGGATTATCGCCCATAACCTTGGCGAAAGCCGTCGTAACACTGTCATCGGTAGCCTCGTCGTTGCCGCGCGATGCGAGCATGATAAGCGCTTCTCTCGGGTTTTCGCTCAAAAACGTTTTAAAGTACCCGATGACATCGGAGAGATGCAGATAGTCCCCGTCTTTTTTGAATAGGTAGAAATCCCCGTGGCAGATGCCAGGGTTGTCGCCCTTTCCGAGACGGATATCAAAATAGCGAATGCCTTCGAGCAGCTGCGTGGGAATGTAATCCTGCTGGCATTTTACTTGCGAGGATTGGGGCTCAGTGTCGTTGTCCACGCTGCAGGTGCCCGAATCGTGCGTACCCGGGATGCTCAGCTCGTCGAGGAACTTGTTGTCGTCGACGTATTTCATCCAACATGGTCCGTCGACGTAGCTGCTATACGTGATCCAGTCGAGGCTGCTAACCGTGGCATCGTTCTTTTTCATGTCGTAACCGATAAGTTCGAGCTCCCACGGAATGCTCTCACTCTTATGGCAGATCTTATTGTTGTCCTGGTCTTTGCCGTTCGATTCTATTGCCAGGTACTTAATGTCTTTTTTCTCGGTTTCTTTCTCGACCGTGCGGTCTCGGATGATGTAGGTTCCGTTTAGCTGGCGGTCGAACGCAAAAGAGCGGCTGGGCTTGCCGTCATGTTCGCCACTCCATACGTGGATAACCTTTCCATCTTTGTCCGAGTCGCCATCGACCGACCAAATGCTGTAGCCCGTCTTCTTGTGCTCTTCGAAATTGAGCAGGGTGCGGATGGCATACCAGTTTGTATCGTCATTCTTGGTCGTTACGTCCTCAAGGATGAGCTTGCTGGACGTGCCGTCATTAAACAGATGGCAGACGTTGCCGATGACGTTGCCGTCTTCGTTGACGCTCGCGGTACGAAAATAGCCCGCGGGGCGAAGGCGAATGACGAAATTGTCGAGGCTGACTGCTGGCCCGGCCGTGCTGTCCGCAAAGGCTGCCCGCGGGCTAATGCCCAGCATGGCGGTTTCGGGCAGGCTTGCAAGTGGCGACAACGCCGCGAGTCCAAGGCCCAACGTAAATGCTCGGCGGCTGATGGCGTGGTGTTCGGTCATAACTTCTCCATTCGCAGAGTGCGGTTATGCGATAGTTTTGGTCACTATACTGCTCAGATGTTTAAAGATGCTGGTTTAATTGCCTGCGCGGCACAATAAATCGGCGGGCGGACGTGTTGGGGCGTTTGTCGTTTTCGTACTGTTGCCACATTTGGGGCGGTTCCGACGTCCGGCATCCTCGCGTTCGTCGGCTACAGGCATAAGAAAGGGAGGGTCGGTTTACCGGCCCTCCCTGGGTACGAAGCGCTGGGGTACCGTCACTTGTTTGCACTGCGCCCGTGTTTCCCGCTGCGCTCGCCAGTCGCTTAGCGCTTGATCTCGATATCGTTGAGCTTGACGTCCATGGCCTCGGTCTTGGCCTCGGCGATGTCGTCGGCAAATTCCAGAGACTTCATCATGGTCTCGACGGCGTCCTTGTGCTCCTCGACGTTGTCGATACGCACATACACACTGCCGCCGTCAACGTCGGTGAAGTATTCGGTCGTTACGCCGCCCGAGTGCGTGAAGTAGGCACTGCGCCAGGTCTTGCCATTGTACTTAACGGGATCGCTCTCGGTCCATCCAGAGTTGGCCTTCCACTTTGCCTCGTAGTCGAACAACTCATCGGCGTTCTTGTCAGGATCGAAGACAGGGATGAAGCGGTCGCTGGCGTGCTCGCTCTCGGTGAACTTAAACTGGGCCCTGTCGGCGGTGTCGCCTGCGACGTCGGTGATCTCGACGCCCTCGGGGACCTCGACCTTAAACCAAATGAAGTCGGTCCTCATATCCACGGCGGGCTTTTCTGCTCCGCCGCCACCGCCACTTCCGGTAGCGCCGCCGCTGCCACCGCAGCCCACCAGGGCAACTGCGGCAAAGAGGCTTATGCAGAGGGTGAGAATCGCAAAGGCCTTCTTTTTCATGGTCGTGTCCTCCTCGATCTGTAACCGCCCACGGATTACCTGCCTTTACTGTACGCGTGGACGGCTCGCTAGGGTGGGCCATGTGTCCCATTCTGGGGGCTGGAATTGCGCCGACAAGTGGCAATATGTGCGGTCGCAAAAGAGGGGAGGGCCGATGCTGTCGGCCCTCCCCGGGGTGAGGTGCCCGTTGATTTAATGGGGCGCGCGTGCGTGGGCGTTGCCCCAACAGGTTCCTTGTTTATAGATATGCCTCAGTTTTTGACGTCCGGAAGTCTCGAAAGGTGGGCCATGTGTCCCATGTTTGCGGTGCCGACGCCTATCGTTCGTCATAGAAATCCGCGATGGCCAGGTGCGCTGACGCTCATGTACTTATGGGCTAGACTTAGCACCATTATGTGATTGATGCGGTCGGTCGGCGGTTGCCACCCGACCGATGTATATGACTTGAAGGTGCGTGCGTATGAGCCAAGAGATGATGGATAAAACCTGTCGAGAGTTTGCCCAAGCGCTGGCTGCTCGCGAGCCGGTTCCCGGTGGCGGTAGTGCGAGCGCCTTTGTGGGCGCACTGGGCGCCTCGCTTTGCGGGATGGTCGCCCGCTACGGTGCGACCAATCCCGCGCTTGCTGATCGTGCGGATGGCCTGGCGCGCGCGTTTGCTCAGGCTGATGAGCTGTCCCAGGAGCTTGTCGAGTTGGTTGCCGAGGACGTTCGTGCCTACGGGCAGGTGTCCGCGGCGTACGGTATTCCGCGTGACGATCCGGCTCGAGCGACCGCGATTCAGGATGCGCTGCATGTGGCCGCTATGCCGCCGTATCGCATTATGGATGCCTGCGGGCGTGCGCTGGCGCTGCTCGAGGACATGGCGGACAAGGGCTCCCGACAGCTGCTGTCCGACGTGGCGTGCGGCGCCGTATTCTGCCGCGCCGCCATGCAAGGCGCGAGTTTGACGCTCTTTGCGAACACCACGTCTATGAAGGATCGCGCTCGTGCTAAGGAGCTCGAGACGGCGTGTGATGAGTTGCTCGACACATGGTTGCCGCGCGCCGATGCGCTGGCGCGCCGCGCCTCCGACGCTGCAAGGAAGAGAGGATAGCCATGGCTGAACTGCTGAAAGGTGCTCCCGTTGCTCGCGCTTTGACTGAGGAACTTGCTGCTCGCTGCGCAGCCCTGCGCGAGCGGGGCGCTGTTCCGACGTTGGCTATCGTGCGTGTAGGTGAACGCGAGGACGACCTGTCCTACGAGCGCGGTGCCCTCAAGCGCTGCGAGAAGGTTGGCATTGAGGCTCGCCGCGTTTTGCTTCCTGCCGATGTTTCGCAGGACGAGCTGTTGACGGCCGTCGAGGACATCAATACCGATTCGGCTGTTCATGGCTGTCTGATGTTCCGCCCGCTGCCCGCCGGCCTTGACGAGAACGCCGTCGCTGCAGCGCTCGATCCCGCCAAGGACGTTGACTCCATGACGCCGGCTTCACTGCTCACCACGCTTTCGGGGCGCGGCGAGGGTTTTGCCCCCTGCACAGCCGAAGCCGTGCTTGCTTTGCTGGATCATTACGGCGTTGAGCTGGATGGGGCCAAGGTTGCTGTGGTCGGACGCTCACTGGTAATTGGCCGCCCCGTTGCCGCCATGCTTACGGCGCGCAACGCAACCGTGACGACGTGCCATACGCATACGCGCGATCTTGCCGCCGAGTGCTGTGCTGCCGACATTGTGGTTGCCGCCGTTGGACGCGCGCGCACGATTGGCGCAGATGCGGTCTGCGAGGACCAGGCGATTATCGATGTTGGCATTAATTGGGACGAAGCCGCTGGCAAGCTGGTCGGCGACGTCGATTTTGATGCCGCGGAGCCGGTTGTTGGTGCAATCACCCCCGTGCCGGGTGGCGTGGGCGCCGTGACGACAGCAATTCTCGCCAAGCACGTGATCGAGGCGGCTGAGCGCGCGGTAAAATAGGCGTTTGGAGGCTGTTTAGGGGGTTGGTTAGATACCCCGTGGTCAAATAATGCCAAATATGAGTACTGTTGCCAAGTTAGTCACATATGTTTGAGATCATTTTGGTTCTTTAGCGATAAGTAATATCGTTAAAGAGCCAATTTTATTGGACGTATGGGGAATTACTAGACTCAGTTTTTGGACAGGTGAGGATTCCCGGCGCCCGGAACAGTGCAATTTGCTGCCACTAAATTTGTGACAGTACTCATATTTGGCATTTTTTGACCACGGGGGCTGCCGAGGCCGTGGTTTCGCCCTTTCTGCGCCGAAGCGATACACTGTTGCCGTTTGATTTCTTCGCTCAAGGAGGATGCGCATGCCGTGCACAACGATTCTGGTCGGTAAAAACGCAAGCTACGACGGGTCGACCCTGGTCGCGCGTAACGAGGACTCGTCCAACGGGGTATTTGAGCCCAAGCGCATGCGCGTAGTGCATCCCGACGAGCAGCCGCGTGTCTACACGAGCGTCCTGAGCCACCTGACCGTTGAGCTGCCCGATAACCCCATGCGCTATACGAGCGTCCCCGATGTTGTCCCGGGCCACGGTATCTGGGCCGAGGCCGGTTTCAACGAGCTCAATGTTGGCATGTCCGCAACCGAGACGCTCACCACCAATGAGCGCGTTCGCGGCGCCGACCCGCTCGTGGACTACGTGCCCGCCAAGGGTAACGAGGGTGAGGACGGCTATGTGCCGGCGCAGCCTGGTGGCTTGGGTGAGGAGGACATGGTGACCCTGGTCCTGCCGTACGCCAAGTCCGCTCGCGACGGCGTTCGTATCCTGGGCGACCTGCTCGAGCGCTACGGCACCTACGAGAACAACGGCATCGCCTTTAGTGATGTGGACGAGATCTGGTGGCTCGAGACCATCGGCGGCCACCACTGGATTGCCAAGCGTGTGCCCGATGACGCCTATGTGACCATGCCCAACCAACTGGGTATCGACAGCTTTGACCTGGATGACGCCGAGGGCGCCCAGGCCGACCACATGTGTTCCGCCGACCTGCGCTTCTGGATGGCCGAGTGGCATCTGGACCTGACGCTGGGCGTCGAGGGCTACGGCTCGGCTGCGGTCTTTAACCCGCGCGAGGCCTTTGGCTCGCACAGCGACAGCGACCACGTCTACAACACGCCGCGCGCCTGGTACATGCAGCGCTGCCTCAACCCCAGTGACGTGTGGGATGGCCCCGACGCCGACTACACGCCCGAGAGCGACGATATCCCCTGGAGCCGCGTGCCCGAGCGTAAGGTGACCATCGAGGACATCAAGTACGTACTCTCGAGCCACTACCAGGGTACGGAGTACGACTGCTACGGCAGCAAGGGCACGCCCGCCACGCGCGGCGCCTATCGCCCCATCGGCATCAACCGCAACAGCCAGCTCGCCGTGCTGCAGCTGCGCCCCTATGCGCAGCCGGCCTATCGCGCCGTGCAGTGGATGGCGTTTGGCTCCAATTCGTTTAACGCGCTGGTTCCGCTGTACGCCAACGTCGAGACCATGCCCGAGTACTATGCCGACACGCAGGCTCGCGTAACGTCCGAAAACTTCTACTGGGCCAACCGCCTGATCGGCGCCCTGGCCGACGTCCGTTTCCATGAGTGCGGCCGCGCTGTGGAGGACTATCAGGAGAAGGTCGGTGGCATGGGTCACAAGCAGATCCATGACGTCGACGCTGCCGTAGCCGCTCTGCCCGAGGCCGAGGTGCCTTCCGAGCTTGCACGCGCCAACGAGGCCTTTGCCGAGCGTGTTCGCGTGGAGACCGATGCCCTGCTGGGCAAGGTGCTCTTCACCACGAGCTGCGCCATGAAGAACTCTTTCGCGATGAACGACAACGTGAGGTAGGGATTTCTCGTCGATCGAATAGTGCTAAAACGCTTTGTCGCTTTCGCTCAATCTTGGGTACAAGAACGCCAATGCAGTTGTTTGTGATTGGAGACAACCATGGTTATGAAACTCGATCAGCTTGTTAACGGCGCCATTAACGTGGGCTTTGGCGCTGCCGCCGTTGCTGTCGAAGGCGGCAAGAAGGTCCTCGACGACCTTAATACCAAGGGCGAGCAGGTTCGCAAGGACGCCGGCACCCCCGATATCGCCCGTAGCGTGTCCGACATGTTCGAGCAGGCCGGCGGCACCATCTCCGACCTGACCGAGCGTCTGGGCATGCAGGGCGAGACCGCGGCCCAACGCGTGCTCGACGAGCTCATTCTGGCTCGCGTCCGCGTTATGACCGCGCCCGAGCGCACGGCCTTCCTGGCTCATGTGCGCGACATCGTCGATTCGGTCGAGGACAACGTGACCTCGGTGCCCGTCGAGTCTGTTGAGGCCGACGATGCGAAGGATACCGAAGAGGCCGAGTAGCAGCGCAGATGGCAGATTCCACCACCGATTACAACAATCTAGATCCTCTGGGTAACGAGGCGGCGGTTGTCGATGAGGTCGACGCTGCCGTCTCGGGCGCTCGCAAGAAGCCACGCGCTGTCGATATGGTGCCCGAGGAGCCCGACGCGATGGCACCGGACGAGGAATACCAGCTCACGCCGGCGGGTCGTCGCGAACGCATTGGGCAGATTGTTCGCCTGGTCAAAAAGTACCGCGTGTGGGATAACCTCACGCCGGTTCGTTTGCGCCGCCTGCTCGAGGAACTCGGCCCCATGTTCGTCAAGATGGGGCAGATTCTGGCCAACCGGTCCGAGATTCTGCCGCAACGCTTTTGCGACGAGCTGCGTCGTCTGCGCTCCGACGTGGAGCCGGTGCCGTACGAGGTAGTGCTTCGCTGTCTGGAGGAAGAATACGGCCTGCGCCTGGGGGAGATGTTCGATGCGATCGATCCCAATCCGCTTGGTAGCGCATCGCTCGCGCAGGTGCACCGCGCTCGTCTGGTGACGGGCGAGGACGTGGCCGTCAAGGTGCAGCGCCCCGGTGCGCAGCAGGTTATGGCGCAGGACATCGATATCATCCGCTCGGTGGTGCGTATCGTTTCCAAGTTCGTCAACACCGATCAATTCGTTGACCTGCACGGCGTGGTCGAGGAGCTGTGGACCTCGTTTCGCGAGGAGACCAACTTTTTGGCCGAGGCCAAAAACCTCAACGACTTCTACGAGTTCCATAAGAGCGTTCATGGCGTGACGTGCCCTAAATCCTATCTGGACCTGTGCACCGAGCACGTGGTGGTTATGGATTACGTCGACGGCATTTCGATTGCCGATCCTGAACGCTTAGTGGCCGAGGGCTATGACTTGGAAAAGATCGGTGCCGCAATCGTCGAGGACTATTCGACGCAGGTGCTCGACGACGGCTTTTTCCATGCCGACCCGCATGCGGGAAACATCATCCTCAAAGACGGAATTGTCTACTTTATCGACTTGGGCATGGTCGGACGCATGTCGAGCCACGACCGTGGCATCGTCAAGGATATGATCTTTGCCGTGGCCGAGGGCGACGTGCCAAAGCTCAAGGATTCGCTCATGCGCTTTGCCGTGACGCGCGGCGATTCGGCCGAGCTTGACCATTCGGCCTTTTTGTCCGACTTGGACTTTATTGTTGCCGACTTTGCCGGGCTCGACCTTAAAGACCTGGATATCGGCGAGTTTTTGACCTCGCTGTTAAACCTCGCGCGCAAAAATGACGTTGAGCTGCCGAGCGTGGTGACGATGTTCGCCCGCGGCATGGTGACGCTCGAGGGCCTGTTGACCGAGTACATGCCCAACGTCAACATGATCCAGATCATCCAGACGCATATTAAAAACGAGAAAAGCACCTATGCGCGCATGCGCGAGATGAGCCGCGACTTTGCAGCGAGCAGTTATCGCGCGGCGAAGGGCTCGCTCGAGGCGGCCGAGTATCTGGGCTTGGCTTCGCGTATGCTTACGCGCGGCCAGCTTAAGGTAAACACGCAGATCATGAGCAGCGATAAGGCGCTGCGACAGCTGGGTGGGATTATCGACCGCATGTCGATGGCAATTGTGATCGCCGGTCTGTTTATCGGTTCGTCGGTGGTGTACTACGCGCGCATCGAGCCGGTTGTGTTTGGTATCCCGGTCATTGGCTTTATGGGCTACGTGAGCGCGCTGGTGCTGGCGCTTATGCTGGGCCGCAATATCTGGCTCAACAGTCACGGCGGCAAGCACTAGAGGCTGCGGCCGTCACCGCATTTTCCTATCGCAAACAATAGCTTTTACCTTGGGCTTCGCCTGCGTGCGAGGCCCTTTTGCGTGATACCATTTTGACGGTAATAATCGATGGCCTAGATGGTGGTGCGGAGACGCACGAATGCGCGGTTATCCTGCGCATTTGGGAGAATCGGGGTGCAAGTCCCCAGCTGTACCAGTAACCGTAATTCCTCTTGGCTCGGGATGCTCGCGTCGCAGATCGGACGACGTGCCCGAGTCGTTAAGGTTAAGTCGGATCGCCTCCCGTCTTGCATGCGGCTGCGGCTTTTGCCGCCGGTGTGCATAGGGCTCTGGAGGGAAGGGGGACCCCGATGGGGGAACTCGAGCGCAACATGCGCGATGACGTGGGGCAGTCTCAAGGCAACGCTCCAAGTACAGACAGTAGGAGACAAATGGATATGTTTGAGGACGAGCGCCAGCGCGTCTCGCATCGCCGTGGCGCGATTGCACGCGGTGTAGCCAAGCGCGGCCTGGTGGCATTCCTGGCCTTCGCGATGGCCTTTGGCACCACGCCGGCTCAGCTGTGGGCCGAGGGCGCCGAGGGCATTGCCGAGGCTGTGGCTCAGGCTGCGACGCCGGGCGAGGACGCAGCGCTTGCGGGCGGTACCGCTGAGCAGAGCGGCGCCGAGGTTTCGGATTCCGAGGGCGCGCCTGCAGCTAGTGCAGCCATAGCAGAGGCAGCAACTGGCGGCGAAGGCTCGGCGACGGGGGAGAGCCCTGCCACGAGCGAGCAGTCTTCGACGGCATCCGCTGGCCAAGCGGGATCTGCCGCCGCGGCTGCCGTTCAGACAGAGAACCCGACAGAAACCGGCGATGTCGCCAAGAAGCAGGTCGAGGTCTCGTTCTCGATTATCGGCACCGATGCTGACGGCAAGGCTCAGACCTGGGTGGCACCTACGCAGCTCAAGCTCGACGAGGGCGCGACGGCTGCGGATGCCTTCGTTAAGCTGCAGCAGAAGACGGGCTTTAAAGCGGATTACGAACCGAACACGGCATACGGCTTCTACCTCAAAAGCATCACATCTCCGAGCGATGGTCGCACGCTTGCCTACGATCCGACGACTTATGCCTTCTGGCAGCTGTTCGTCGACGGCGCGTCTTCCTCGGTTGGCGCGAGCAGCGTCAAGCTCACCCAGGGGCAGAAGATTGAGTTTGCCTATACGGCTGGTAGCTCGTCCCCTGTCGTTAAGGACCAGGTTGCCGCAAATGTGACCGTCATTGGTCGCGATGCCCAGGGCAAGACTCAGACTTGGGTCGATAACGCGCAGTATGTGGTGACGTCCGGCTCGAGCGCGCTTGACCTTACGAAGGTCGCGCTCGAGGCGAATGATATTGACGCCGTTGCTGCGGGCTCCTTCATTCTGAGCCTTAAGTACAACGGTGTTGAGCTGGGTACGCCCCAAGATTATTCGACCTATTGGCAGCTGTTTATCAACGGCAAGTCGAGTGACTATACGGCGGACAATGTCACCATCCATGCCGGCGATACCGTCACGTGGTTCTACGGTGGCTGGGGCGACCAGTTGCCGTCCGATTCTGTCCATGCTTCTGTTCAGGTTCTCGGTAAGGACAAGGACGGCAAGCAGCAGGTTTGGGCTTCGACGGGCCAGACGAGTCTCAAGGCGGGCTCTACTGCCAAGGATCTCCTTGAGCAGACCGGCCTTAAGCTCGATGCTAGCGAATCGTCTTGGGGCTGGTTCCTCAACGGTATTACTTCGCCGTTCGACAGTAAGTCCTATGGCTGGGATGCTGCGACCAAGAGCTATTGGCGCTTCTACGTAAATGGCAAGTTCGCCGACGTTGGCGCCGGTGCCTACAAGCTCCAGGAGGGTGACGCCGTCACCTTTATGTATGGTGCTGACGCCGATGCCCTCCCCGGTCAGGTGCTTGGATCCGCCGATGTTATCGGTCCCGATGTCAACGGCAACAATACTCGCTGGGGCTCGGCAAGCAGTGTTTCTTTGCCTGAAGGCTCTACTGCCCAGAACCTTATTGAGACGGTTCTGAAGGCCAAGGGCGTTACGTACAACGGCTCCCAGAGTGGCGAGTACTGGTTCCTCAATTCCATCAAATCGCCGTTCGAAGACAAGTCGTACGGTTATGATGCTGCGACCAATAAATATTGGCACCTGTATATCAATGGAGAGCCCTCCTTACTCTGCGCCAATCAGATTACGCTCAAGAGCGGCGATAAGGTCACGCTTGCCTATACCACCGACGATTCGCCCATGCCCGATCCCGACAAGGTTGTCGTGGACCCGAGTGCGACGACTCCTGATTGGGATGCCGAGTGGGCCGGCTACGGCAACAGTGGCAACGGTTCGACCGTAACGGATGCCAAGACGCCTGCGCAGGCCGCCGGTCTTAAGTGGGCCTTCGATTGGAAGGCCGAGTCTGGTCAGCAGTATGCCAACTGCAGCGAACCTGTCATCGCCAACGGCTTTGTGTACATCGCGACCGAGAACGAGCTCATCAAGATCGATTCGTCCACGGGCAAAAAGGTTGCCTCTGCGCCGCTTGCCTCCAAGGTGAGCTATACCTCTCGTCCGATCTATACCAATGGCCTTATCATCGTTCCGCTCAACGGCGGTGCGGTCCAGGCGATTACTGCAGACAAGCTGATCTGCAAGTGGCTGACGCCTGGTTTGACGGACTTGACGCAGAGCTCCTGCACCGTCGTTTCGGACGGCGAGTACGTCTATGTAGGCTCGGTCGATATTTCGTATGACGAGAATTACAACGCGACCTACGGCAACGGCTCCTTTGCGCGCATTAAGATTGCCACGGGCGAAGTTTCTTGGCAGAACATCGACCCTGCCGAGGGCTATTACTGGACTGGTGCGGCTTTGACGGATAAGTATGCCATCGTTCCTACGAGCGCGGGTACGCTTAAGTGCATTGATAAGACGACGGGCGATGTCGTTTCGACCATGAAGCTCGGCGCTGTCGCAAATGCCGATTGCATTGCCGATCCGTCCAATGGTTCGACCTTCTATCAGATGACGCACGACGGAAAGCTCCATGTGATTTCGCTTTCGGCGAAGGGCGTGCTGAGTGAACAGAAGACGGTTGATCTGGGCCTTACGAATAATCTGAGCGCCCCTGCGGTGTCTGGTGACAATCTGATTGTCGGCGGACAGACGGCTACTGGCTCTGCTCTGGTTCTCTATAACCTGAAGACGGGTAAGACCACGATGGTCGCTGCTGCCGACGGCAAGGCGCTGCCGGCTGGCCTCAACGGTATTGCTGCTACTCCGCTGGTGAGTGTTCAGGGCGGCAAGACCTATGTGTACTTCACCGTTAACAGCGCGGATAGCAAGGATTACGTCAACTACTCTGCTGGTGGTGGCGTGTATCGCTATACGCTCGGCGATGCAGAGGCGACGCAGATTTATGATGCGGCTGGCCATTACCAGTACTGTGACTCTCCGGTCATTGCCGATGCTTCTGGCAATCTCTACTACATTAATGATTCGGGCACGCTGTTTAAACTTGGAGCTGTCGAGTCTTGGACGGTTGCCTTTAACTCCAACGGCGGGTCTGCTTGCGACACTAAGTTTGTTGCTACGGCCGATGGCAAGCTGGTCAAGCCGGTCGATCCGACGCGCGATGGCTACACTTTCGGCGGTTGGTATACCGATGAGGCTTGCACGCAGGCGTATGACTTCAGTACGCCGGTGACGGCCGACCTGACGTTGTATGCCAAGTGGACCAAGAATGCCGTTAACCCTGGCGGTAATGGCGGTTCAGGCTCCAATGGCGGCAATGGCGGCGTTGGTTCGAATGGCGGCGGCGGTTCTAGTACCGGTACTGGTTCCGGCACTGGCGCTGGCGCTGGTTCTGGCTCCGGCTCGAAGGGCGGCGCTATTGCCCCGGGCCAGAAGCCGGTGACCAAGACGACGGTGTCGACCAAGACCGAGACCAGGGACAACAAGTCCGACAAGAAGGACTCCGATAAGTCCGATAAGAAGTCCGATTCCAAGTCCGATACGGGTGCTGCTTCCATGACCACTGCTAAGAAGTCCTCTAGTGCTTCCGAGCAGGAGACGGGCACCAACCCGCTCGCCATTGTTGGCGTTGCCGCCGGCGTCATCGGTCTCGCCATCGTCGGCGTGTTCGTGTTCACCAAACGTCGGTAGGTGAGGGCTGTGTCCAATAAATCCAAGGACGCTGACCCCAAGCAACCAGATTCCTCGTTCATTCAGCTCGATGATCCAAAGCAAAAGGGCGCCGCTTCGGCGGCGTCCACCTCTCGTCGCAAGGCGCTCCTCGGCGTTCTGACTGCTGCATGCACCATTCTGATCGTCGTCTCGCTGGGTTTCGTCCATCCTTCCACAAGCGGTGCCTGGTCCATCGACTGGATCATTCAGACCGTGACGGGGGAGAGCGTCGTCACCAAGGACACCAAGGCGTCTGGCTCGACTACGACTTCGGGCGAGGCCAGTTCCAAGGATTCCAAGTCATCGAATGACGCAAAAGATGAGTCCAAGGGTTCGAACGACGACAAGGACGATTCCGAGTCTTCAAACAAGGAATCGGACAAAAACTCGGATAGCAAGAAGTCCGAGGACCGGGGCGGCAAGAAGTCTGGCGATAAATCCGCTGCCCAAAATACGGGAGCCAGTGATACTTCCAATGCGTCTGGCGGTGCTTCTTCGGGCGGTGGCCAGTCGTCTGATGGAGCCTCATCCTCTAATGGTGGAAACGCCTCCTCGGGCGGCCAGAGCGGCTCACAGGAGTCCAACTACGTTACGGTGACGGTTTCGGTCACATCGAGCGCTGTGGACAATCCTGTGTCCTCTGGTGGCACCTTTACCTTTAACGAAGGTGCTACCGTCTACGATGCCCTGTGCGCGCTGGGCCTCTCTGTCAACGCACACGGCTCATCGTACGGCACGTATGTTTCTGCGATTGGTGGTTTGGCCGAGAAACAGTACGGCGGCACGAGCGGCTGGATGTATTCCGTCAACGGCACAACGCCCATGACGGCCTGTAGTAACTACGTTCTCTCAAACGGCGACAACGTAGTCTGGTATTACGTTACAGACTAGAGGCCTCGACATAGCGCGCCAGACGGGCGGTTCGGACCAACATCCGAGCCGCCCGTTTTTCATGCGAATGGGACTGGATCGCCGGGTCTCTCGGCAAACAAAAAACCGGTTGGAACGGGAATTCCAACCGGTTATACATTCAAGCAAATAGTGAATCGACTACGACCGTGCGCCCTCGAGGAAGAAGCGGCGGCTGAAGTAGTTGTACCAGGTGACGAGGAATGTGGCGATGGCCTTCATGGCCTGGTAGCCGATGCTCAAAAACGTGACGCCCACAAACATGTACAGGTCGTTGAGGCCCAGGCCGATCACCGACAGGATGGTGAAGATCGTGAACTCGCGCTTGCGGCTCATGCCTTCGCGGTGGTCGAACACGTACTTCATGCTGAGCCAGTAGTTGACCACGACGGATGTGATAAACGAAACCGTGGTGCTCATCAAAAAGTCGAGGTGGAACAGCTCGACGAGCGCAATGAGCATGCCCCAGTCGATGCCAAAGGAGATAAGACCCACGACGGCAAACTTGAGGAACTGCTTGGTATGAGGTTGTGCCAGCGCCTTGCGCACGTAATCACATCCAATGCGTTGATGAATCGAGCAGAGGATACTTTAGAGCTTTTACAAGGGAAACGTAAGGTCTTTGCCAAGAACTATATGAACTCGCCAAATTTTCAAGAGCTAATCCGCAAACGTTGAAAATTTGCCCGTAAACGAGCGACACCCACGGACGATACTGCGCTGAGTGCGCGTCGTCCGTGGGCGCCGTAATGCTACAGGGGTTTCGAGCTATTTTGTCTCGTCGCCCTCCAGGAAGATTTTTCGGGTCACAAAGTTGTAGACCATGACAAGCGCGGTGGCACAGATCTTGGCGATATTGGCCTCGAGTCCCAGGCCGGCGTTGAGCGCCAGCACGATGCCATCGTTGAGCACCAAACCGATCACGGACAGCACGACAAAGATGATGAACTCGCGGCGGCGGCTCATGCCTTCCTTGTGCGCAAACACGTATTTCATGCTTGCGAGGTAGTTAAAGATGAGTGAGATGATAAAGCCGCTGGTGTTGGCGATTAGGATGTTGAGGCCCAGACCGTAGTGGAGCAGATTCATAATGCCAAAGTCGATAACCGTGGCAATGACACCGACGACGCCAAATTTCATAATCTGCGCAAGGAGCTTTTGCATGGTACCTGCCTTAAGCTGGCGCCGAAGCGCCGCGGGGATGACAAACTTAGCAAGTTTAGCCAATCCCCGCGGGTGGTGCTAGGCGCGCTCCTCGATAGCACCGTTTCTATATGCATCGAGCAGCTGGCGCAGGTCCTGGATCTGGCTGCGAATCTTGGCGCCAGTATCGGTGTCGCTCACCATGCGGCGACGGTCTGCTTGGTCAAAACGGTTGGTCTCGCTCTCGATGTCCACGTTGCGCGTGAGTGCCTCGGCAACCGTCGTAAAGGCCCGGTGCGACTTGAGGCGGCAGCCGCGCGAGCTCGAGATGAGCGTATAGCCGGCGATGCCCGTCTTGGGATGGTAAGCGCGGCAGAAGCCGCCATCGATGACCAGTAGCTTGCCCTCGGCGCGGATGGGCTGCTCACCCTTGGTGGTTTTAACGGGCGTGTGGCCGTTGATGATGTGGCCGGTCGGCGAGCATGCCATGGCCGCGACGCCAAACTCGCGCATGATATCATCGCAGACCGAGGGCGACTTGGTAAGCGTAAAGTACGGGTCCATCGGCTCGACCCAGGTGCTCTTATCGGCGATATAGGCGCGCTCAAAGGTACGCACCAGGCGTCCGCTGGCGGGTGAATTGAAGCCAATCCACAGGTACCACATCCAGTCGAGGGCATCGCGGTCGCCCACGCGCCACGCGCGGCGGGCGATGTGGTCGCAAAAATCGAGATAATCGCGGCCAGCGTGCCAGGTGCCCAGGCAGTTCATGCTGCTGAAGGTGCCGTCTTCGTTGAGTGGAACGCAGCCGTGGAAGAGCAGGTTGCCGTTGGCGACCTTGTACATCGAGCCGTGGGTGTAGAGGAAATCGATATGGCGATGCAGGTGATCGGCGGTGACAAACTCGGACACGAGCTTGTCGATGATGTGCTGCTCCTGAGACGTGAGCGTGTAGGGGTCCGCCGGGTCGACGGTGGGGAAGTCGTTGGTCGTGAGCGGCCACACGCTGCCGTCGGCGAGCGTGACCGTGCCGGTGTCGTGGTCGATCTTGTCGAGTAACAGGCGGTCGGTCATATCGAACTCGGGGTGGCGCTGGATAATCTGGCCCTCGAGCTTAAAGAGCAGCACGTTGATGGCCTTGATCAGCGGGGTGATGGACTCACCGGCGGTGTAGGTGGCATCGGCAAAGGCGACAAGCTCACGCAGCGAGATGCCGTAGTCGTTCTCCAGGATCTCGTAGTTGTCGTAGCGTAGGTTGTTGCGCAACACCGTGGCGATGCAGGCGGGCTCACCGGCCGCAGCGCCCATCCACAGTAGGTCGTGGTTGCCCCACTGGATGTCGAGTGAATGGTAGGTGAGCAGACGGTCCATAATCTTGGCCGCGCCGCCGCCGCGGTCGAAGATGTCGCCCACCAGGTGCAGGTGGTCGACGGCCAGGCGCTTGATGAGCGAGGCGAGCGACTCGATAAAGTCGTCGGCGCTGGCGGTCTCCAGGATGGACTCCACGATGCGCTCGTGATAGCGCACGCGATAGTTGTTCTCGTCCGGGTGCGTGTGCAACAACTCGTCGATGATATAGGCGTAGTCGCGCGGGATGGCCTTACGCACCTTGGAGCGCGTGTAGCGGCTTGAAAGCGAGCGAGCGACCATGATGAGCTGGTCAAGCATCGTCTTGTACCAAGTTGGCGAGTCCTCGCGCTGGCTGCGGACCAGGTCGATCTTCTCGCGCGGGTAGTAGATGAGCGTGCACAGCTCGCCCTTTTCGTCAAAGGAGAGCGTGTCGCCAAAAATTTCGTCGACATGCTCGCGCACGACGCCCGAGCAGTTGTTGAGGATGTGCATAAAGGCTTCGTACTCGCCATGCACGTCGCTCATAAAATGCTCGGTGCCCTTGGGTAGGTTGAGGATGGCCGAGAGGTTGATAATTTCGGTAAACGCGGATTGTTCGGTGGGGAACTGTCTCGACAGCAGGCGCAGATACTTGAAGTCTTGCGGGTTGCGATCGAATGCGACCATGAAACACCTTCCGATGGGGCTGGTAAAACTGATAAACAGCGTCAAACGTTTATCAGTATGCGCCGCTTTTGTTTCGATTTTGCGCCGGCGGCTGAATTGTCGGCTGAACGGTTTGGTAAATCGATTTAGTTGAGGTGGATATGGCGGTTGAGTGGAGACGACAGAAGGTGTTTTCTCAGATATTTATGCGTGGGGCCGGTGGAGACGATGGTAGTAAAGATGTTCGCTATTTTTGGTTCGATTTGGTAAATAGTGGACATATGTACCGTATGTAGGCTCACTGTGCGATAATTTGCGCAGCAATGAGTAAGGAGCCTCATATGAGTGATTTTGTCCTGACCTGTGAATCCGCCGCCGACCGAACCCGTGAGTTCTTTGCGTCGCGCAATATCCCTGTCGTGTGTTTTCATTACGAGATCGACGATGTTGTCTATACGGACGATCTGTACCAGTCGATTACACCGGACGAGTTTTTTGCCCAGATTGCCGCGGGCGCCATGCCCAAGACGTCTCAGGTGAGCGTGGGTGAGTACGAGGAGTTTTGGGAGCCGTTTGTTGCCGAGGGTAAAGACGTGCTGCACCTGACGTTGTCGTCGGGTATTTCGGGCACGTATGGATCGGCCTGCGTCGCGGCGCAGATGCTTGCGGATCGCTATCCCGAGGGCGGCAAGGTGCGCGTCATCGATTCGCTGGCGGCGTCTTCGGGCTTTGGCCTGTTGTTGGAATATGCCGCCGATGTGCGCGATAGCGGGGCTTCACTCGACGAGACGGCTGCCTGGATCGAGGAGCACAAGCTCAACCTGCACCACTGGTTCTTCTCGACCGATCTGTCGAGCTACCTGCGCGGCGGTCGCATTTCGGCCGCGAGCGCGATCATCGGCACGGCGCTTAAGATTTGCCCGCTTATGACGGTCGATTGCGAAGGTAAGCTGTCGCCACGTGAGAAGATTCGCACTAAGAAGCGCGCGATTTCCGAGATGGTTAAGACCATGATGGCACACGTACAGGACGGTGCGGATTATTCGGGTAAGTGCATCATGTCGCAGTCGGCGTGCCGCGAGGATGCCGAGGCGGTCGCGGCGCTGATTGAGGAACAGGTTCCGCAGCTTAAAGGCAAGATTGAGATCAATGACATCGGTACTCTGATTGGCTCGCATACCGGACCTGGTACGGTGGCGCTCTTCTTTATGGGCGACAAGCGCGTGGATTAATTTGCCCCATCACGTCGCTGCATGATTGCTCAAACGAAAACGGCCCGCCTCACGTTTGTGGGGCGGGCCTTGCTGTTACGATTAGCGTTTCTTTCCGCGGAAGAAAAAGCCGTGCAGTGACGGCTTGAGGCCGCGGTTGGTGCGATGTTCCTCGACGCGCTCGTGGATCGAAGCGACGCGCTCGATGACTTCGTCGGGAATCGGCACGTCGGGATTCATGTTCTCGACCTGGCTGACTTCGGCGGCGGCGACCTGGTCGATAATGGGCACATCGTCGCGCGAGATGACAGGTGTGGCGTCTTCCTTCATCTTGCGATAACGCTGCATCATGTCGGCCTGTAGCTGCTGGGCCGAAGGCGGCGTCCAGATGATGGCGTTGGCGCCGGCGGCGATGGTTTCGCGGATGCTCTCGGGCGTCTTGCCGCCCGGCGCGATAAGCGGCAGGTTGGGATAGTGCTCGCGCAGCTCGCGTAGGACCTGGGGCGTGTTCTTGCCGGCTGCGATGTTGAGGATCTTGGCTCCAGCGCGCACCTTGGCGTGGGCATCGTCGTCGCAGCGAACGACCGTGGCGATGACGGGGATGTCGGCGATGTTGGTGATGTGCTCGACCATCTCGGCAGTAGCGGGGGAGTTGACCACGCAGCCCGCCGCGCCCTGCATCTCGGAGACGGCTGCCATCTGCACGGAGCGCTTACCGGTCGTAGTTCCGCCGCCCACGCCTACGAAGACCGGGCACTCGGCGACGGTCAGCAGCGCTTGCGTAATGGCGGGCTGCGGCGTGAAAGGGTAGACCGCAAAGACGGCGTCGGCGTTGGAGTTGCGGATAACCGCGACATCGGTGGTGTAGATGAGCGATTTGATACGACGGCCGAAGAGCGTAAAGCCGCTGGCCTCCTCGATCTCGTCGGGCATGCGGAGGGCCGCCTTGCGCAAACGCCCGTCGATGGGCAGCGGCTCCATGGGGAGCAGTCCGTTGGGAGTCACGGCTGCCTGGGGCTCGGTGAACTCGTCTGCGAGCTCGACCTCGGAGAAATCGACCGAGGCGACGATGTCCTCGTGAACCTCGGCGGGCACATCGATGGGAGCTTGGTCGTTTGCCGCGGCAGGCGTGTCGAAGGAGCTGGTGCCGACAAAGGCGTCGACGCGCTCGTTTAGGTCGTTGAGGGTGTCCATGGAGACTCGATTCTGTGTGACGACGGCCGGCACGATGCAGCCGGAATTGCGAATGCTAAATCGTTTGACGAGTTGATTTTTCCCCGCCGCGCCATCCGTTAGACCGAAGGGCAGGCGAACGTGAAGGAGCTGTGGTGGCGGGGATCGAGGTGCTATCTTGAAAGTCCCGTTTAAAAGAGAGGTGACGCGGTATGGAATTTTCGGCAATGTTGGGCTCGATTGGCCTGTGTGTGGGCGCAATCGTTGCCGCCGCGGTCATCTACTTTGTGGTCACGGCCATCAAGGGCAAAAGGGCCGAGCGCAAGGAGCGCGCGATGCTTAAACAGCATCGCGACCAGCAGGGCAAACGCGCACAGAAATAGCTTGTTGAGTTTTGGATCCGTGCGCTAGCTGCGTTTTCGGATCAGGGCAATGTAGAAGCCCTCAAAGTCGCGGCTAGGCGGAATGGTCAGCGTACCGGGCATACCGTTGGCGACGGCCGAGACATGGCCGGCAGCGATGGCCTCAGTGAGGGCATTGCACTCGATATGCGGCTCCTCGCCGGCATCCTGGGCGCGACGCGCTTCACTTTCGCTCGGTGTGCCGTCGAGGGGGATAAGCTCGCAATCCATGTGCTTGTCGAGGGCCTCTTGCAGGGCGTCCTCGTTTTCCTGCGGCATGATCGAACAGGTGGAATAGACGAGCGTGCCGCCCGGTTTGAGGGCTCCCATGGCGCGGTCCAGAAGCGCGCGCTGCGAGCGGGCGCACTTGCTCAGCAACTGCTCGGTCAGGCCGCGCAGGCTTTTCTCGTTGTCGCTGATGACGGTGCCCGTGCCGGTGCAGGGAGCGTCGAGCAGGATGCGATCAAAGCGGAAGAACTCGTCGAGCTCGCGTGCGTCGATGCGCATGACGGGCACGTTTTTGGCACCTTGACGGTGGAGGTTGGACTCAAGCTTTTCGGCGCGGGGAATGCTCATCTCACAGGCCGTGAGGTGTGCCTGGCCCTGGGTGAGGGCGGCGATCTGCGTCGTCTTGCCGCCGGGGGCTGCGCACATGTCCAGGATGTCCTCGCCGGCCTGAGCGCCCAGGACCAACGGCGGCATCATGGACGACAGGCTCTGCAGATAGATTTTGCCGTCGCGGTAGATGTCGAGATCCCACAGATCGGAAACCTGGGCCTCGGGCAGGATAAAGGCGTCCGGATACCAGGTAACGGTTTGGTGCGCGATGCCGGCGGCATCGAGCGCGGCGGCGATGTCCTCGGCGGTTGCCTTGAGCGTGTTGGCGCGCAGTGTGACCGGGCGTGTGGCCGCGGCTCCAAAGCCCTCGATCATGCGCTCGGCATCGGCGGGCGCATAGGCGCCGGCGACCGTGTCGACCATAAAGCGCGGCAGGTCGGCGCCGCAGGGAAGGGCGGCAAGCTGGTCGGAAAGCTCGGTGGAGGCAAACTGCCTAAGCTTGAGCTCGGGCTTAACCTGCTTTTTCTGCTTACGACGACGCGACTTGGAC
>NZ_JBCOIG010000011.1:0-69745 GCF_040926405.1 Collinsella aerofaciens
AAACCTTATGCCCCGCCCCTCCGGAGCCACACGGGAGCCACCGCTAAGTTATCCACCGGCATTCAGAAAATCTAAGTGCCAAAAAATAAGATTTTTTGACTCTGTGTTGTATAACCCGTCATTCGTGGGTACCATTCAACGCGTACGCAAACAAAAAGGGTTAACCCGCGCGGCATGACCGCGCGGCCCACAAAGGAGGAAACAAGCATGTCGTCTTTGAAGCCGCTTGCAGATCGCGTCCTGGTCAAGCCCGACGAGGCCGAGCAGAAGACCGCCTCTGGTCTGTACATCGCCAGCAACGCTCAGGAGAAGCCGCAGCGCGGCACCATCGTTGCCGTGGGCGCCGGCAAGGTCAACGACAAGGGTGAGCGCATCCCCATGGACGTCAAGGTTGGCGACGTTGTCATCTACGGTAAGTTCGGTGGCAACGAGGTCAAGGTCGACGGCGAGAAGTATCTGCTGATGCGCGCCGATGACATCTACGCCGTCGTCGAGGCCTAATCTCACCAGGCTCTCTGATTCGTCTTTGAGCGCGCCCGCCGCATAGGACTCGGAAGCGGCGACGCGAGTTACATTTCTTTTGGAGGATTACCCACTATGGCAAAGAACATTACGTTCAACACCGATGCCCGCGCTAAGCTCGCCAAGGGCGTCAACACTCTGGCCGACGCCGTTACCGTCACCATGGGTCCCAAGGGCCGCTACGTCGCCCTGCAGCGCACGTTCGGCGCTCCGACTATCACCAACGACGGCGTTTCTGTCGCCAAGGAGATCGAGCTCGAGGATAACATCGAGAACATGGGTGCCCAGCTGGTGAAGGAGGTTGCCACCAAGACCAACGACACCGTGGGTGACGGCACCACCACCGCAACCCTGCTCGCCCAGGCCATCGTCAACGACGGCCTGCGCAACGTCGCCGCTGGCGCCAACCCGCTGGCCATCCGTCGCGGCATCGACAAGGCCGTCAACGCCGCCGTCGCCGAGATGAAGAAGCAGGCCAAGCCGGTCGAGACCAAGGAGCAGATTGCTTCCGTCGGTACCATCTCCGCCGGTGACCCCGAGGTCGGCGAGAAGATCGCTGAGGCCATGGAGGTCGTGGGCAAGGACGGCGTCATCACCGTCGAGGATTCCCAGACGTTCGATATCACCATCGACACCGTCGAGGGCATGCAGTTCGACAAGGGCTACGTCTCCGCTTACTTCGTCACGGACAACGACCGCATGGAGGCCGTGATGAAGGATCCGTACATCCTCATCACCGACCAGAAGATCTCCAGCGTCCAGGACATCATGCCTGTTCTCGAGGCTGTCCAGCGCGCTGGCCGTGGCCTGCTCATCATCGCTGAGGACATCGACGGCGAGGCCCTGCCTACCCTCGTCCTCAACAAGATCCGTGGCGCCCTCAACGTCTGCGCCGTCAAGGCTCCGGGCTACGGCGACCGCCGCAAGCGCATCCTCGAGGACATCGCTGTCCTCACCGGTGGTCAGGCTGCTCTGGACGAGCTGGGCGTGAAGGTCGCTGACATCACCGCCGATATGCTCGGTACCGCCAAGTCCGTCACCATCTCCAAGGACAACACCGTCGTCGTCGGCGGCGCTGGCTCCAAGGAGGCCATCGACGCCCGCATCGCTCAGATCAAGGGCGAGATGGAGAACACTACCTCTGACTTCGATCGTGAGAAGCTCCAGGAGCGCCTGGCCAAGCTCTCCGGTGGCGTTGCCGTCATCAAGGTCGGCGCTGCTACCGAGTCCGAGCTCAAGGAGATCAAGCATCGCGTCGAGGACGCCCTGCAGGCTACCCGCGCTGCTGTCGAGGAGGGCATTGTCGCTGGCGGCGGCGTCGCCTTCATGGACGCTGCTCCTGCGCTCGACGCTGTCGAGATCGACGACCCCGAGGAGAAGATTGGCGTCGATATCGTCAAGAAGGCTCTGACCGCTCCGGTCGCTACCATCGCCAAGAACGCTGGCTTTGAGGGCGCTGTCGTGGTCGACAAGGTTGCCGAGCTGCCCGCCGGCCAGGGTCTCAACTCTGCCAACGGTGAGTGGGGCGACATGATTGAGATGGGTGTCCTCGACCCCGTCAAGGTCAGCCGCGTCACCCTGCAGAACGCTGCTTCTGTCGCCAGCCTGATTCTCATCACCGAGGCCACCGTCTCCGATGTGCCCAAGAACACTCAGCTTGAGGACGCTATCGCTGCTGCCACCGCTGGTCAGCAGGGCGGCGGTATGTACTAAGGCCGACAAGGTCTAGAACTCCCACCGGGGATCCGGGGGCGTGACGGGGGTTTCTCTCCGGAACGTCCTCGGACATGCAAAGAGGCTCCGCATCGCGCTTCGCGCTGCGGAGCCTCTTTGCGTCCTGCGGAATGTTCCGGAGAGAAACCCCCGTCACGCCCCCGGATCCCCTGCGTTTACGGCCTTGAGGTCGGCGTGGGCGGAGATCGTGGCTGATGGGGATACGTGTCCCGGTCGCTGTTTCGCGGCTTTGCCGCGAAAGGCGCGCTACTTTGGGATGGGTGGGGAACGTGGTAGTTGCGGCAACTAGTCCCCGCCATAAATTATACTTGGCATGCTTGCGCGAAAGCCTGCTGGTGCTACACTTGCAATTGCTGTTTCAGGGCGGGGTGAAATTCCCCACTGGCGGTAAATTGGGCGGTGCCAAAGGGGTGCCGTGGCGCAGGCGAGGACCTGCGTCGAGCCGATGAGTCCGCGACCCGTGCGTGTGTTGGTTCGCATGCCGGCTGAACTGGTGAGATCCCAGTGCCAACGGTTAGAGTCCGGATGAAAGAGGCAGGTGATCTTATGTCTGAACAGTCGCAGCATATCCATTTTGAGAACACGAATAGGTGGAGCACCAAACAGCTCGTAACCATGGCGCTTATGTGTGCCCTGGGCGCGCTCTTTATGTATGTGCAGCTGCCCATTCTTCCTTCGGCGCCGTTTTTGACGTATGACCCGTCGCTGGTGCCGGCGATGG
This sequence comes from Collinsella aerofaciens, assembly GCF_040926405.1. Taxonomy (GTDB): domain Bacteria; phylum Actinomycetota; class Coriobacteriia; order Coriobacteriales; family Coriobacteriaceae; genus Collinsella. The sequence goes on from NZ_JBCOIG010000011.1 coordinate 2,978, forward strand.
TGTGCGGGTTTGCATATGGCCCCGGTGCCGGTACCGCTGTTGCCGCCATGGCGATCGTCATCCATGCACTCACTACGGGTGACTGGGTCGGCGCGCTTATGAACCTGGTTGCCACGCTGGGCTACATTCTGCCCGCGGCTATTGTCTACCAGAAGATGCATACCTATAAGGGTGCCGTGATTGGCCTGGTACTCGGCGTTATTGCCGCTACGGCGTTGTCTATGGTCGCAAACCTTACCATTGGCGTATGGTTCTGGTATGGCTCGGTCGATGTGATCGCCCCGCTCATGATTCCTGCCGTGCTGCCGTTCAACCTTATCAAGACCGTGCTTAACTCGGTATTGACGCTTGCGGTGTACAAGGCGGTCTCCAACCTCATCACGCCTAAAAAGGACCAGGTCAAAGGCCGCGCATGATTGAGTGTCAGGGCGTTTCCTTTAGCTATGACGGTGTCGTGCCGGCGCTCGACGGCGTCGATCTGAACATTGAGGACGGCGAGTTTTTCTGCATCCTCGGTGGCAATGGGTCGGGCAAGTCGACGTTTGCCAAGCATCTGAATGCACTGTTGCAGCCCGATGCGGGCACGGTGCGTATCAACGGCATGGATGCGTCCGACCCCGAGCTGGTCTACGACATTCGTTCGACCGCGGGCATGGTATTCCAGAATCCCGATGATCAGCTGGTGGCAACGCTTGTCGAAGATGACGTTGCGTTTGGTCCCGAAAACCTTGGCGTGCCATCGGCGCAAATTGCGCAGCGCGTACGCGAGGCGCTGAAGGGCGTGGGCCTGGTGGGCTTTGAACACCACGAGACCCACGCGCTTTCGGGCGGCCAAAAGCAGCGCGTGGCGCTTGCCGGCGTACTCGCCATGGAACCGCGCGTGCTCATATTGGACGAGGCTTCCTCGATGCTCGATCCGCGTGGGCGTCAGGGCCTCATGAAGGCTTGCCGCGCGTTGCACGATCGCGGCATGACCGTCGTGATGATTACGCACTTTATGGAAGAGGCCGCCGAGGCCGATCGTGTCGCGGTGTTTCGGGCGGGGCGCGTTGCCATGCTCGGTACGCCCGAGGAAATCTTGACGCGGGCAGACGAACTTGCGCAGCTCAACCTGGATATGCCGGCGTCGTGCTGTCTGGGCAGGTCGCTTCGTGCGAAGGGCGTGCCCGTTTGCGCGCAGGTGCGCGAGGCAGATATGGTCTCCGAGATTGCACAGGCTTATACCGAGCGGAGCGGGGCAGGCACCGCGGGGCAGTCTTCCGCATCCCAGTTGGAAATCACTGACGGCACTGTTCCGGTAGACAACGAGGGGAACGCGTCGGAGCCCGTCATCGAGCTATCCCATGTTTCGTACAGTTATTCGCTCAGTCCGCGCGAGCGCCGCCGCTGGCATAAGCGCTCGGCCACTGCGGGCAAATCGAGTAAACAGGCTCTCTGGGGAAACGACCCAAGCAGCCCGTGGGCGCTGCGCGATGTATCGCTGACGGTGCGTCGCGGCGAGTTCCTGGGGCTAGCAGGCCATACCGGTTCGGGTAAGTCGACGCTGGTCCAGCATCTCAACGGTTTGATTCGCCCCCAGGAGGGATCCGTTCGCGCGCTGGGGCTCGACCTGTCAAACAAGAAAGACGCCGCCGCTGTTAAGGCCAAGGTCGGCGTGGTGTTTCAGTACCCCGAGCGCCAGCTATTTGCCGAAACCGTGGCACAGGACGTGGCGTTTGGTCCGCATAACCTTGGCTTGCCGCAAGATGAAGTCGACCGTCGTGTCGAGTCATCGCTCTCGCGCGTGGGCCTCGATCTTTCCACGGTCGGCGACAAGAGTCCCTTTGAGCTTTCGGGCGGTCAGCAACGGCGTGTGGCATTCGCCGGCGTGCTCGCCATGGAGCCCGAAGTCCTGGTGCTCGATGAACCCATGGCGGGGCTCGATCCGGCTGCGCGCAGGGATTTCCTAGGGCTCATCGGTCGACTCCATCGCGAGGGCCTGACCGTTGTCATGGTTTCGCACAGCATGGATGACCTGGCCAATTGCTGCGACCGTATCGTCGTAATGAACGAAGGTGCGGTGTTTGCCGAGGGAACCCCCGCGCAGGTGTTTGCGCATGCCGATGAGCTCAAGTCGATCGGCTTGGGCGTTCCCGCCGCCCAGCGTATGGCGCTGGCGCTTACGGAGGTGGGCGTGCCGCTGCGCCGCGGCGGGCTCTATACGGTTGAGTTGTTGGCCGACGAGTTGGCAAATTTGCTGATCGGTCGCTCAGACGGTTCTTCTAACGTCTCGGACATTGCTAAATCCAAGACGGTCGCGCGAGAGGAGGGCTGCTGATGGAGGCGTTTTCGTTTGGCAGCTACTATCCCGGCGATAGTGCAATCCACCGCCTGGACCCGCGAACCAAGTTGCTCTTGGGCTTTGTGTTTCTGATCACGACGCTCACAGTCAGCAGCTTCTGCGGACTGGCCCCGGTCGCAATCTTCGTTGTCCTGATCTATACCGTGTCCCGGGTGCCGTTGCGCCGGGTCCTATCATCGATGGCACCATTGCTGGCGATTGTCGTGGTGGTCGCAGTGCTCAACCTGTTTTCCGACCAGAGCGGGCGCATTCTGTGGCAGCTTGGCATTTTGCAGATAAGCGAGGGCTCGCTGCATTCTGCCGCCTTTATGGCGTGCCGCCTGACGTTGATGATGGCCGGCATGAGCGCCATTACACTCACCACGCCGACGCTCGACCTCACCGCGGGCTTTGAGCGCCTGCTCGCGCCGTTTGCGCGTGTGGGACTTCCTGCGCACGAGCTCGGCATGATCATGGGTATCGCGCTACGCTTTATGCCGCAGTTTGCCACTGAGATGAAGCAGACGGCCGATGCACAGGCAAGCCGCGGCGCGCGCGTGACGGGCGGTCCGCTCGGCGGCGTGCGTATGCTCGGCAGTGTGGCGATTCCGCTGTTCACCGGCGTGTTCCGTCATGCCGAGACGCTTTCGGCCGCTATGGATGCGCGCTGTTATCACGGCGAGCAGGGGCGCACACGTCTGCATGCGCTTACGTTTGGCCGCGACGATGCGTTGGCGGCGGTGGTGACGGCGTTGCTGCTCATCTGCGTCATCGTCATCAATCTTCAACTTGTTTAGGCGCGATTCGAGCGCAAGAAAGGGGCCCCTATGACCGACAACGACCGCACGGCTCAGCTTGAGCGCGCCTGTTCGTATCTCAGGCGCATTCCGGCGTGGTATCTGGCCACGACCGATGTGGCCGACGGACATCAGCCCCGCGTGAGACCGTTTTCGTTTGCCATGGTCGATGACGGTAAGTTGTGGTTTTGCACGTCGCGCGACAAGGATGTGTGGGCGGAGCTGAGCGCGAATCCCAAGTTTGAGCTCTCGGGCTGGAAGCCGGGGGAATGTTGGATCGTATTGACCGGCGAAGCCGCACTTGAGGACGACGCAGTTGCGAGCGACAAGGTGCGTCAAGCGGGTTTTAAGCACATGGTGGGCATTGGCGAGGAACACGAGAGTGCCAACGACGGCCGCCTTGCTTTCTTTTCGGTCCGCAACATTGCTGCGCGCTTCTGTGATATCGACGGCAGCGAGGAGCGCCTGGAGCTCTAGCTCGCACAAACCAGGTTCCCAAACTAGCTAGTACAGGAGGAAACGTGGACGGATTGAATACGGTGTTGGAGTATCTGACGTCGGTGCCGGCATGGTATTTGGCGACGAGCGTTGACGGACAGCCTCATGTGCGTCCGTTTTCGTTTGCGCAGATCCAGGATGGCAAGCTGTGGTTTGTAACAGCGCACACCAAAGACGTGTGGCAAGAGCTGCTACAAAATCAGCGCTTTGAGGCCACGAGTTGGTGGCCGGGCCATGGCTGGCTCATCTTGCGCGGGCGTGCCGGCTTGGATGACCGGGCCTTAGACGAAATGCGCGAAGCCGGGTGGAAGCATCTAGAGCGCCTGGGCGAGCACTATGAGGGGCCTAACGACCCCACGCTCGTCTTCTTTAGCGTCGAGGATCCCGAGGCTTTTATCTGCAATCACGACGAATGGGTGCCGGTCGAGCTCTAGCCAGCTGGCTCATCCTAACAACTTGGTTTTCGCATGGGCGGGCCCCGTATTGCCCGGCGCCGTTAGGAGCGCCGGTCAATACGGGGCCCGCCCCATTCGTCAATTCCTTCAAGCGAATGTGTCGGGAATGTTTCAATGCATGAATATGTAAACCATTTACGTGTTAATGCATCTTTTGGTGCTAAAGTTTCAACCCACTTCATAACGACCGCTGCGAAATGCGCATCGGTGCATAAATCGCAGACAAGGAGTCTGATATGTCTTTGAAGGTTGGAATCGTCGGCGCGGCTGGATATGCCGGAGCCGAGCTCATTCGCCTCGTGCTCGGTCATCCCGAGTTTGAACTTGTCGCCATTACGTCCAACGCCGATGCCGGCCAGCCGTTGTCTGCGGTGTATCCGAGCTTTGCTGGCGTGAGCGATCTGGTTTTCACCACGCATGACGCCCCCGAGCTTAAATCCTGCGACGCCGTCTTCTTGGCCGTGCCGCATACCGCGGCCATGGCTCAGGTGCCCGCCCTGCTTGCCGCGGGAGTCTCCTGCATTGACCTCTCGGCCGACTATCGCCTGAGCGACGCGTCTGTCTTTGAGGCATGGTATGCCGTCGAGCACACGAGCCCCGAGTTGCTCAAGACCCGCGCTTTCGGCCTGCCCGAGCTGTTCTGCCAGGACTTGGAGACCGCCGCATCCGATTATGCTGATGGCAAGTCCGTGCTGGTCGCCTGCGCCGGTTGCTATCCCACCGCAACGAGCCTTGCCGCCGCGCCCGCCGTGCGCGCTGGCTGGGTTGCCCAGAGCGGCCCCGTGATCGTTGATGCCATCAGCGGTGTGACGGGTGCCGGCAAGTCCTGCAACGCTCGTACGCATTTTTGCAGCGCCGACGAGAACTTGGAGGCCTACGGCGTGGGCAAGCATCGCCACACGCCCGAGATTGAGCAAATCCTTGGCCTGACCGATCGCGTCGTCTTCACCCCGCATCTGGCACCGCTCAAGCGCGGCCTGCTCTCCACGGTGACGCTGCCGCTCACGCCGCAGGCCATTGACTCCCTGGCTCTTGAGGATGTCGTCGACTATTACAAGCAGTTCTACGCTGGACGCACCTTTGTGCGCGTGCTCGACGCCGGCCAGCAGCCCAAGACGGCTTCGGTCGTCGGAACCAACGCCGCCCAGATTGGCCTCGCGCTCAACAAGCGCGCGGGCGTTCTGGTGGCGACGGGCGCCATCGACAATCTGTGCAAGGGTGCAGCAGGCCAGGCGGTCCAGTGCGCCAACATCGTCTTTGGTTTTGACGAGCGACGAGGCTTGCCCACAGTGGCGTGCCCGGTGTAGCACATTCGATTGTTAACGATTTGGTAGTCGGGCATCGAGTGGGGCGCCACTCTTAAGCTGGTCTCATGATTACGACTGGCATGGCGCACCAACCGATGTCCGTTTTTTGTTTGACATAAGGAGTCATGAAGACGATGAATACCGAGCTGTTTGATATCAAGATTCGCGCCGTCGAGGGTGGCGTTACGGCTGCGGCTGGTTTTAAAGCTGCGGGCATCCACGCTGGGTTCCGCAAGAACCCCGAGCGTCTGGATTACGCGCTCGTCGTGCCCGATAAACCCTGTCCCGGTGCCGGCGTGTTTACCACCAATCGCTTTTGCGCGGCGCCCGTGCAAGTGAGCCGTGCCAACCTGGGCGGTGCCGACAAGGGCTATGGTATCATCGCCGGCGTTTCGGTCAACTCTGGCAATGCCAACGCCGCCACGGGTGAGACTGGCCTTGCATGCGCGCGCGAGACGTGCAGCATTGCATCGCAGGTCATCGGCTGCGAACCCCAGCAGATTCTGGTTGCCTCCACGGGTGTGATTGGCCAGATTCTGCCGATCGACACGTTTGAGACCGCCATTCCTGCTGCCTACGAGGCACTTTCCGCCCACGGTGGCGCCGATGCCGCTCGTGCCATCATGACGACCGACACGCACTCCAAGGAGTACGCCGTGTCCTACGTCAGCGAGGCTGCGGGACACACAGGCAATGCCTATACGGTGGGCGGTATGTGCAAGGGCTCGGGCATGATCATGCCCAACATGGCCACCATGATCGCGGTCATCACTACCGATGCCCCCGTCGAGCCGGCGGCGCTCCACGCCCTGTTGCTCTCCACCGTCAAGCAGACCTTTAACAAGGTAACGGTCGATTCCGACACCTCGACCAACGACACCTGCATCATGCTTGCCTCCGGCGCCGCTGCCGCAGATGCCGAGCCTATCGTCGAGGGTTCCGATGCCTTTGACGAGTTGGCATTTGCCGTGCACGAGGTGTGCGAGAGCCTGGCGCGCAACATCGCCGCCGACGGCGAGGGCGCATCCAAACTTGTTACGGTCAACGTTACCGGCGCCGTGAACGACGAGGAGGCCGATATCGCCGCCCGCGCCGTTGCCAACTCGCCGCTCGTTAAGACCTGCATCGCCGGCCACGACTGCAACTGGGGCCGCGTTGCTATGGCGCTTGGTAAGTGCGGCGTGAAGTTTAATCAGGAAGACGTTTCTATCGACATGATGGGCATGCCCGTCTGTCGCGACGGTCTGACTGTTCCCTTTGACGAGGACGAGGCTCTACGACGTTTCGAGGCGCCCGAGATCGTGATCTCGGTCGACCTGGGCGCAGGCGACGCGGCAACGACCGTGTGGACCTGCGACCTCACGCATGAGTATATCTCCATCAACGGCGACTACCGTTCCTAGATTCCAGGCACGCTGCGCATCTTGCCGCGATTGCGGACAGCGGAGCACGGCGCGATAACGATACGAAAGACGAGGCAGATTATGAAATTCGCACGCAATTGTCGTTCGAGCGAATCCAACGAAGCAACCGCGCAGCTGCTGTTTGAAGCGCTGCCGTGGATTAAGAACCTGACCGGCAAGACGGTTGTTATCAAATATGGCGGAGCCGCCATGGTTGATGAGCAGCTGCGCCGCGACGTGATGAGCGACATCGTTTTGCTCAAGATCATCGGTATGCGCCCCGTCATCGTGCACGGCGGCGGCAAGGCTATCAACGAGGCGCTGAGCCATTACGATATTCCCGTCGAGTTTAAGAACGGCCAACGCGTGACCACGCCGGCGACTATGGATATCGTGCGCGAGGTGCTGGGCGGCAAGGTTAACCAGGAGCTGGTTGCTGCCATCAACCACCACGGCAACCTGGCCGTGGGCGTGTCGGGCAGCGATGCCGGCACGCTCATCGCCGAGCCGCTCGACCCCGAGCTCGGTCGCGTGGGCAAAGTGACGCACGTCAACACCGACTATATCGAGCGCTTACTCGATAGCGAGTACATCCCCGTCATCGCTACCGTCGCGGCGGGGGAGGACGGCGGTTTCTTCAACATCAACGCCGATACCGCCGCCGGTGCCGTTGCCGCGGCGCTCCACGCGCATAAGGCGATCTTTTTGACCGATGTCGATGGTCTGTACAAGGACTTTAGCGACAAGGACTCGCTTATCTCCAACCTAACGCTCGACGAGGTTAACGAAATGCTCTACGGCGGCGAGGTCGATAAGGGCATGATTCCCAAGCTGCGTGCGGCCGTCGATGCGCTTACCGGCGGCGTATTTCGTGCCCACATCATTAACGGTACTACGCCGCATTCGCTGCTCCTGGAGCTGCTGACCGATGCCGGCGTCGGCACCGTGATTCATTCCACCGAGACGGCTTACGAGTTCGATACGCATCCGCATCCGCTTTCGACGTTTGCTGCGCGTCTGACCGAGAACCTTGACGAGGTCGAGAAGCTTCAGACGGTCTAGCTGACCCGCAGCCGCCCCATTCCTGCACCCATAGCCCCGCGCCGTCTGGCGCCCAACGAAAGGCATCTCATGTCACTTGCAGCTCAGCAATCGCTTGAATCCCATTACGTTATGCATACCTTTGGCCGCTCTCCGGTCGAGTTTGTCGAGGGTCACGGCATGAAGCTCACCGGCGACGATGGCCGTGAGTACCTCGACTTTCTTGCCGGCATCGGCGTGTGCAGCCTAGGTCATGGCGACCCGGCCGTGCTCTCGGCGCTCGAGGCACAGACCAAAAAGCTCATGCATGTCTCCAATTACTTCTACATCGAGCAGCGCGGACAGGTCGCGGCGCTGCTGTCCAAGCTTGCTAACGACGACGTAGATGGTGCGCGCGTGCTTGCCGATGCCATTGTCGCCGGCGATGAGACCACGGCAGCTGCTCTTGGTGCCCCGGCTGCGGATGAGCAGGTTTGGGAGACCTTCTTTGCCAACTCTGGCGCTGAGGCCAACGAGGGCTCGATGAAGCTCGCGCGCCTGTACGCCAAGCGTGCCGGTAATGGCGGCAACACCATCGTGTGCATGCGCGGCGGCTTCCACGGCCGTACGCTCGAGACCATTGCCGCTACCATGCAGGATTGGCTGCAGGACAGCTTCCGCCCGCTGCCGGGTGGCTTTGTGGCCTGCACGCCCAACGATGTGGACGAGCTGCGTGCGATCTTTAAGCAGCTGGGGAGCGAGATTTGTGCCGTGATGCTCGAGCCGATCCAGGGTGAGAGTGGCGTGCACCCCATGACCGAGGAGTTTATGGCGGCAGCGCGCGACCTGGCACACGAAGTGGGCGCCGTGCTTATCGCCGACGAGGTCCAGTGCGGCATCTTCCGCTCCGGCAAGCCGTTTGCATTCCAAACCTATGGCGTGGAGCCCGACATCATGAGCCTAGCCAAGGGCATTGCCGATGGCGTGCCCATGGGTGCCGTCGTGGCAAAGAAGGAGATTGCCGACGTGTTTAAGCCGGGCGACCACGGCTCGACCTTTGGCGGTAGCTGCTTGGCCGTCGCGGCGTGCGCCGCGACGCTCTCCGCGCTTGTGCGCGGCGATTATGCCGACCATGCTGCCAAGGTGGGTGCCTATATGGAGGCAAAGCTCGCCAAGCTGCCGCACGTGACCGAGGTACGTGGTCGCGGCTTGATGCTCGGCTGTGATTTGGATGATGCCGCGGGCGACGCGCATGGTGTTGTTGCCCGCGCGCTGGCCGCCGGTGCCGTGATCAACGCTACGGGTGCGCATACGCTGCGTTTCCTGCCGCCACTCGTCTGCGAGGAAGCCGACGTGGACAGTCTGATCGAGATCCTGTCGGGTGTTTTGGGCTAACGCGGCGCAATAACTCAATTTGGACCGAGTTCCGGACTGTGGACGTGCCCTATGCGGCATGATTCAGCGGTCTGGAGCCCGTTTTGCCTTAGATTTGCTAAGGCAGGGAGACCTGCTGGTCAAAAAACATCAAATATGAGTACTGTTACCGATTTGGTAGCAGCAATTTTGGACTAATAAGGCCAGATAGCAAGTCGAAATGGCGATGAAAGCATGATTTTGATCTGACTGTTAGTCCTTATAATGGACATATGTTGCGTAACTTAAGCAAATACTATCTTTTTATATGTTGCAAACAAAGCAGCAGTACTCATTTTTGCCATTATTTGGCCACGGCCTTTGTGACAGACGTGCTGGCGGGCTCGAATCCCTCTGCGATGGGCACAAACAAAAACGGTCCCCTTGCGAGGACCATTTCCAATTCGGTGGTGGGCGATGAGGGATGTCGCGTGCGGCTGACGCCGCCCGCTTTCGCTTCGTCGCTTCGCTCCTCGCGTGCTGCGCTGGAAAACGCTTCGCGTTTCCTCAGCTCCGCACCCTGGCGGGTTCGAATCCCTCTGCGATGGGCCCAAAAAAAGAAAGGCTCCCATTGCTGGGAGCCTATCAAATCAGTGGTGGGCGATGAGGGATTCGAACCCCCAGCCTTGTGCGTGTAAAGCACCTGCGCTAACCGTTGCGCCAATCGCCCGTGCGGAGAGAGTATAGCAAAACAATCGCCCCATTCACCTCATATCCATTAAAGGTAACTCGCGCGTGTCACAGCGGAGCTGATTCAGTTGAGATTGCCTGAACATTCCGCCCCTCTTTACGCCCTCGGGTATACTCAAAAGCTACTGATTCGATTTGATGCCCAGCAACAGCAGAGGGGATAGTATATGTGCGGTTTTGTCGGTTTTGTCGGTGGGACGGATAACCAATCCGAGGTGCTCACCAAGATGATGGACCGCATCGTCCATCGCGGTCCCGACATGGGCGGTCAGTTTATCGACGGCCGCGTTGCCCTCGGCTTCCGCCGCCTGTCGATCCTCGACCTGACCGAGGCCGGCGCTCAGCCCATGGCCAATGAGGACGGCAGCGTCGTCATTGTCTTCAACGGTGAAATCTACAACTTCCAAGAACTCCGTTCCGAGCTCGAAGCCAAGGGCTACAAGTTCCATTGCGGCGCCGACACCGAGAGCCTCCTGCACGGCTACGAGGAGTGGGGCGAGGCCGTCCTCGATCGCCTGCGCGGTATGTACGCCTTCGTCATCTGGGACAAAAAGAAGAACAAGCTTTTTGGCGCCCGTGACATCTTTGGCATCAAGCCGCTTTACTACTATCCCATGGCCGATGCGGGCGACGGCGCTCCGGGCGTGCTCTTTGGCTCCGAGATCAAGAGCTTCTTGGACTACCCGCACTTCCACAAGGCGGTCAACAAAAAGGCCCTGCGTCCGTACATGACGCTGCAGTATTCGGCAACCGAGGAGACCTTCTTCGAGGGTGTCTACAAGCTGCCGCCGGCGCACTACTTTACCGTCGATATCCCGACCGGCAAGATGAACATCGAGCGTTACTGGGATTGCGATTACTCTGCCGTCGAGAAGCCGTTCGAAGAGTATGTCGATGAGCTGGACGAGGTCGTGCACGAGAGCGTCGAGGCCCATCGCATCGCCGACGTCAAGGTCGCGTCGTTCCTCTCCGGTGGCGTCGACTCCAGCTACATTGCCGCTTGCCTCATGCCCGACAAGACCTTCTCGGTGGGCTTTGACTACAAGAACTTCAACGAGACCAACTACGCCAAGGAGCTTTCCGATAAGCTCGGCGTCGAAAACGTTCGCAAGATGATTACCGCCGACGAGTTCTTCGGTGCGCTCGAGGACATCCAGTATCACATGGACGAGCCGCAGTCCAACCTGTCTTCCGTGCCGCTGTGGTTCTTGGCCGAGATGGCCCGCAAGGACGTCACCGTGGTGCTTTCGGGCGAAGGCGCCGACGAACTCTTTGGCGGCTACGCCTACTACGAGGATACGGTCCCGGTGCGCAAGTACAAAAAGATGGTGCCGCTGCCCGTCCGTCGCGCGCTCGGTAACCTGGCGCTGCATATGCCGTACTTCAAGGGACATAACTTCCTGGTCAAGGGTGCCGAGATCCCCGAGAAGTCGTTCCTGGGACAGGCTCTGGTATGGCCGGAGCGCGAGGTCGACGGCGTGCTCAAGCCCGAGTACAACACCGGCGACGGCGCCTTCGAGCTTGCCGCTCCCATCTATGCGCGCGTGAAGGGTCAGCCCGAGCTGGTCAAGAAGCAGTACCTGGACATGAACATGTGGCTCCCGGGCGACATTCTGCTCAAGGCCGACAAGATGTGCATGGCACACTCACTGGAGCTGCGCGTGCCCTTCCTGGACCGCAAAGTCATGGAGTTCGCCGAGCACATTCCCGACCGCTACCGCATCAACGAGAACGGCAACAAACAGGTACTCCGCCACGCTGCCAACAAGTCGCTGCCCGATGAGTGGGCCACCCGTCCCAAGGTGGGCTTCCCGGTGCCGATTGTCTACTGGCTGCGCGAGCAAAAGTGGTACGACTATGTCAAGGAGTACTTCACCGCGCCGTGGGCAAGCGAGTTCTTCAATACCGACGAGCTCATGCACCTGCTCGATCTGCACTTTGCGGGCAAGGGCGATTTCCAGCGCAAGATCTATACGCCGCTCGTGTTCCTAGTGTGGTACAAGCGCTTCTTTATCGACGAGGGCCAGCCTTCTGTTCAGGCTGCCTAGTCTCGGCTTACGAATGCCTGCGCGTAACGGCTCCTCCGGGAGCCGTTTTTGCGCGAGCACGTTTCAGTTACTATGAAAACCGTCCCTGCCAAATGGCTGAGAAAGGTGAAAGATGCACCATTCGGATTCCGCGACCGTGACCACGGTCGATACGCTTGCCAAGCTTCTCGGTGTGTGCGGCGAGCTGCGCGCATCGGAGCAGGTTGACGAGCGTGCCGTGACCGGCTGCTCGTTTGATTCGCGCGCGGTCTCGGCAGGTGACGTATTCTTTTGCAAAGGTGCTGCCTTTAAGCCCGCGTTTTTGAGCATGGCGCTCGATGCGGGCGCCGTCGCATTTGTGTGCGAGGAGTCGCTGGTCGAGTCTCTGGAGCCGCTGGCGCAGGAGAGCGGTGCTGCGATGCTGGTTGTTGATAGTGTTCGCACGGCCATGGCCCTGTTGCCGCCGGAGGTCTACGACCGTCCTGACCACGACGTCAAGATCGTGGGCATCACCGGCACCAAGGGAAAGACCACGGCCGCTTTTATGCTCCAGTCCATCATCAAGGCGGCGGGCGAGTCCTGCGGCATGATCGGCTCGGTGAGTACCGACGATGGTATCGAGTGCTACGAGAGCACCAACACCACGCCCGAGGCCCCCGAGGTCTGGCGCCATATCGCCAACTGCCGCACGTCCGGTCGCCAGTCCATGGTCATGGAGGTTTCGAGCCAGGCGCTCAAGTACCAACGCGTCGAGAATCTGCCGTTTGACGTGGCGTGCTTCCTCAACATCGGCCGCGACCACATCTCGCCGATCGAACACCCCACGTTTGAGGATTATTTTGAGAGCAAACTCAGGATCTTTGACCAGGCAAAGACCGCCGTGGTGAATCTAGGCACCGAAGAGGTTGACCGTGTGCTAGAGGCAGCGTCGACGGCCGATCGCTTGGTGACCGTTGGGGTCGAGCATCCCGAGGCGAGCCTGTGGGCAAGCGACGTACGCATGGTCGGCTTTAGCATCGAGTTCAACTTGCATGGCCTGTGTGCCGACGAGTCCGAGACGGGGGAGAAGGTCCTGCTGGGCATCGCGGGCGACTTTAACGTGGAAAACGCGCTGGTCGCTATCGCCGCTGCGCGCGAGATCGGCATCGGTATCGAGGCTATCAAGAAGGGCCTCTCCAAACTGCGTGTGCCGGGCCGTATGGAGGTCGTGGAGTCGAAGGACGGCCGCGTGATCTGCGTCGTCGACTATGCGCACAACCAGCTTTCGTTCCGTTCGCTTTTCTCGTCGGTGAAGCGCGCGTTTCCCGCTAGCCCCGTCATTGCGCTGTTTGGCGCTGCCGGCGGCAAGGCGCAGGAGCGCCGCGAGCAGCTTCCGCGCGAGGCCGCACCGTATTCCGACCTGATGATCTTTGCCAACGAGGATCCAGCTCACGAGGACCCGATGAAGGTCTGTCGCGAGCTTGCCGAGCATGTTCCCGACGATACGCCGAACAAGATCATCCTCGACCGCGAAGCCGCTGTGCATGCGGCGTTCAAGGCGGCGCGCGAGGAGTACGTCAACCCCGATGCTCCCACCATTGTCTTGCTGCTGGCAAAGGGTGACGAAGAGCTCATGCACGTGGGCGACGAGTTCGTGCCCATCGAGAGCGACCTTTCGTTGGCCAATCGCCTGATCGATGTTATCCAGTTTGACTAATGAACCATGATGGCGGCGGCGCCCTGAGTGCGCTGTCGCCATAAGCGTGTTCCCTCAATCAAAACATGCCGTCCAAGTCCAAACCCTTCTACGTAAACGGAGTAACCATGTCCCACAACACCCTGCCGACCGTTGCCGAGCTTTCGGGCGAGATGCGCGAGCGCTTGGCCAAGGTCAAGTACGTCTTTACCGACCTGGATGCCACGATGCTCGCACCCGGCTCGTGCGTGCTACGCGACAACGACGGCAACCCCTCGACCAAACTCGTCGAGGCCGTCGTGGCGCTCGCTCGCGCTGGTATTCAGGTGGTTCCCACCTCGGGCCGCAACCGTACCATGATCCACGAGGACGCGCGCGTGCTCGGTCTCAACTCCTACATCGGCGAGATGGGCGGCCTGGTCATGTACGACCTCAAAGCCAACGATTGGGAGTATCTGACCGGCGACATGCCCTACGACTCCTCTTGCGGCCTCACGCCTCACCAGGTGATCGAGCAGACCGGCGTGTGCGAGAAGATCCTCGCCCGCTGGCCGCACAAGATCGAGTATCACAACGACATGTCGACCGGCTACAAATACCGTGAGGTCACCGTCGGCATGCGCGGCGATGTGCCCGACGATGAGGTTCAGGCCATCCTGGACGAGGCCGGCTGCGGTCTGATCTGGGCTTGCAACGGCCATCTGACTCACCTGTCCAAGCCGACGACGCTCGAGCTCGATCGCGTCGAGGACGGTCGCGCATTCAACATCAACCCCGCGGGTCTCAACAAGGGCGTTGCCATCGCGCGCTTCTGCGAGCACCTGGGGATCGAGCGCGAGGAGACGCTCGCGCTCGGCGATTCCGAGTCCGACTTCTACATGGCCGATCACGTGGGCACGTTCTGCCTGGTCGAGAATGGCCTGACGAGCGCCGGCGCGCCCGAGTTCCTGGCTGCCTGCGAGAACGCTTTCGTTACGCGCGGCAAAATTGTCGACGGTTGGGCGGCGACGGCAGAGCTGCTGGTCGCGGCGCGTTCGTAGCGCGGCGTCGCTGCACTTGGACATGTCTTTTCGAGAGAGACTGGTGAGGTAATGTCCGATATCGAGAATCCGGCAGGCGACACGCGCCCGATTGGCGTGTTCGATTCTGGTTTGGGCGGTCTGACGGTTGCGCGCGCGATTGCGACGGCGCTGCCGCACGAGTCCGTCTACTACTTTGGCGACACCAAGCGCTGCCCCTACGGCACGCGCACCGAGGATGAAGTGCGCTCGTTTGCGCTGCAGGCGGGTCGTTGGCTTTCGAAGCACGACGTCAAGATTATGGTCATCGCCTGCAACACGGCGACCGCTGCGGCCTTGCGTTTGGCCCAGCAGGTGCTCGACGTTCCCGTGATCGGCGTGATCGCGCCGGGTGCCCGTGCGGCAATCAACAGCACGCGTACGCGTCGCGTGGGCGTGCTCGCTACCAACCTCACTATTCGCTCGGGCGCCTACACGCGCGCCATTCAGGATCTGGATGCCGGCGTCGATGTATACGGCTGTCCTGCCTCGAGCTTTGTCGAGGTTGTCGAACACGAGCTCGCCTCGGGTGCACATCTGCAGGAACAGTGGCTTGAGAACGAGGACATCTTCGATACGCCTGCCGTGCGTGCGCTGGTGGGTGCCACGGTTGAGCCGCTGCGCGACCACGGTATCGATACCGTGGTGCTCGGCTGTACGCATTTCCCGCTGTTGGTGGGACCTATCCGGCATGCGCTGGGGCCTGGGGTGCGCGTCGTGAGTTCCGCCGAGGAGACCACACGCGAGCTGACCGATATCCTCACGCGCCGCGAGCAGCTGGCGGGCGACGCCGCCGAGCCGCAGCATCGTTTTGCCACGACGGCCGATAACATTGCCGAGTTTGCGGTGGCGGGCAGCTTTATCTTTGGTCAGCCGCTCAAGAGCATCGAACATATCGATATCGATGAGCTGAAATAGATGTAAGGCAGCCGCCAAAGCCTTCGCCACATCTTTTGCCGAAAGGAAATTTCTATGGAGTACATGCAGGTCAACCGCGCCAACGGTCGCGCCGCCAACGAGTTGCGCCCCGTTAAGCTCACCCGTGGCGTCATGAAGCACGCCCACGGCTCGTGTTTGGCCGAGTTCGGTGACACGCGCGTGCTGTGCGCCGCCACTATCGAGGAGGGCGTGCCGGGCTGGCGAAAGGGAGCTAAGGCCGGCTGGGTGACCGCGGAATACGCCATGCTGCCGGCGTCGACCGGCAAGCGCTGCAAGCGCGAACACGCCAACCGCAAGGGTCGCTCCATGGAGATCGAGCGCCTCATTGGCCGCAGCCTGCGTACCGTCGTCAACATGAAGGCGCTCGGCGAGTACACCGTCACCGTCGACTGCGATGTGATTCAGGCCGATGGCGGCACGCGTACAGCGAGCATCACCGGCGCCTGGGTGGCGCTGCACGACGCCCTTGCCATGTGGGTCGAGGCGGGCAAGATCGAGCGCATCCCGCTTACCGGCCAGGTGGCTGCCATCTCTATGGGCGTTGTCGACGGCAATACGCTGCTTGACCTCGATTATTCCGAGGACAGTCATGCCGAGGTCGACATGAACCTCGTCACCACCGATACCGGTGAGATGATCGAGCTCCAGGGCACCGGCGAGCAGGCGCCCTTTGACCGCAAACGCCTCAACGCCCTGCTCGACCTGGGCGACAAGGGTATCGCCGAGCTCATCGAGCTTCAGCGCCAAGCCATCGCCTAACCTGCCAAAAGGGACAGGTTTATTTTGGTAGGTTTTATCTGCTGAAATGCTGCGTTGAAAGGTCCGATCGCCTGAGAGGGGAGAGGTCAAGTGCCCAAACGCCCCTCACGCGGCTTGCTATAGAGACAAGGAGGCCAGTCATGGCACTTGAGAAGATTGACATCGACACCCTCGACCCGGCGGCGACCATCGTCGTGGCAACGGGCAACGCCCATAAGCTCACCGAGATCGAGGCCATTTTGGGCAAGGTCATGCCCGAGGTGCGCTTTGTGGCGCTCGGCCAGCTGGGTGATTTTGAGGATCCCGAGGAAAACGGCACGACGTTTTTGGAGAACGCCATCATCAAGGCCCAAGCCGCGGTTGAGGAGACGGGCCTTATGGCCATTGCCGACGATTCGGGCTTGGTCGTCGACGCGCTGGACGGTGAGCCCGGTGTGTATAGCGCGCGCTATGCGGGCGTGCACGGCGACGATGCCGCCAACAACGCCAAGCTTCTCGTTAACCTGGAGGGCGTGGCCGACGAGGACCGCACTGCGCGCTTTATGAGCGTCGTCGCGCTCATCGACACGGACGGTTTGGTCACCTATGGCGAGGGCGCCTGCGAGGGCGTTATCGCGCACGAGGGCCGCGGCGACCATGGTTTTGGCTATGACCCGCTGTTCCTGCCGGTCGACACGCCGGGCAAGACCATGGCCGAGCTGACGGCTGACGAGAAGAACGCCATCAGCCATCGTTTCCACGCGCTCGAGCATCTGTCCGCCAAGCTGACGGGCGAGGAGTAGGCCATGCGTGCGGTGGTGCAGCGCGTGCTCAACGCCGGCGTGACGGTCGACGGCGAGTGCGTGGGCCGCATTGGACGCGGCTACCTGGTGCTGCTGGGTGTGGGCCATGGCGATACGCGTGCCGAGGCCGACAAGCTGTGGGGCAAGCTCCGCGGGCTGCGTATCAACGAGGACGAGAACGGCAAGACCAATCTGGCACTTGCCGATGTCGACGGCGAGGTGCTCGTGGTGTCGCAGTTCACGCTGTTCGCCGACTGCCGCCACGGTCGCCGTCCGTCGTTTACGGATGCCGGCGCACCCGATGTTGCCAACGAGCTCTACGAGTACTTCCTGACGCTTGTGCACGAGGACGTTGAGCATGTGGCGCACGGTATCTTTGGCGCCGACATGAAGGTCGACCTGGTCAACGACGGCCCATTCACCATCGTCTTGGACACCGACAACCTTTAGGTTACGCGGTTTTACCAAACCGCGTAACAACTGGTCATGCGAGGTTGTCGTCTGGTACGTATTTGGGACGGGGCTTATTTAGCTACTTGCGTATGGCCACAACAGGGTGCTATAGTATTAGAGTTTTGTCTATCTTAGGGGTATTATCCCCTTTTTGAATTGCACCTTCTGGAGGCCCTGTTCATGGAAGAGATGGAAGTCAATCACGTCGACGACATCCACGAGAAGCTGACCGATATGGTGGGCGATCGCGTCAAGGTGAAGGCCAACATGGGCCGCACCCGCGTTGTCGAGCGCATGGGCACCATCAAGAGCGTCCACCCCGCCGTCTTTATCGTCGAGGTCGACGAGCGTCGCGGTCGCAAGTCGCGTCAGTCCTACCAGTACATCGATGTCCTCACCGGTCAGGTCGAGCTGTTCGACCCCGAGAGCGGCGAGCATATCTTTACCCCGCTCGGCAATCAGCTCGAGGAGCATTAACGGTGACCGATTGGTCCCTGACTCTTTCCGCGCCGGCAAAGATTAACCTCTACCTGGGGGTTCATACCGAGCGCGATGACCGCGGCTACCACAGGGTCGATTCCCTGATGGCGGCCGTCGGTCTTTCCGATACCGTGACGGTCACGCCGGCGCAGGCGCTGACCGTCCAGACGGTTCCGGCATCAGATTTTCCCATGCAAAAGAATACGGCGTATCGGGCTGCGGTTGCTATGGCCGAGCATTATGGTCGCGAGGCAAACATCTGCGTGACGATTGAGAAGCGCATTCCATTGTGCGCCGGCTTGGGCGGCCCCTCGACGGATGCGGCCGCGGTCATTGTCGCCTTGGCGGAGCTCTGGGGCATTGATCGCACCGACCCAGCGCTCGACGATATTGCGCGAGGCATTGGTGCTGACGTCCCGTTCTTTTTGCACGCGAGTCCTGCGTTCTACGTAGGTGGGGGGGACGTGCTGGCAACTGAGTACCCCGCGCTGCCCGCGACGCCCGTCGTGCTGGTCAAGCCGCGCGAGGCAAGTGTTTCGACAATTGAAGCCTATCGACGTTTTGACGAGGCCTCGGTGCCTGCGGACAAGCCCGGCGCGATAGCTTCTGCCTTGCGTGCTGGTGATGCCGAGACGGCATATGCACTCATCCATAACAACCTTGGTGTCATTTCCGCACAGATGGAGTCGCAGATTCAAACGGTTCTCGACTGGCTGCGTAAACAGGACGGAACCGTTGCTGTAGATGTGTGCGGATCGGGTGCCTGCTCGTTTGCCATTTGCGACACCGCTGCCACGGCCGAAAGGCTTGCCGATGCTGCCCAGCAAAATGGCTGGTGGGCCTGCGCGACTGAGCTTATTCCCAACACGGTTCAAATCGACGCGCCAAAGAAATAAAAATTTCTCTAGCACGCGGCGAAAATCTTTGTTACTATAGTCGAGCTAACGGGTTGTGGCTCAGTTTGGTAGAGCACTGCGTTCGGGACGCAGGGGTCGCTGGTTCAAATCCAGTCAACCCGACCAGAGCATGAGGAGGGACCGCTTCTTGCGGTCCCTTTTTTTAGCTAGTGTTGTGATACCGCGATACCCGCGGTATACTCATTCGAGCTTGTCTCGCTGTATTGTGGAGGTCTACATGTTTGGACTGAGGGCTCCTGAGCTCATCATTATTCTCGTCGTTGTCCTGATTATCTTCGGGCCCAAGAACCTGCCGAAGCTCGGCAAGTCCCTCGGCTCTACCGTCAAGAATATCCGTGAGGGTATGGAGGGCGACGATAAGGCCGAGACCAAGCAGGCCGAGGAGGTCGTGGTCGAGCAGTCCGAGGAGGACAAGGAGATCGCTGAGCTCGAGGCCAAGCTCGCTGCTGCCAAGAAGAAGCAGGCAGAGGACAGCGACGCGGACGCAGAGTAGTCCCATCCCTTTGGGGTGAGCACCTGACCGGCTTGCCCGCAGGCTAGCCGGTCTTTTTCGTTTTGTTGACAGTTGATTGTTTGATCAGAGTTGGGGAGATATCCGTATGGACGCAAGCCAGATCGTACTGACCGCTGAGGGCCGCCAGAAGCTCGTCGAGGAGCTCGCTTGGCGTGAGGGCGATTACGCCAAGGAGATCGTCGAGGACATCAAGGAAGCCCGCGCGTTCGGCGACCTTTCGGAGAACTCCGAGTACGACGCCGCTAAGGACAAGCAGGCCCAGAATGCTGCTCGTATCGCCGAGATCCAGGCCATTCTTGCCAACGCTCAGGTTGCTGCCACCACGGGCGACCTGACCGTCTCCATCGGTTCCACCGTTTCGCTGATTGATCCCAACGGCGAGGTCATGGAAGTCACGCTCGTCGGTACCACCGAGACCAACTCGCTCGAGCACAAGATTTCCAACGAGTCTCCGGTCGGTCACGCCATCATTGGTCACGGCGAGGGCGATTCCGTCGAGGTCGTTACGCCTTCCGGCAAGACTCGCGTCTACACCATCGCCAAGATCGCACGCTAGACCACGGTCCCGCGTAAAGGTATGTTTTCGCTCCCTGGGACCGAATCCTGGGGAGCGTTTTAGTTTGAGGAGCTAACTTATGGCAGAGAACCAGAACGCCGCCGATCAGGCATCGACGCTCAACGACGAGCGCGCCACCCGCCTGGTCAAGCGCGCCGCCCTGTTCGAGGCGGGCCAGAACCCCTATCCTGAGCACTCTGAGCTTGAGGACTACGTCGCCGATATCGAGGCTAAGTACGCCGATCTTGCCGATGGTGAGGACACCGAGGATGTCGTGAAGATTGCCGGCCGTGTGGTCGCCAAGCGCGGTCAGGGCAAGATCATGTTCATCGTCGTGCGCGATGCGACTGCCGAGATTCAACTGTTCTGCCGCATCAACGACATGGACGAGGCTGCCTGGAATACGCTCAAGGCCCTCGACCTGGGCGACATCCTGGGCGTGACCGGCGTGGTCGTGCGCACCAAGCGCGGCCAGCTTTCCGTTGCCCCTGAGAGCGCGACCCTGCTTTCCAAGGCCGTTCGTCCGCTGCCCGAGAAGTTCCACGGTCTTTCCGACAAGGAGACCCGCTATCGCCAGCGCTATGTCGACCTGATCGCCAACGACGACGTTCGTGAGACCTTCCGTAAGCGTTCGCAGATTCTCTCCACCTTCCGTCGCTTTATGGAGTCCGACGGCTACATGGAGGTCGAGACCCCCATCCTGCAGACCATCCAGGGTGGTGCCACGGCCAAGCCGTTCATTACCCACTTCAACGCGCTCGATCAGGAGTGCTACCTGCGTATTGCCACCGAGCTGCACCTCAAGCGCTGCATCGTCGGTGGTTTTGAGCGCGTGTTCGAGATCGGCCGCATCTTCCGTAACGAGGGCATGGACCTTACCCACAACCCCGAGTTCACCACGATGGAGGCCTACCGTGCCTTCTCCGACCTCGAGGGCATGAAGGCGCTCGCCCAGGGTGTCATTAAGGCGGCTAACAAGGCCATCGGCAACCCCGAGGTCATCGAGTACCAGGGCCAGACCATCGACCTTTCTGGTGAGTGGGCCAGCCGTCCCATGACCGACATCGTCTCCGACGTGCTCGGCAAGCAGGTCACCATCGACACGCCGGTCGAGGAGCTTGCTGCCGCCGCGCGCGAGAAGGGCCTGGAGATTAAGCCCGAGTGGACCGCCGGCAAGATTATCGCCGAGATTTACGATGAGCTGGGCGAGGACACCATCGTCAACCCCACGTTCGTGTGCGATTACCCCATCGAGGTCAGCCCGCTTGCCAAGCGTTTTGAGGACGACCCGCGTTTGACCCACCGCTTTGAGCTGGTCATCGCCGGCCACGAGTACGCCAACGCATTCTCTGAGCTCAACGACCCGGTCGACCAGGCCGAGCGCTTTGCCGCCCAGATGGCCGAGAAGGCCGGCGGCGACGATGAGGCCATGGAGTATGACGAGGACTACGTGCGCGCCCTCGAGTACGGTATGCCTCCCGCGGGCGGCATTGGCATCGGCATCGACCGCGTGGTCATGCTGCTCACCAACCAGGCTTCCATCCGCGACGTGCTGCTGTTCCCGCACATGAAGCCCGAGAAGGGTTTCCAGTCCGGTGCCGCTGCCGCCAAGGCTGCCGAGGCCGGCAACGCCGCGAGCCCGTTCGTTGAGTCGCTTAAGCCCACGCTCGATTACTCCAAGATCGCCGTCGAGCCGCTGTTTGAGGAGTTCGTCGACTTTGATACCTTCTCCAAGAGCGACTTCCGCGCTGTGAAGGTCAAGGCATGCGAGGCCGTCAAGAAGTCCAAGAAGCTGCTGAACTTTACGCTCGACGACGGTACCGGTACCGACCGCACCATCCTCTCCGGTATTCACGCTTATTACGAGCCCGAGGACCTGGTCGGCAAGACCTTGCTCGCCATCACCAACCTGCCTCCGCGCAAGATGATGGGTATTCCCAGCTGCGGCATGCTGATCAGCGCTGTCCACGAGGAGGAGGGCGAGGAGCGCCTCAACCTGATCCAGCTCGACGCCTCCATCCCCGCCGGCGCAAAGATGTACTAGGGGGTTACGGCGTTTTACCAAACGCCGTAACCGCTCGACGCTGCGCGACGTCCAGAGCGACAATTTGTCATTCAAAAGGCAAGGCATGACCAGAAGGTCTATGCCTTGCCTTTTTCATGCCAACTTGTTCGCTCTGGACGTCGCTCGCTGTCCGTCCTCTATCTGCGGCGTTGACTTGGTTGACACTTAGAACATCGATGTAGTCATTGGGGACGTTCTTAAACGACTACTCAATGGCTATTGCGCACATGGTTCGCATGACAGCCGCCTCTTTTATGTTTCCTTTAGCCGTCGCTGTCTAGGATGGGGGTTAGTCGATAGGAAGGGAGCACCGGGATGGACGATGCGAGCGAGCGCGCAATCGAAGAGGACATGCTCGATCAGTTCAATTACTTTGATGATGAGGACGAGGAGCTGATCGACCGTCGCGAGCCAGCGCCGCTTGATTCCTTTGATCTGGTCGATGAAGAGACTGATGAGGACGAGGGCGAATCGGCGGAGCCCTCACAGCCTTCGCGCCTTAACTCGCTGCTTTCGAGAGCCCCCATGCACCACGGCGTTCGTGCCGGCGCGCTCCATATGAAAACTGACTGGCACCAGATCGTGACGGCAGGCGATGAACTTGCCGTCGATGCGCCGCTCACCGATAAGTCATCCATCATCTGCCGCACCGGCATGCTTATGCTGGCAAGCGGAACAGGTGCCTGGCGCGTGCGCGATACCATGAATCGTGTTGCCGCTGTACTCGGCGTCACGATTCACGTCGACCTGAGTCTTCTGTCGTTTGAGTGCACCTGCATCGAAGATGGCCACTGCTTTAACGAGGTTGTCAGCCTGCCCACAACGGGAGTCAATACCCATCGCATTTGGATGATGGAGAGCTTCTTAAAGGAAATCGAGACGTATGGGCGCCGGTTTACCGTGCACGAATACCACGAGATGCTCAAGACCGTTGAGAGTTCAAAACCCGATTACTCTCCCTGGCAACAGGGCCTTGCGGCAGCTTGTGCTTGCGGCGCCTTCGTCTTTTTGCTCGGCGGCGGCCCTATCGAGATGGCCTGCGCGTTTGTGGGCGCGGGTGTCGGCAACTTTGCCCGCTCCCATATTCTCAAGCAAGGCCTTGGTCAGTTCAGCGCGCTGACGACCGGCGTTGCGCTCGCTTGCGTTTCGTATCTGCTGGCATTGCTCGGCCTTGGCCAGGTCATACCGGGGGCAATGTCGCACCAAGAAGGCTATATCGGCGCCATGCTCTTTGTGATTCCCGGCTTTCCGCTCATTACGGCGGGCCTCGACATCGCCAAGCTCGACATGCGAAGCGGTATCGAGCGCCTTTCATATGCCGTATCGATTATTGTGATGGCGACGCTCGTAGGTTGGATGGTTGCCGAGTGTGTTGGCCTGGCGCCGGACGACTTTGCCCCACTGGGCCTTTCGCCGCTTGCCCTTACGCTCCTGCGCGTGGTGATGAGCTTCGTTGGCGTATTCGGCTTCTCGGTGATGTTCAACAGCCCGGTAAAGATGGCCGCGGCAGCTGGGTTGATCGGCGCCGTGTCCAATACCCTGCGTCTGACCCTTGTCGATGCGCCGACGATGATTCCCTTCCTGGGCCTCAGCACGGGAATGCCTCCCGAGGCAGCAGCGTTTATCGGCGCGCTGGTATCGGGTCTGCTGGCAAGCTTGGCCGAAGTCAAGCTCACCTACCCGCGCATCGCCCTCACGGTGCCTTCGATTGTCATTATGGTGCCCGGTCTGTATCTCTATCGCTCTATGTATTACATGTGCACCTTCGACACGGTCAACATGCTCGGCTGGTTTGTGCGCGCAGTGCTCATCGTGGCGTTTCTGCCCGTTGGCTTGGGCGTGGCGAGAACCCTCACCGACCCTCGCTGGCGCCATACCAGCTAATTGGTGCAAGGGGGACAGGTTACTTTGCACCAAATGAGTTGCGGTGAAATAGGGACTGAATTGTTGCTTAAAGGGTCAAAACAGTCCGTATTCCACCGCAACTTATGGGGTCGGGGGTTTTGGTGCCCTGCATCTCCACAAACTCAACGCTTACGAAGCGCGCGCCGTTCGTGTTAGGGTAGTTCCACCACATAAGTAGTCGCAGACGCGCGTAACACGGGCGGGCGAGATGAAGTCCCAACAGCTCCATCTTGCCCGCCCGTTTTTGTTGCGTGGTGCCGCGGCGTAACACAGAAAGGAATCTGCCCTTCATGCCTATCAACAAACGAGAGAGCCTGCTGTTCACCTTTATCATGTGCTTTTGCATGGTGCTCTGGATGAGCATCTACAACGTTGCCCTGCAGCACGGGGCCATCAACGGCGAGGTCGTTGCCACTGCGTGGCTCGGCTTCCCCGTTGCCTACATTTTTGCCATGTGCTGCGACTGGTTCGTCGCCAGCCCGCTCGCCAAGGGTTTCGCCTTTAAGTACTTGGTCACGCCGGGCAAGAGTTCGCCGCTTGCCATGACGCTCGCCGTCAGCTCCTGCATGGTCGTTCCCATGGTCATCATCATGTCGCTGTACGGTGCCTGTGAGGGTCTGACGCACATGCCCGGCGGCATCCTTGCGAACCTGTATTCCGTGCCCGCGATCTGGATGATCAACATCCCGCATAATTTTGTGATGGCGCTGCCGTGGAACCTTTTGGTAGCCGGTCCGATTTCCCGCTTCGTCTTCCGTCGCGCCTTCCCTGTGGGGACGGTTTTCGAGGAGGAGCATGCCGAGCTCTTGGAGCAGGCTATGGCTCCTGAGTGCGAGTAGCTCGCTTAGGGATCTGCTGAGCGCGGGCGACTTGCTTGGTTGGAGCCCAAAGCGTGGATAGCTCTCTCGGCGACATCGCGGGCGTGAGCGGTGCGCATGACCGGAGGGCCCGTGCTGCTCCGTTGCCCGACGTGCTAGCGCGCAGAACAATCTGTTGGTGCATTCGGCGGCTGCTGAAGCGTTTCGGCAGCCGCTTTTTATACGGAGTTTAAATACAACAGTCTGTTGTATTACGTAGAGTGGTATATCTCTAGCGGGAAAAATGCGAGAGACGGAGCATTATGGCGTTGCTAGTAGGACTGGACGTAGGGTCGACGACGACCAAAGTTTACGCGATGCACGAGGATATGACCGAGGCGTGGTGGGGATATCGCCGCCACGGGGCGTGTCAGACAGCGAGCGTGCGCGCCATGCTCGGCGAGCTCGCCGAGCGCTTTCCCCATGAGTCGCTGCGCGTTGCGGTGACCGGCTCGGGTGCGCGCGATATCGCGACCGCGCTGGGCGCCTCGTACGTTCAGGAGGTGGTCGCCAACGCGCTCGCGATCAGCAGGTTCTATCCGCAGACGCGCTGCGCCATCGAGCTGGGCGGCCAAGACGCCAAGATGATCTTCTTCCGCACCAACGATAAGGGAGACATCGAGGTTGCCGACATGCGCATGAACGGCTCGTGCGCAGGCGGTACCGGTGCATTTATCGACGAGATGGCAAAGCTCATGGGGGTCGGCACCGAATCGGGCGAGTTCGAGCAGCTCGCAAGCCGGGGAACGACCGTCCACGAGGTCTCGGGCCGCTGCGGCGTGTACGCAAAGACCGATATCCAGCCGCTGCTCAACGAGGGCATTCCTGCCACCGACCTGGCGCTTTCGGCGCTTCACGCGGTCGCCCGCCAAACGATCGGCGGTCTGGCCCAGGGTATCGACATCGAGCCGCCGGTAATCTTCGAGGGCGGTACGCTCGCCTACAACCCCACACTGGTCCGCGTGTTCCGGGAGCAACTGAATCTATCGGACGATCAGGTTATCGTCCCGCGCGATCCGCAGATCATGGTCGCGCGCGGTGCCGCCCTGTCGCTGACCGACATGTTCGCATCGTCCCAACCGATCGACCTTCCCGACGCTTTTGTCCGGCTGGATAAGCTCGAGACGGTCGCGCCCGCAAGCGGGGAGGGACGTCTTGCCCAGCCCTTTTTTGCCACACCTGCCGAGCAGGCGGATTTTACGGCACGCCATGGCAAAGAGACGCCGGCAAAGGGTCCGGATGCGTATGCGCCCGGAGAGACGGTGCGTGTGGCGCTCGGTATCGATTCGGGGAGCACGACGACCAAGTTCGCCCTGGTCGATGAGGCGGGTGAGCTTGTCGATTCGTTCTACGCGTCTAATAACGGCAGACCGCTCGACGTCGCCCAACAGGGTCTTGTCAGCTTGAAGAACCGCTGGGAGACAGCGGGAGTCACGCTTGCGATCGATGCCGTGGGCACCACGGGATACGGCGAGGAGCTTTTCGCGCGCGCGTTCCACGCCGACTACCATACGGTCGAGACGGTCGCGCACGCCCGCGCCGCGTGCGCATGCGTTCCCGATGCGACCTTCGTGCTCGACATCGGCGGACAGGATATGAAGGCCATCTGGCTCAACCACGGCGTGCTGACCGATATCGTCGTCAACGAGGCGTGCTCTGCGGGCTGCGGCTCGTTCCTCGAGGGTTTTGCCAAAAACCTCGGAATAGCCGTTGAGGATATCGCGACCGAGGCATTTTCGTCCAAAGCCCCCGCCGTTCTCGGCAGCCGCTGCACGGTGTTCATGAACAGCAGCGTCGTTTCCGAGCAGCGGCGCGGTAAGGGTCCGGGCGACATCATGGCCGGTCTCTGCCGTTCGATTATCGAGAACGTGTTCACCAAGGTCATTCGCGTTTCAAATCTCAACCGTCTGGGCGACAAAGTCGTCGTCCAGGGCGGCACGTTCCGAAACGACGCGGTGCTGCGCGCATTCGAGCAGTATCTGGGCAAACCCGTCACGCGTGCGCCCCACCCGGGGCTGATGGGCGCTATCGGTATCGCCCTGCTCGCGCGCGAGGAATGCCGCAAGGGCGACGCCGGCACGTCGTTTATCGGGCTCGATGCCGTGGAGCGCTTCGAGCATCGCGAGTTCGGCGGCGTTACCTGCCGTCGGTGCAACAACCGCTGCCAGCGCGCGGTCGTGGCATTTGGCGACGGCTCGCTTTACGTCACGGGCAATCGCTGCCCGCGCGGCGGCGCCATCTCATGGGATGAGCTCGTGCGCGAGGTTCCCGCGGCGGAGGAGCTGCGTCCGCAGGGTGCTTGCGAGGCACAGGCACCCGGCACGGGGCGCGACCGGACCGCGGCTGCCCCCAATCTCTTTGTCGACCGCGAGAAGCTGCTGTTCGAGTCGTACCCCACGGTTCTCGTCTGCGGGGGGCGCGATGTCACGATCGGCATTCCCCGTGTGCTCGAGTTCTGGGACACCATGCCGTTCTGGTCGACGTTCTTCAGCACGCTCGGCTTTAAGGTGCGCGTCTCGGGACGCAGCACCAAGGCGATGTACGAGCGCGGTCTGGCGCACGTCACATCCGACACCGTGTGCTTCCCGGCCAAGCTCGTCCACGGGCACATCCGCAATCTCGTCGACGCCGGCGTCGACCGCATCTTCATGCCCATCATCACGACGGTGCCCACCGAAAACACCGCCTCTACCAGCGAGTGGATGTGCGCCGTCGTAAAGGGATACCCCTACGTGATGCGCAATTCCGATAACCCGGAGGAGCGTTTCGGCGTTCCGTTCGATACGCCGCTGTTCCACTGGTACGACGAGGGCGACCGAAACCGCCAGCTCAAGGCGTGGTGCAAGGAGACCTTCGATATCGATGCCGACCTGGTTGCCAAGGCGACCGAGCAGGCGGACCGCGCGCAGGAGACGTTTGAGAACCAGCTGCAGCTGCGCGGCAGGCAGGTGCTCGAGAACGTGCGCGAGGACGGCGGCTACGCGGTGGTGATCGCTTCGCGCCCGTACCACAACGACCCGCTGGTCAACCACGGGCTGCCCAAGCTCTTCTCTGAGCGCGGCATCCCCGTGCTGACGCCCGATGCGGTGCCGGGGGTCTGCAACGTCGATCTTTCCAACAGCCGCATCGACATCGTGAACAACTACCATGCGCGCATGCTGTCGTGCGCGGTCATCGTCGCATCGACGCCCGAGCTCGAGCTCGTGCAGATGGGCAGCTTCGGCTGCGGCCACGATGCGTATCTCACCGACGAGATCGCGCGCATGATGGGCGAGATGGGCTCCAAGGTTCCGATGATGATCAAGCTCGATGAGAGCGACGTCGCCGGTCCCATGGGCATTCGCGTGCGTTCGTTTATCGAGTCGGTCAACCGTCGTCGCGCGGAGGAGCGTGCCGAGGGCGCCCGGGTGCACGCGGTCCATCCGCTCGACGACCCGTATAAGGTCAAGTACACCAAGCGCGACCGGCACGACAAGATCGCGCTGGTCCCCAACACCTCCCATGCGTTCTGCAGGCTCATGACCGCGGCGATGCGCAATCAGGGCGTGCGCGCCGAGGCCCTTGATATCGGGCGCGAGGATGCCATCCGCCTGGGCAAACGCTATGTGCACAACGACATCTGCTTCCCCGCGCAAATCGTGATCGGCGAGGCGCTCGCGGCACTCAAGAGCGGTAAGTACGACCCGCACGACGTCGCCGTGGTGACTGGCAAGTATATCGGCGACTGCCGCCTGACGCACTACATGCCCCTGCTGCGCCGCGCGCTCGACGACGCGGGATACGACTATGTCCCGGTGCTCACCAACGACGACGTCGATGCCCACAATGCGCATCCGGGCTTCAAGCTCGGCCTTGGCCCGAGCATCCAGATCGCCTACGGTCTTCCCATGATCGATGCCCTCGAGGCCATGCTTAGGCGCATCCGTCCCTATGAGCTCGAGAAGGGCGCGGCGGACGCTGCGTTCGACCGCGCGCTCGATGAGGTTATCGAGGGCATGGAGCGCTCGGGGCTGAGAGGCCAGGCGACGGGCTTCAAACGCGCGCTTGCGATCATGGACGCCGTTCCGTACGACCGCTCGAACCCGCATCCGACCGTTCTCATCGTGGGCGAGTACCTGCTCAATTTCCATCTCGGCGCCAACCACGAGATCGAGCGCTACCTCGAGGACAACGGGCTCGAGGTCATCGAGGCGCGCATGACCGACGTGATCCGCAAGACCTATTTCTACAAGCATGCGCAGTCGCGCGAGTTCCACGTCGACCTGTCGCTGCCCGAAAAGGCCTGGTACGCCACGGCGGACAACCTGTTCGAGCTCGCGCACGACCGTTGCGACCGCCTGGGCGCGGCGAGCCCGCTCTACGAGCCGCCGACGCGCATGCCCGAGCTCGTGCGCGCGAGCGATAAGATCCTGCACCATACGTTCGATGCGGGCGAGGGCGTGCTGATTCCGGCGGAGATCCTCGAGCACGCCAAGCGCGGCTGCCGCAACTTCGTGATCCTGCAGCCGTTCGGGTGTCTGCCCAACCATGTCGTGGGGCGCGGGCTCATCCATGCGCTCAAGGAGCAGTATCCCACGGCGCAGTTCCTGCCGCTCGACTACGATCCCGACGTGAGCTTCGCCAACGTGGAGAACCGTCTTCAGATGCTCATCATGAACGCCAAGGCGCAGGGGTGCGGTGAGGCGCATGGCGAGACCGCGTAAGGACGCCGATGCGCCCGATGCACGCACCCGTATCATCGAGGCGTTTTGGGAGCTCATCGAGAACAACAGCATCTTCGAGCTGTCGGTTGGCGAGGTGACCCGCGCCGCCCAGTGCAATCGCGGAACGTTTTACTACTATTTTCACGATTTCGATGAACTCGTCGCCATCGCCATAGCCCAGCTGCTGCAGGATAACGAGCTCATCACCGATGCCCTCTGGCATTTTTCGAGCGAGGGCGACCTTTCGGCGTTCGACCGGCGCGACGTCCGCTGCCTGCTGCGGCGCATCGTCATCACCATGAGGGCGGGTGCCGCCGAGCAGGTCGAGCAGGGCATCCATACGATCATCATCGACCGCGTGAGAGAGATCGTCCACCCCGACGGAGAAGAGCTCAAGGCAGATTCGAGCTTTGCGGTGGGCTTTCTGGTCTCGGGCATCATGGGCTTTGTGATGGCGGTCGGCTTTGCCCGGGAGGGCGGCGAGGAGATAGACCTCGAGCAGCTGGGGGACAGCGCGTGCGCGTACCTGAGGGCGGTCGCCATGCAGACGGTTGAAACGGTCGCGCAAGTCGAGGGCGTCGATACATCCGAGCTGCTCGAACGCGTCTCCAAGGAGGCCGATGCCTATCGCGCATCGCGTGCGACGAGTCCCGACGTGGTGAAAGACGTCTAGGGTTTCTCTTGCGGGGCGCCCGTCGCGCATCGCGCGGTGAGTCCCGCGATGCGGTCATAACCTGCATTCATGTGAGCCGGGTTTATAGATATTCCTCCAGCTGTTAACATATACTCCATATGGGTAAAGAGACCAAAGCGCTGCCGCGGGGCGGCGCTTTGCGTTTGAAAAACTAGCTCGTCTAAGAGGAACTAGCATGTTAGACCGTTTTACCGATCGCGCGCGCAAGGTCATGTCCATGGCCAAGCAAGAAGCGCTCGATCTTCACTCAAATAAGGTGGGTACCGAGCACCTGCTGCTCGCACTTGCCAAGGAGGACGAGGGCATCGCTGCCGAGGCGCTGCGCTCGCTCGACATCTCCTACGATGACATCATGGATACCCTCAAAGAGGTCCAGACCACGGTCCCCGAGCCCAGCGAGGAGACCGAGGCCGCCAAGCTCGCCTTTACGCCGCTCGTCATTAGCGTGATGGAGCGCTCCTTCCGCGTGGCGCGTGAGAACAACCAGACCTACGTGTCGACCGAGCACTTGCTAATCGGCATCGTCGAAGAGGGCAACGGCATGGCCATGGACATCCTCATGCGTCTGGGTGTGTCGTCCGCCTCCATCAAAAAGGCTATCGAGAAACTCACCGCCAAGGACCAGGACAAGAAGCGTCCGCTCGCCGGTGCCGGTGCCGGCCGTCCCGGTGCGGGCCTGCCGTTCTTTAGCGGCTCGGATGCCTCTCAGCAAAAGGGGAGCGGCACCGACACGCTCAAGCAGTTCGCCACCAACCTTACGCAGAAAGCACGCGACGGTGAGCTCGATCCCGTGATTGGTCGCGAAAAGGAAGTCCAGCGCATGATGGAGATCCTTTCGCGCCGCACCAAGAACAACCCGCTCATCCTGGGCGATCCCGGCGTGGGCAAGACAGCTATCGTCGAGGGCCTGGCGCAGCAGATTGCTGCTGGCAATGTGCCCGAGAATCTTATGAACCAGAATATCTGGACGCTCGATCTGCCGGGTCTTGTCGCGGGTGCCAAGTATCGCGGTGAGTTTGAGGAGCGCCTCAAGAACGTGATCCAGGAGGCGACCGAAGCCGACGACGTTATCTTGTTTATCGACGAGATGCACACCATCATCGGTGCCGGCTCTGCCGAGGGCTCCATCGACGCGAGCTCCATGCTCAAGCCCGTGCTCGCGCGCGGTGCTTTCCAGATCATCGGTGCCACCACGGCCGAGGAGTTCCGCAAGTACCTCACCAAGGACCCGGCCTTCGAGCGTCGCTTCCAGACCATTGATGTCGAGGAGCCGAGCGTCGAGGACACGGTCAAGATCCTGACCGCGCTCAAGCCGCGCTACGAGGAGCACCACCATGTGCGCTATACGCAGGGTGCTATCGAGGCCGCCGCGAACCTTTCCAACCGCTACATCCAGGATCGCTTCCTGCCCGATAAGGCCATCGACCTCATCGACGAGGCCGGTGCCCGCGCTCGCATCGCCGCGAATCGCGCGCCCGAGCCGGTGCGCGAGGCCGAGCATCGTATAGAGGAGCTCAAGGCCGCCGCGCAGGAGGCCACCGAGAGCGACGACATGAACAAGGCCGCCGAGATCACCGAGCAGCAGAAGGCCGCCGAGATTGAGCTCGCCGAGGCCAAGGCCGCCTGGACCGCCGAGCTCGACGCCAGCCCGCTCACCATCGATGTGAGTCAGATCGCCGATATCGTGTCCGTGACCTCGGGCGTGCCGGTGTCCTCGCTTACCGAGAGCGAGAGTCGTCGCCTGCTGCAGGCCGAAAGCGTGCTCAAGACGCGCATCATCGGTCAGGATGAGGCTGTCGAGGCAGTTGCCAAGGCCGTGCGCCGCAGCCGCTCGCCGCTCAAGGATCCGCGTCGACCCGGCGGCAGCTTTATCTTCCTGGGTCCCACCGGCACGGGCAAGACCGAGCTCGCCAAGACGCTCGCCGAGTACCTCTTTGGCAGCAAGGATGCGCTCATCAGCTTCGACATGTCCGAGTTCGGTAGCGAGTTCGAGGTCTCCAAGCTCATCGGTAGCCCTCCTGGTTACGTCGGTCACGACGAGGGTGGCCAGCTTACCAAGGCCGTTCGTCGCCACCCGTACTCGGTCGTGCTGTTCGACGAGATCGAGAAGGCGCATCCCGACATCTTCAACATCCTGCTGCAGGTGCTGGAGGAGGGTCGTCTGACCGATAGCCAGGGCAAGACGGTTGACTTCCGCAACACCGTGATCATCATGACGTCCAACGTGGGCGCCCGCGAGATTGCGCAGGATGCGAGCGTTGGCTTTGGCACCACCGGCGAGCAGGGTCTCACGTCGAGTGAGATCCGTGGTCGCGCGATGGGCGAGCTCAAGCGCCTGTTCCGCCCCGAGCTGCTCAACCGTATCGACGACATCGTGGTGTTCCAGAAGCTCTCGGGCGAGAATCTCACCAAGATCGCGCACCTGCTGGTGGACGACCTGCGTCAGCGTTTGATTGCCAACGGCATGAACATCAAGCTCACCGATGCGGCCTATGACAAAATCGTGGCCGAGGGCACCGACCTCACCAACGGTGCGCGTCCGCTGCGCCGTGCCATTCAAAAGCTCATCGAGGACCCGCTGTCCGAGGAGCTTCTGGCCGGCGAGTGGGGCGAGGGCGATACCGTCCTGTGCGACGTGGCCGATGGCAAGTTTGTCTTTAGCCACGGCACGGGCGAGATCCCGGCTCCGCGTCCGGCGGGCACGCTCGGTGGCGATACCGCCCCGGCGGCACCGCACACCGGCAACGCCGCGCCCGTGAGCGGCGGCGTGACCTCGGGCCCCGGCGGCATGATGCAAGCCGGTTCCGGCGCGCTGTAGGGTGTGGCGACAATTTGATCTGTGCAATCGAGGCGCTCTGGCAAGGGCGCCTCGATTTGTAGAGCTGCGAAGTTGTGACCGTTACGCTATGCGGTCCACCGTTAGCCGATGATGCGAGAGCGCTCGGCGTTTTCGACTGGTTTATGCAAACGAAGTCTGGGAATATACAAGGCGCATGTCTTATTGTCTAACCAGTTGCGCCAAGGAGGCACCATGGACTACAAGATTACTGGCTACGAGCCCGCCCAGCTGTTCCATTTCTTTGAGGAGATCAGCGCGATCCCCCGTGGGTCTGGCAACGAGAAGGGCATCAGCGATTTTTTGGTTGCGTTTGCCAAGGAGCGCGGCCTCGACGTGTATCAGGACGAGGTCTACAACGTCATCATTCGTAAGCCCGCATCTGCCGGCGCCGAGAATGCCCCGACCGTGATGCTGCAGGGCCACATCGACATGGTGTGCGACAAGCTGGGCTCCGTTGAGCACGACTTTACGACCGATGGTATCGACCTGGTCGTCAAGGATGGCGTCCTCACCGCTAACGGTACCACGCTGGGCGCCGACAACGGTATCGCCGTCGCTCTGATGCTCACCGTGCTCAACGACGATTCGATTGCTCATCCGGCCCTCGAGTGCGTGTTCACCACCGACGAGGAGACTGGCCTGGTTGGCGCCGAGACGCTCGACAAGTCCCAGATTAGCGCCCGCACCATGATCAACCTCGATTCCGAGGAGGAGGGCGTGGCCACCGTCAGCTGCGCCGGCGGTGTCGTCGTTACCTACGCCTGCCCGATCGTGCGCGAGCACAAGACCGGCAGCACCCTTACGCTCGAGATCTCCGGCCTGCTGGGTGGTCACTCCGGTGCCGACATCCACCTGGAGCGCGGCAACGGCAACCTCATCATGGCCCGCATCATCGACCGCCTGATGGTCGCCGGCGAGCCCGCCATCGTCAGCTTTAACGGCGGCACTAAGGACAACGCCATCAACCGTGAGTGCAAGGCCGAGCTGGTCTACACTGATCACGCTGCCGCCGAGGCCGCGGCCCAGATCGCAAAGGGCATCATTGCCGACGTCACTGCCGAGCTCGAGGTCTTTGACCCCGGCTTTACCTGCACCGTCGAGATTGCCGACGACGCCGAGGTCGAGGCCATGGATCAGAAGTCCGCGCTTGCCCTCATCCGCGCCCTGCGTCTTGCCCCTAACGGCGTGATTCGCCGCAACGTCGCCACCGACGGCTCCGTCGAGGTTTCCTCCAACATCGGTGTGGTTGCCACTTCTGACGACGAGGTCAAGATCATGCTGTCCCCGCGCTCCTCGATTACCTCGCTGCAGAACGAGTTCAAGGACCGCCTGCAGACGCTGGCCGATGTCCTGGGCTTCGACGCCAAGTTCGAGTTCGAGTATCCCGGCTGGAGCTATGCCGAGCATTCGCCGGTACGCGACATCTTTGTCGAGAGCTATCGCGAGCTCTTTGGCTCCGAGCTGCGCATCGAGTCCATTCACGCCGGCCTTGAGTGCGGCCTGTTTGCCGAGGCCCTGCACGGCCTGGACGCCATCGCCGTGGGCCCGACGCTCTCCGATGTCCATACCCCGGACGAGAGCATGGAACTCGCTTCTGCTGAGCGCTTCTACGAGCTGCTCATCGACGTGCTCAAGCGCCTCGCTGCGTAAAGGTTGCGCTAGCAGCAGTCCGAGCCACGTGCTGGTGGATTGCAAATGACATTACGTGAGGGGGCACCCGAGCTTTTGTGACGGGTGCCCCCTCTCTTCTTTTGGGTAATGGGAGATTACGGACACCTAGCCCATATCCGCCTTGATGAGGTCGAGGGTGCGCTGACAGTTTTCGCAGACGGGGCCGAGCATATGCTCGCGCAGGTCCGCCATGCCGGGCAGGTCGGCGTATTCGTCCATGACCTCTTCCATGCAAATAGGTACCTCGTAGGCGAGGTCCATCATGGTCGCAAAGCAAAACTTCTCGGATAGCCCGGCATCGGTGAGTGCCGCCTCCAGCGCGGGGTCGCCCATACCGTGGTATCGGCGGATAGCGCCTGGACCGATGCACCCCACACGATTTTCGCCGCCAACGCTCATGGCGAGGCGCGCTTTTCGCCGCATACGTTCGTATGCCAGCCCAGATGCAACGTCATACATACGGGCCATCATAGCTGTGCCGCCGTTTCCAAGAAGCAGGGAATAGTTCTTCGCATGCGCGTCCGGTGCGCCGATGATGGCGTTAAAGAAAAGTATCTGCGTAAACAGATACAGGTTAAGTTGATGATGGCTCGTATTGACGAGGAGTTCCTGAATATCGCGTGCGGTCGGGCCGCCGTCTGCCGTGTACTTTTGAGCGGGCATCACTCCAAGGGCCTGACAGAGGTCTTCTTGATGTAGACGCCTGATCGTTCCGTCTTTGACTTTCACGCGGTCATAGCGCTCAACAATGAGGGCAGGTTCGTCCTCAAACATTCGATATTCGACGTTTGCCGTTGCGATACCGGCGCGCTGGGCGCTTTTCATGCAGACAAACTCATTGAGAGCCTCGAGTTTAAATCCGATAACGCCATTTTTTAAAATATGCGTCGTGGGCGAGGAGCCCATGCATTCGCACCAGCGGCCGTTTATGAACGCGAGCGCGAACTTGCCCTGGTTGCCTCCAAGTGACCAACTTTCATCTAGACCCATCCACGATGCATCGCGGTCATCTCTGATCGACTTGAGACGGAGAACAATTTCGTGGTCGTCTATAGGGCGGTATTCGCCAACGCGATGCAGGACGGCGTCGGCATCTTCTTCGGCACAAAACTGCACTCCGCCCGGACAGTCGAGTCCGATATGGCTGAGCAACGCAACGGGATTGTTGGGCCTAACGTCGAATTCGGCGGCAATCGCTTTTCGTTGGTCTTCGCTGTCGGGTAGAAGGCCAAACAGGTACGGATTCATGACCTGTTGTCCGTATGTGCGATTCGATACGGGTATGTTGGTCGATAGGGCTGGCCCGTCATAGTCATGATCGTAGGTAAAGCTGATAAGACCGTTCTCATCTTGCGTGAGCGTTCCCGCAGGTACACCGCAAATAAAGGTCCGAAGTGATGTTCTGGCCATTGGCTATTTCCCTTCGGGCTTGGTTTGGTTAGATGCGTTTGCGGCAATCGAGACTCCGAGATTGGACATGGCGAAATCGGCGAAGGCTTTGTCGTAGAGTTCAGACGTAAAGGGGGCGTCTGCAAGAACCGGAATGGCGGCACAGCAACGGTAGCTATGAGAGGGACGTTGAGCGCGATGGCGTCTGGGGGTGCTGCGAGTTTGCAGATCGGCATGCGGAACGTTGGCTGATTGCTCGTTATTCGTTTTGACGATATCCCCTTGAGCGGCGAGCGCCAGTCCGAGAGCATTAAAGATCACCAATAGCTTGTCGAGTCGAATGCCGGTGGCATCTCCCAGCTCGAGCGATGCGAGCAGGCGCTCCGAAACACCGGCTTTTTTAGCGAGGGCCGCACGGGTGATTCCCTGTGAGTCGCGTGCCTGGCGCACGTAGATGCCAGCTTGGCGCGGCGTGGTGATGGGAAGGGTATCCACGGCAATCTCCTAACGTGCAGACTTTTGCATATCAGTATGACATGCAAAAGTCTGCACGAATAGGCATTATGCAAAACTCTGCATGAGACTTCTACATTGACGTTGAGCTTATGAGAGGCGCTTTTTATATCGCGAGAATCCCCAGATGCTCAAGCAAGATCTTAAGCCCGATGAGGATGAGCACGACGCCACCCACGATGGTGGCGGGTTTTTCGTAGCGCGCGCCAAAGGTGTGGCCGATCGCTACGCCGGCGACGGAGAAGATAAACGTTGTGACGCCGATAAGCGATACAGCGGGAACGATATCGACCGAGAGCGCGGCAAACGAGATGCCCACGGCGAGCGCGTCAATCGAGGTGGCGATGGCAAGGATTAGGTACTCGCCCAGGTCGATCTTTTCGGCATCCTTGCCGTCGCCTTCATCCTCATCCTCGTCTTCGGTAAAGGCTTCCCACAGCATCTTGCCGCCGATAAAGGCCAAAAGGATAAAGGCAATCCAATGGTCGATGGGTCCGATGATGCCCATGAATTGACTGCCGAGTGCCCAACCGATCACGGGCATGCCGGCCTGAAACCCGCCAAAGAACAGACCGAGCACCACGGTGACTTTAAGGTTGATCTTTTTCATGCCAAGACCCTTGCAGATGGAAACGGCAAAGGCGTCCATCGAAAGGCCAACGGCGAGCAACATGAGCTCTGCGAGTCCCATAGTCTGGCTCCCTCTTTGCGGGCGAACCCGATTACACGACTACTCCCTCATTTATATGAAACCCGATGCTACCACATGAGCAGCTAAAAGAGCCCCGTCCCAAATGAGCTACCTAAGCGGTGTTCGCTCATTCTGTAAGCATCGGATTTCGCAAGCGTTGCGGGGACAAACCGTGAGAAACTATTTAGCGTTTATGGAGCGTATACGATGGGAGCGATGCCTTGGATAAGAACGAGCTGCAAAAGCGTATGGAACAGGCCATCCGCCTGACGGCACCTGGTCAGCCGATCCGCACCGCCCTCGACATGATCATTGCCGGTCACCTGGGTGCTCTTATCTGCGTCGGCGACACTGAAAACGTGCTCGCCGCCGGTAACGACGGCTTCCCGCTCAACATTTCGTTCACCTCGAACCGTCTGTTCGAGCTCTCCAAGATGGATGGCGCCATCGTCATCGACGGCGACCTCACCCAGATCCTGCGCGCCAACTTCCACCTCAATCCCGATCCCTCGCTTGCCACGAGCGAGACGGGCATGCGTCACCGCACCGCCGCTCGCATGTCGGTGCTCACCGATGCCATCGTGATCTCGGTCTCGGCCCGTCGTGCCGTCGTCAACGTGTACGTTCACGGCAAGAGCTACGAGATCCAGCCCGTCACCACTATCATGAGCTCGGTCAACCAGCTCGTCGCCACGCTCCAGACCACCCGTCAGTCGCTCGATCGCTCCCTGCTGCGCCTGACGGCCCTCGAGCTCGACGACTACGTTACGCTCGCCGACATTACCGGTATTTTCTCGAGCTTCGAGATCATGCAGCAGGCAAAGACCGAGCTTAAGGATTGCATCGTCAAGCTGGGCAACCAGGGCAAGCTCGTGCAGATGCAGCTCGAGCAGCTCGCCGGCTCCAGCATGGATACCGAGTACGACCTGATGATTCGCGACTACGCGAGCGATTCCTCCGAGGCAAACGCCGAGAAGATTCGCGCCGAGCTTGCTCGCATGACGCCTAAGGACCTGTCCGACCCACAGCATGTGGCGGCGGTTCTGGGTTACGACGACCTGGACGAGGACTCTGTCATGACGCCGCTGGGCCTGCGCACGCTTTCGCGCGTGTCCGTCGTGCGCGACGGCGTGGCCGAGAAAATCGTCGACGAGTACGGCTCGCTGCAGGAGCTCATGGACGACATCAGCGAGGATCCGGAGCGCCTGGGCGACTTTGGCGTCAACAACCCTGCTATTCTTGCGGACTCGCTGTACCGCATGAAGGGCACCAAACAGGGGAACGCATAATGGCGCCCGTATGCGCCGTGGTCGTTGCCGGCGGCAGCGGCCAGCGCTTTGGAAATCCCGGTGGCAAGCAGCTCGTTAACGTGGCGGGCCGTCCGCTTATGAGCTGGTCCATCCGCGCATTTGACCGTAGCGATAAGGTCGGCCACATCGTCGTGGTTTGCCCTGCCGAGCGTCGTGCCGAGATGCGACGCCTGGCCATCGACCCGTTTGACTATGACACGCCCATCAGCTTTGCCGATGCCGGCGCGACCCGCCAGGATTCCACCCGTGCCGGTGTGCGTGCGGTTCCGGCGGGCTTTGAATACGTTGCCATTCACGATGGCGCTCGTCCGCTCATTACGACCGAGGCCATCGACCACGCTATCGACGTGCTCGTGAGCGACCGTGCCCTCGACGGTGTCGTGTGCGGTCAGCCCGCGATTGACACGCTCAAGATCGTCGACGGCGACAACATCGTCGAGACGCCGCCGCGCGAGCTGTACTGGGCCGCGCAGACGCCGCAGATCTTTAGTGTCGACGCCATGAAACGCGCCCATGCCGCGGCGATTGCTGAGGGCTTTATCGGCACGGACGATTCGTCGCTGGTCGAGCGCATGGGTGGGCGTGTCCGCTGCGTCCAGAGCCCGCGCGATAACCTTAAGGTGACGGTGCCCGAGGACCTGCGTCCCGTAACCGCGATTCTGCTCGGCCGCATGGCCGAGGGAGAGGACCTTCCCCATGTTCAGTAACCTGCGCATTGGACACGGCTACGATGTTCACCGTCTGGTGGAGGGGCGTCGATGTATTATCGGCGGTGTCGACATTCCCTACGAGCGCGGTCTGCTGGGCCACTCGGATGCCGATGTGCTCGCGCACGCGCTGGCCGACGCCATTCTGGGCGCCTGCCGCGGGGGAGACATCGGCAAGCTGTTCCCCGACACCGATCCTGCCTATGAGGGCGCCGACTCGATGGTGCTGCTTGCCCGTGTGATGGACTATGCGCGCGAGCTGGGCTTTGAGTTTGTCGATGCCGATTGCACCATTGCCTGCCAGCAGCCCAAGATCACCCCGCACCGCGATGCCATGCGCGCCAACCTGGCCCATGCCCTGGGCGTTGACGTCGAAAACGTGGGCGTCGCCGCCACTACGACCGAAAAACTCGGCTGGGAAGGCCAAGGCGAGGGAATTGGCGCCTGGGCCGTCTGCCTGCTACAGAAAACCGTTAAGGAGTAACGAATGCGTATCTACAACAGCGCTACCCATAAAAAGGAAGAGTTCCAGCCCATCGAGCCCGGTAAGGTCCGCATGTATGTGTGCGGCCCCACGGTCTACGACAACATCCACATCGGCAACGCCCGCACGTTCATCAGCTTTGACGTGATTCGCCGCTGGCTCATCGCGAGCGGCTACGAGGTCACGTCCGCTCAGAACCTCACCGATGTCGATGACAAGATCATCAAGCGCGCCAACGAGCAAGGCCGTACGGCTGCCGAGGTTGCGACGGAGTTCTCCGACAAGTTCATCGGCGTCATGCGCGCTGCCAACGTGCTCGATCCCGATGTGCGTCCCCGCGCCACCAAAGAGATCGGTCCCATGATCGCCATGATCAAGACGCTTATCGAGCAGGGCCACGCTTACGCAGCCGATAACGGCGATGTGTACTTTGCCGTGCGCAGCGATCCCAACTACGGCCAGGTCTCGGGCCGCAACATCGACGACCTCATGGTGGGTGCGCGCATCGAGGAGAACGAGGACAAGAACGACCCGCTCGACTTTGCCCTGTGGAAGGCCGCCAAGCCCGGCGAGCCCAGCTGGCCGAGCCCCTGGGGCGAGGGCCGTCCTGGTTGGCACACCGAGTGCGCCGCCATGGTGCACCGCTATCTGGGCACTCCGATCGACATTCACGGCGGCGGCTCCGACTTGGCCTTCCCGCATCACGAGAACGAGTGCGCCCAGGCCACCTGCGCCTGGCACCAGGGTTTCTCCAACACCTGGATGCACACGGGCATGCTGCTGGTAGACGGCGAGAAGATGTCCAAGTCGCTCGGTAACTTCTTTACGCTGGCCGAGGTGCTCGAGCAGCACTCTGCCGCGGCTCTGCGCTTGCTGATGCTGCAGACGAGCTATCGCTCGCCGCTCGACTTCTCCTGGGAGCGCCTGGAGGGTGCCGAGAATTCGCTCACACGTATCGCCGGTACGGTCGAGAACCTGCGTTGGGCTGCGAACCACGCGACGGCCAACGCCGATGAGGCTGCCGCCGAGGCGTTTGCCGCCAAGGCCGCCGAGACTCGTGCCGCCTTTAAGGAGTGCATGGACGACGACTTTAACACCGCCGGTGCCATGGGCGTCGTCTTTGGCTTTGTCACCGAGTGCAACCAGTATCTGGAGCAGGCGGGCGATGCTGCCGACAAGGCCGCCGCGCTTGCTGCCGCCGATACGCTGGCCGAGCTGCTCGATACGTTTGGCGTTGAACTTCCCGAGCCCAAGGTCGAGCTGCCGCTGGGTCTGCTCGGCGTTGCCGCCGGCCTGGTTGCCTACACGGGCGACGACGTGGACGAGGCCGCTGCCAAGATTCTCGAGGCCCGCGCCGAGGCTCGTGCCGCCAAGAACTGGGATCTGGCAGATGCCATCCGCGATCAGCTCAAGGACCTGGGCCTCACGATCGAGGATACTGCCGCCGGTACCCGTATCAAATCTCTCTAATCCCTGCGGGTTTCCCAAGCACCCGACCTTGCCGTTCAAACCGTCGCTCGCGTACTCAAGTACGCGTCGCTCCTCTTTCACGGCAATCTC
Source organism: Collinsella aerofaciens (assembly GCF_040926405.1). Lineage (GTDB taxonomy): Bacteria > Actinomycetota > Coriobacteriia > Coriobacteriales > Coriobacteriaceae > Collinsella. The sequence continues at coordinate 44,429 of NZ_JBCOIG010000011.1, forward strand.
GGGCACTTGGAAAACCCGTACCGACCGCCCGAATTAATATTCATAGGCGGTCGTTTATTTTGTTTCGATTGATAGTTGTATTTAGGAGGTCGCTTTATGGCCGACAATCGCAAGCGTGCGCCTCGTGGCGGCAAGCAGGCTGCTTCTAGCTCGCGTCCGATTCGCCGCAATGATCGCGCTGCCGCTCCTAAGGGCCAGCGCGATCGCGCCCAGGCCGCTCGTCCGCAGCGCGATCGCAACCGCGGCGCTGTTCAGGCCCCCAAGGGCGAGTTTATCGAAGGCCGTCGTGCTGCCGCCGAGGCGCTACGCACCGGTTTTCCCATCAAGTGCGCGCTCATCGCCGAGGGCGGGGAGCGCGATGCCGCCCTGTCGCGCCTGGTCGATGACCTCAATGCCGCGGGTGTCCGCATTAAGTACGTGCCGCGTGCACAGCTCGATGCGCTGTCGAGCCATGGCGCTCACCAGGGCATCGCACTCGAGGTAGGCAACTTCCCCTATGCCGATGTCGCCGATATCCTCGACCGTGCGGGCGACGGTCCGGCGCTTGTCGTGGTGCTCGACCACGTGACCGACGACGGTAACTTCGGCGCCATCGTGCGCTCCGCCGAGGTCGTGGGCGCCGCGGGCGTTATCATCGCCAACAAGCGTGCCGCTGGCGTAACCGTGGGCAGCTACAAGACGTCAGCCGGCGCCGTCATGCATTTGCCCATCGCGCAGGTTCCCAATATCGCCCGTGCGCTCGATGACCTCAAGGCCGCTGGCTTTTGGGTGGGCGGTGCCTCCGAGCACGCCGAGGGCAGCTGCTGGGACGCCCCCTTCGAGGGCCGCGTTGCGCTCGTCATGGGCTCTGAGGGCGACGGCATCTCGCGCCTGGTGCTCGAGAAATGCGACTTTTTGACCAAGCTTCCCCAGCGCGGCATGACCGAGAGCCTCAATGTTGCCCAGGCAACGACGGCGCTATGCTTTGAGTGGCTGCGCCGCAACGCAGGCGAGCTCATGGGGGAGGAGTAACGCATGTCCAAGAAGAACCGTGCCAAGTCCAAGGCCAAGCGCTTTGGCGAAGGCTCGGCCAAGCCGATTGTTTCGGCCGCGACCTATGGCGTGGGCGGCAATGCGTTTGCACAGGCTATCGCCGACCCAGTCTCGACGGTGCATTCCAATAAGCCCGAGCTGCTGGTGGTCGACGGCTACAACGTGATCCACTGCACGCCGCGCTACGAAAAGCTCGTCTACGACCATTCCGACGATCCGTATTCCAGCGACGTCCACGATATGGCGCGCACCGCACTCATCAACGATGTTGCGGCGTTTGCCCAGGGCCGCTACGAGGCCGTGATCGTGTTCGACGGCGCGGGCAATATCTCCAGCGAGCGCCCCAACCTGCCGGCCCGCGGCGTGCGCATCGAGTTTTCGCCGACGGGCGTCTCTGCCGATACCGTGGTGCAGAAGCTCTGCATCGAGGCACGCGAGGAGGGCCGCGCGTGCTCCGTGGTATCGAGTGACGGCACAATCCAGGCCGTCGTCATGGGCAAGGGCGTCACGCGCATCTCGAGCCGCATGCTGGTGGACGAGATCAAACAGATCGATAACGACGTTCACGAAGCCGAGGAAGCCCCGCAGATCAAGATGACCCTGGGCAGCCGCCTGAGCCCCGATGCCCTGGCCAAGCTCAAGGCCCTTCGCGGGAGGTAGGGAAGTTGGCGGGGCAATGCTGCCTCGCTAACTCCATTCAGCGATGTCGATCATTCTTTCGAGGCGCCACGTTAGCGCCTCTTTTAGATAAGGCAGTCTCGCTGCTAGGGCATCGTTTTTAGACAGAATCTCGATCGCCTCGTCGACAAAGCCCTCGAGTTTGTCGCCGTCAAACCAGCCCATGTCCTCGACGAGCAACATTTGTTTGGCGGGACTTGAATGAAATTGTGCGCTGGTAAAACTGTGCTCTCCCGCCCTAAGCTCCTCTAGTGATATGTTGCACCAGAGTGATGAGCCCGAATCGAAGATGGGGGCTGGTCTGCAGGCCAGTGAGTTGACGTTTCGCACGAGGCCGAAGTTGCGCCAATGACGGTCGTAGTTGGCAATGATGTCATCGCATACGATCATGCGGTCAAGGGCGTCTTTTATATCTGTCGCTCCAAGCTCCTCGCTGTTTGCTACATACCGTTCGTAATCGGTTAGTCGCTCGTCTGCATTTGCATGCTGGTTTACATAGAACGCAGGGACATATTCTTCTTCGTCAGTTAAGAAGACATTGCATGTGCTCAAGGCGGAAGTACCCGCGCCTTCGAGCGAATAGGGTACATAATCGCAACCGTTTAGGATGCGACGGTGAAGTGCAGTCGCCACCAGCTCGTTATAAGGTTCCTGGTTTAGATGTGCACCTGCCTTGTGGAGGATTCGACGGTCACCCTCGCATGTCCAGTACTTTTGAAGATTGCCGTCCGAGGTGTTGTCAGGCTTTGCGGCAGCTGCCTTACCCTCCGGGGCGAAGGGTGCAATGGTTAGCGAGACGTCGTCAAAAGCATTATTGAAGAAATTGATATCTTCCCACGCGAGACCGGAGTCTTGGGGCCTAATCCAATACTGGTCGGATAAGGAGAGGCCAAGATTTCGCTGTACGAGTTCATCGGGAACATCGACTGCGGCTTCTGCAAGCAGGGAGGCTAGCCCAATGCGTGCGAGCGGGATACCGCGGCCGCGCCACCAGATGCGGAAGGAGTCGAGCGATACAGGTTTGCTGGGAGCAAAAACTCCAATAGGGGCGTGGGCACGATCGACGTCGGCGCCGATGTGGGTGAAGTCTTTCCGTGATCTGCTGTAGACCAGCTGGGCCACTTCGTGCGTGCGGTTCATGAGGGTAAACGTAATCTCGCTTTTTCCATGGCCTCGACGGGGGCGTCCCCCCGTTTTGGTCACGGAGCGGAGTCGTGCGTTGACGCTGTCTTTGTCGATGAGCCATACACCAGAAGCCTTGCGTGCCTCAAGTGCTCCGTTTTTTATGAGCTCTTGCACCCTGCGCGGGGTGATGTCGAGTAGCTCTGCAGCTTCCTTCGTGGTCAACATCGCGAAACCCTTCGCCAGAACGAATAGTTTTATCTATTCCATTGTAATTAAAACTATTCGTTCTGACGAATAGTTTTAAGATGTGGTCGGTCAAAGGGTCTGTTGCGCCTCGTCCGCAATTCCTTTATTCTTATCTGGCTTCGCGCGAAAGTGCCAAGTGTGCCAGTGTGGCGCAACGGTAGCGCAACTGATTTGTAATCAGTGGGTTGCAGGTTCGATTCCTGTCACTGGCTCCATGAGAGTTTCGGGCTCTGTTCCCTTGTGGGACAGGGCCCGTTTCTATTTAGGTGGTGCGCCATCGGGTTAGCGCCCATTCCGTTTTTGGTTTGTCTCGTCCTCCAGTTTGTCTAAATCTGTAACACCAAGACCGATATTTGGCATCTAACTGTTACAGATTGAGATAAAACTTAGGGTGTTTCAGGAATATCTTGATCTGTAACATGTAGAAGCGGAATAGGCCTCTTGCTGTTACAGATCGAGACAAGGGCGGGTGCGGACCTGGACGTCCTGCTCGAGCGTGGATTTCTGGACACGCGAGAGAAGAAAATCTGCCGGCCGGAGAACGAGCGTGGATAATTAACTTGGATAGGGAGCTAAGGTAAACACCGATTGTCTATCGAAGGCTTCAGAAACAACGACCCCGATTTCATTGTGGAATCGGGGTCGTTTGTGCCTCAGGAATCCGAATGGATTAATCGAGCCCCTAAGGGACTTCTTGGGTTCTTGCTAACGGTCTGCCGAGGATGTCCCCAATGCAAACAGCGGGCATTTACTCAATATAGTTAGGATTCTTCTTGATAATCACGCGTGCAGCGATGAACGAGACGACGATGGCGATGACGGCGACAACGCACGCCAGTACGAAGTTGCCCATGGATCCATCGGGAGCGATAAAGATCAGCGCAGAAAGAAGACCGGGGCATGCTCCCGCAACATACTCCTTCAGGACGAAGATACCTGCAGGGAGTCCCGCGCAGAGGGCGCCGATTGCCGTGCCGACAAGCAGGCGGGGACGCTCGATGAGGCAGCCGTAAAATGCGGGCTCAGTTACGCCGCAAAGTGCGGTGACGGCAACCGTGGTGACCATACCTCTCTTCTCCTTGTTGCCTTTCATTGCAGTTGCCAAGGCGAGACTCGTGCCGCCAATGCAGAGGTTTGAGATGAAGCCAAAGATGATGGGCGCCCAGCCGAGCTGCGCCAAGCTCGTAACTTCGATCGCGATGTAGGCCTTATCAAGACCGAGCATGACAAAAAAGGGGTTAAGGGCTGCAAGGATTGGAGTAGCGATAAATGCCACGTTATCCATGAGCCACGTGGCGGCATCACTCAGCGCGTAGCCCATCATGCTGCCGGCGGGGCCGAGGATAATCAGCTCAACAGGCACGACGATGAACATGGTGAGCAGCGGCTTCAAGAACAGTTTGGTAATGTCGGGGATGATTTTCTGAAGACCGCGATCAACAAAGTACATGAACACAACGCCCAGTACGATTGGCACCACCGTGCTCGAGTAGTCATTCGTCGGGATGGGGATGCCAAGAAAGTCGAGACCCTCAGCACCGCTAATAGACGAGCTAATCATGATTGCGCCCAGCAGTGCGCCCATGATAGGCTGCATCTTCATGACGGCGGCGAGCTGATAGCCGAGGTAAACGGGCAGGAAGCTAAATGAGGCGCTGAAGATCGCCAGCAGAACCTGGGCGGTTCCGCTATCGGTGCTCAATCCACAATAATTGACCAGGAGATTCTTGATCGAAAGAATGAGTCCGCCAACGATGAGCGCCGGGACGATGGGCATGAATACCTGTGCGGAGACATTTCCGAATTTCTCAACTAGGCTCATGGCAGTGTTGCCGCTTTTGATACCCTCTGCAAGATCCTTGGCGGTTTGGGCATCGTCGGCAACCGCGCCTCCGCCGACTTCGATTCCCGCGAAGTCGAGGAAGTCGTTGTAAGCCTCGGTGACGTTGGGGCCGATGATCACCTGAAGCTGGCCACCGCTGACTACTGCCCCGAGCGCCTGGTCGGCCGATTTGGCGAGCTGGAGATCGATGATCGAGGTGTCTCGTGCGTCGATGCGAAGGCGCGTCGCACAATGAGTTACCGATGTAATGTTCTCTTTGCCGCCAACAGCCTTTAGGACTGTTTCGGACATTGCCTGATATTTCATCTCTTTCTCCTAACCTTCCTGCTCCTGATACTTCGAGATAAGGTCTCGGTACCAATACCAGCTCTTTTTGGGGGTGCGCTCCAGATTGTTCTCGAAGTCGATATGGACAAGTCCGTATCGTTTTTCGTAGCCGTTGATCCAGCTATACAGATCCATCGTCGACCAAAGGTAGTAGCCCTCAACGCGTGCGCCGTCGCGCTTAGCCCTCATCATGTGCTCGATGAACTGGCCCAGAAGCTCGATGCGGTCATCATCGTGGATCATTCCGTCTGCGTCTGGTTGCTCATAGGCGCCATGTCCGTTTTCCGTAATAAAGATGCGGGGCGCGTCATAGCGCTCATGGACATCCATGATGGTTGAATACATGCAACTTGGGAGTATTTCGCGGCCCCATTTATTGCGGGGAACATTGCTGTCGCGGGCGCTTTCAAACAAGGGTGCAATGCATTTTCCTTCGACCTTTTTGCTCGAACCGCCCTTATTGTTCGCCGAAACGGCAAGCTCTCCACCGTGCCAGTCGGTTACATACTCTCGGCAATACACGTTGAGTCCAATAAAATCGACTTTACCGTCTCTGAATTCTTCTACGTCATTTGGGGATCGATAGAGCGAGACGCCAAGTTTTTCAAGGATTTCGTCCATTTCTGGCGGCAGTTGACCCTGAAGTGCTGGTGCCAGAATCATGCGATTGGCGAAAAAGTCTGCGTATCGAAATACGTCATCGGGGTGCTCGGTTGCCGGGTCGAGTTCGACAACGCCGCCATCGTGGACGGCGCCGATGATGCCGTCGTAGCCCATTTGACGATATGCTCGGACTGCGAGTGCGCTTGCGCGCATCAGGTTGTACTGAAACTGCATGTACGACTGAACGTCGAGCGATCGATTGGGGGGATAGTTGCCCAACATGTTTACGCAGTAGCTGTAGAAATGCGGCTCGTTAACGGTAGCCCAGATTTTGACGCGGTCTCCAAAGCGCTCAAAGCAAATCTTGGCGTATTTGCAGAACCACTCTGCCATGTCGTTGTTCAGCCATCCGCCTTTGCAAGCAAGCGTGAATGGCAGATCGTAATGGAACAGCGTAACGTTGGGCTCTATGCCATTTTCGAGGCAGCAATCAATGACCCGATTATAAAAATCGATACCCTTTTCATTCACTTCGCCGATACCCGTGGGGATGATTCGACTCCATGAAAGAGAGAAGCGATAGGTGTTTTGTCCGCCTTCTTTCATCATGCGGATATCTTCTTCATAGCGATGGTAGAAGTCGCAAGATACATCACCGTCAACATGGTTGATGTTCTTATTGCTTGTGTGGTTAAAGAAATCCCACTCGCCGAGGCCTTTGCCGTCTTCGTTCCAGGCACCCTCGCACTGATAAGACGCCGTGGCGGAACCCCAGAGAAACGGCATGTTGTTCACGTTGCCCATGAATCCCCTTTCCATCATTCAACACGGTGGATACGTGTGACGGAATTACGATTAAGATGACGTCAACTGATTTGAATCATAGGAGAACGACCAAAGCTGTTTGATTCAATAAATGAACCATAATATCGAGGAGAGCGGAAAGAGAGATCACGTGAATATCAATGACTTCGATGTGCTCAATCGCATTAGCTCCATCATCAACAGCGAGTTTGGGTCAAACGATGCCGCCATCGCTCGATATCTCATCGCTCACATTAGGCGTTCGAGCGAAATCAATGTTGCCGCAATAACCCGCGATGCATTCGTGACCCGTTCCGCTGTTCGTCGTTTCTGCAATCGATTGGGCTACCAGTCTCTTAGCGATTTGAAAGAATCATTTACTCAATCAGTCTTTCCAAGCGACTTAAGCCATCGAGAGGAGGAATTTGGCTACGAGGAGTACAGGGCAGAGCTCGACGTTCGCATGATCGAGATGTTCGCTGAGGTTGAAAGCGGCGTGTCCGATATCGCTATTAAGCACCTTGCCGACGAAATTGATGGCCATAAAAACGTTGAAATCTGGTGCACCAATAATGTGAGCGCCAATCTCGTACGATTTCAGCAGGAAATGTTTTATGCGGGCAAGATAGTTCGCATAGTTGCTGGGGCTAACGTCGCGGAATTGAAAAACATGGGAGACGCTTCGCAGTCATTGATAATTCTCGTATCGGTCTCCGGGCTATTTGCGTCACAGGCGCGAGAGTATCTTGATTGCCGTTCGGGCAGGAAGATTCTAATTACTGCGTTTAGCAACGATGACAAATCGAGGTCTTTTGACCGTGTATATCGTCTTGGCAATGCGGGAAACGGAATTGACCGACTCGGCGTTTATTCGAAATACGCCATGACCTATTTCTTCGACTTGCTATCGTCGTGTTACTTGAGCCGCTACCCCTGCACCAAGGGGGAGCCGCTCTATGGGTCTACTTTGGTCTGGCCCGAGTAGTAGCGGCTCTATAGTTCTCCCGTCTGGAGAATGAGAGTGGATAATCTCCAACTTTGGGCTTAGAGCCGCGCTAAAAGCGGGAGATTATCCACGCTTGAACGTGCCGTGGAAGCACGATCGCGACCTATGTAATAGTGCAAGGTAATAGTGCAAGAGGGTCGTTATCAAAGGTCGGTGCAGCAGATGTACTCCACTATGCCAAAGTGTTCCCTCGGGAAATGTCACCGCTACATGCAAATCCACCGTCCTCTATATCCAAACTCAGCAAAACAGCAGGTCAAAGGTATATAGATACGCCCGGCACCGTGTATATAGAGGTTTTCGTTGACAGCCCCCAAGGTTGCATCGTATTATCTTTTTCGTTCGCGGGGGCGGCGGTCCAAAAGACCAAAGAACCTGCGGATACTTGAACGATTGGGAGTTTGCCCGAGTGGTTAATGGGGACGGGCTGTAAACCCGTTGGCTCTGCCTACATAGGTTCGAATCCTATAGCTCCCACCCGTCAAGTGCCTGTATAGCTCAGTCGGTAGAGCACTTCGTTGGTAACGAAGAGGTCACCAGTTCAAGTCTGGTTGCAGGCTCCATCCGGCGGTGTAGCTCAGTTGGTTAGAGCACACGGTTCATACCCGTGGCGTCACTGGTTCGAATCCAGTCACCGCTACCATAGGTAACACGGTGGCTTCTCAATAGTATGTTGAGAGGCCACTATGGTATAAAGGCAAAGTCCCGTCCGGGGACGACCTGTTAAGAGGAGGGCTTTATGGCCAAAGAGAAGTTTGAGCGCACTAAGCCGCATGTTAACATCGGCACCATTGGTCACGTCGACCACGGCAAGACCACGCTGACCGCCGCCATCACCAAGGTTCTCTCCGAGACCGAGGGCTGCAAGGCTGACTTCACTGCGTTCGAGAACATCGACAAGGCTCCCGAGGAGCGCGAGCGCGGCATCACGATTTCCGTCTCCCACGTTGAGTACGAGACTGCTGCCCGTCACTACGCTCACGTTGACTGCCCGGGCCACGCTGACTACGTCAAGAACATGATTTCCGGTGCTGCTCAGATGGACGGCGCTATCCTGGTCATCGCTGCTACCGACGGCCCCATGGCTCAGACCCGCGAGCACATCCTGCTCGCCCGTCAGGTCGGCGTTCCCTACATCGTCGTCTTCCTGAACAAGTGCGACATGGTCGACGATGACGAGCTCATCGACCTCGTCGAGATGGAGACCCGTGAGCTCCTCTCCGAGTACGATTTCCCCGGCGACGACATCCCCGTCATCCGTGGTTCTGCTCTGGGCGCTCTCGAGGGTGACGCCAAGTGGATGGACGCCATTCGCGAGCTCATGAAGGCCGTCGACGAGTACATCCCGACGCCTGCTCGTAACAACGACCTCCCGTTCCTGATGGCCGTTGAGGACGTTATGACCATCTCCGGTCGTGGTACCGTTGCTACCGGCCGTGTCGAGCGCGGTGAGCTCAAGCTCAACGAGCCCGTCGAGATCGTCGGCATCAAGGATACCCAGAACACTGTCGTTACCGGTATCGAGATGTTCCGTAAGTCCATGGACTTCTGCGAGGCTGGCGACAACGTCGGTCTGCTGCTCCGCGGCATCAAGCGCGAGGACATCGAGCGCGGCCAGGTTCTCTGCAAGCCCGGTTCGGTTACCCCGCACACCAAGTTCACCGGCGAGATCTACGTTCTGACCAAGGAGGAGGGCGGCCGTCACACCCCGTTCTTCGATGGTTATCGTCCTCAGTTCTACTTCCGTACCACCGACGTTACCGGTACGGTCAAGCTCCCCGAGGGCACCGAGATGGCTATGCCTGGTGACCACATCACCATCGAGGGCGACCTCATTCACCCGATCGCCATGGAGGAGGGCCTGCGCTTTGCTATCCGCGAGGGTGGCCACACCGTCGGTTCGGGCATCGTCTCCACGATTATTGAGTAAATTAGCTCTTTGATATAGCTGACTTAGAGAGAACCCGGCACTTATAGGGTGCCGGGTTCTTTTCTACGCGGGACTTATTCCCCGCCGATTACGCTTCGCTCGCCCTTAAGCCGAGCGTGATGGATCGATTAGATCTCGCTGGCTTCATTGATGTGTTCCAAATATGAATGGATCCAGCGAGAACCAATTGATTCGAGGTTTTCATTGACAGCACTTACATAGAGCTGATAAAGTACCATCTCGTGCCCGTACGGGGCGGATATGAAAGGTTCAGGATACATGCGTACTCTAGTTACTCTTGCGTGCACTGAGTGCAAGCGCCGCAACTATACGACCACCAAGAACAAGGCGAACATGCCTGATCGTATGGAGATCAAGAAGTATTGCCCCTGGTGCCGTCACCACACGCTGCACAAAGAGACTCGCTAGTCTCTAGTCACATACGCCAGTAGTTCAATTGGTAGAGCATCGGTCTCCAAAACCGAGTGTTGAGGGTTCGAGTCCTTCCTGGCGTGCCAGTCATTATTCCGTAAGCTCCCAATTGGGGGCTTACGGTTTACTCATGTATAAGCGCATTGCGCGGAGGTAACCCAAATGGCCAACAAGAAGAACAAGAAGAAGGCTCAGCAGCCGGCACCTGCCAACAACGCTGCCGCCAACTCCAAGGTTGAGGCCAAGAAGGCCGTTGCCAAGAAGAACGAGAAGGCTGCGAAGTCCAAGAAGAACGAGAAGCCTGGTTTCTTCGCCCGCACCAAGAAGTATTTCGCTTCGGTCAAGTCCGAGATGAAGCGTGTCACGTGGCCCGATAAGAAGGAGCTCGTGAACTACTCGGTCGTCGTTTGCGCTTCTCTGATCGTCGTCGGCGTCGTCATCGCTCTGCTCGATGCTGGCTTTGGCGAGGCTCTTGCTCTGTTCTCTGGATTGAGGGGCTAAACCATGTCTAAGCGTTGGTACGTCGTTCACACTTACTCTGGATACGAGAACCGCGTTAAGTCCGATCTCGAGCATCGCATCGAGACTATGGGCATGCAGGACCGTATCTTTGATATCGAGATTCCTATGGAGCGCGTCACCGAGATTAAAGAGGGTGGCAAGCGTGAGACCAAGGATTCGAAGATCTTCCCGGGTTATGTCCTGGTCCGCATGGAGATGGATGACGATGCATGGACGTGTGTTCGCAACACGCCCGGCGTCACCGGTTTCCTGGGCGGCAACGGCAAGCCCGCTCCGCTTTCCCGCGACGAGTACAATAAGATGACTCGTCGTCCCGGTAAGGGCGATTCGCCCAAGCGCACCTCGGTTGATATTGAGGTCGGCACGTCCGTCCGCGTCACCGATGGCCCGCTTACCGACTTTGATGGCAAGGTCTCCGAGGTTAACACCGAGGCAGGCAAGCTCAAGGTCACGCTGATGATCTTTGGCCGCGAGACGCCGGTAGAGCTCGACTTTAACCAGGTCGCTGTCATCGCTTAAGTTTTCGTCCGTTCGCGCGAGCGTGCTTCTTCTGTGACTGCTCATCTCAGGAGTGCTTCTAACACGTGCGTGCTTACGATATAGCAAGTACTTCACACTCGTGATTCGAAAGGAATGACCATGGCTGAGAAGAAGGTTGCCAACGTCATTAAGCTCCAGATTCCTGCTGGTGCAGCTAACCCCGCTCCTCCCGTCGGCCCCGCCCTGGGCGCTGCTGGTGTGAACATCATGCAGTTCTGCCAGGCCTTTAACGCCGAGACGCAGGACAAGAAGGGCGACATCATCCCCGTTGAGATTTCTGTCTACGAGGACAAGTCCTTCTCCTTCATCACCAAGACCCCGCCGGCGGCTCACCTCATCAAGAAGGAGCTGAACCTCAAGTCTGGTTCCGCTAAGCCCCAGGCCGACAAGGTCGGTCAGCTCTCCCAGGAGCAGCTCACCAAGATCGCCGAGATCAAGATGCCGGACCTCAATGCCAACGACATTGACGCCGCCAAGAAGATCATCGCCGGTACCGCCCGCTCCATGGGCGTCACCATCGCTGAGTAGCGATTTCTTTAGGTAATGACGGGTGCTCCAACCGGGGCGCCCGTTAAATGTGTGCAATAGGGCACACGATACGATGTGGGAGGGCTCACGCCCGTTTAACCACAGGAGGTAATGCACATGGCTAAGCATGGTAAGAGCTATAACGCCGCTGCCGAGAAGATCGACCGCGCCACGCTCTACACCCCCCTTCAGGCTGCCAAGCTCATCAAGGAGCTCGACACCGCCAAGTTCGACGAGACCGTCGAGGCCCACTTCCGTCTGGGCGTCGATACTCGTAAGGCTGACCAGAACATTCGTGGTTCCATCTCCCTGCCCCACGGCACCGGCAAGACCATTCGTGTTGCCGTCTTCGCCGAGGGCGAGAAGGCTCGCGAGGCCGAGGCTGCCGGCGCCGACATCATCGGTTCCGACGAGCTCGTCGCCCAGATTCAGAAGGGCGAGATCAACTTCGACGCCGCTATCGCTACGCCGAACATGATGGCCAAGGTTGGCCGCATCGGTAAGATCCTTGGTCCCCGTGGCCTCATGCCGAACCCCAAGCTCGGCACCGTGACCATGGACGTCGCCAAGATGGTCTCCGAGCTCAAGGCCGGCCGCGTTGAGTATCGCGCCGACCGCTACGGCATCTGCCACGTGCCCCTGGGCAAGAAGTCCTTCTCCGAGAAGCAGCTCGTCGAGAACTACGCCGCCCTGTACACCGAGATCCTGCGCGTCAAGCCCTCTTCTGCTAAGGGCAAGTACGTCAAGTCCATCTCCGTGTCTTCCACCATGGGCCCTGGCGTCAAGGTCGATCCCGCTATCCAGCGTGACTTCCTGGCTGAGTAACTAACAGTTACTGCCTGAGCAAAGCAAGCATTGCTAAAGAAACCCGGTTCTGTCTCGTGCAGGACCGGGTTTCTTGCTATCGCGTCAAAACTGCCTCAAAGGGGGCAGTGACCCCTTTGAGGCAGTTACCAGGGTGTTCTGGCGGTTGAGGACTCGATGGCCTCGTGGCGCTTGAGCTCGCGGCGCATGGTTTGTGAGTTGAGCCAGGCTGCCTGCCAGCCACGGATGGGGTAGCGCGTCTGGTCGAGCTCAAACTGCGTATATCCGCTGGCGTTGATGATCATTGCCCCGCATGCATGTTGACGCTCACGCTGAAAGTCGCGACCATAGCATTGGTGCACATGCCCGTGCACCATGTAGTCGGGATTCCAGGATTCGAGCGCTGTGTTAAAGCATTCAAATCCTCGATGTGGCAGATCATCCAGATCGCCCATGCCGGCGGCGGGCGCATGGGTCAGCAGGATGTCGCAGCCGCCGACCATCCTCACTTTGCGTGACAGCTTGCGCACGCGCTTGGCCATCTCGCGCTCGGTGTACATGTTGGCGCCATCTCGGTAGCGCATGGAGCCGCCAAGACCCGCAATGCGGACGCCGCGATACACGTAAACGGAGTCTTCGACACAGATACAGCCGCCTGGTGCATGACGCGCGTAGCGATCATCGTGATTGCCGCGAACGTAGATGAGCGGTTTGTTGATGACGGTGACCAAGAACTCAAGATAATCCGGGTCCAGATCGCCAGCGGACAAAATCAGGTCGACACCCTCAAAGCGTTCCTTGCGAAAGCGCTCCCATAGGCATCGTTCTTCGGTATCGGCTATGGCAAGGATTTTCATAGGGCGTGGACCTTCGGCTCATCGTTGGGCTGCGGAATGGTGCCCACCACGTTGTCGGCCAACCAGTCCATCTCGACGATTTGAGTGCTCGGCAGTGGGGGAAAGCCCTCGATCTGCACCACGCCGTCTTGGCTATGGAGTTCGCCGCCAAATGGATTGATGGAGCCCTCGACGATGCCATTGCGGAGTAGCTGAACAAGCTTGCGCGTCTGATAGGGCAGGCCCGGAGCGTAGCGAATATCGATAACGCCCGAGCTCATGCCATACCAGTAGTTGACGGCGCGGACCCGGCTGTCGTCACTGGTCTCGTCCCAGGTGCCATGCAGCAGACTTCGCACGATAAGCTCGTAATATCGGCCCCAGTTCCACACCGGCATGGCAATGCCGGCAACCTTGCCATCGATCAGGCGGTGAAGTCCGTAGGCCGTGGGATCTTCGAGCGACTTTGACATGTCGGCGCCGGTCATGACGCTCACGCCTTCGCGGCACATGGCCTCGGCAAGGCCACCGGCAGGCACATCGCCCCAGGTCAGGATAATTTGCGCACGGGGGTCGAGCAGCGAGGCGCCAATCGCAAAGGCGTTGATTTCGCTGAGTGCGCCCGAGGCAAAGACCGACGCGTGGTAACCGATGCGGTGGTTGTCCGCCATGCTGGCGGCAAGGGCGCCCAGGAGGAACTTGGCCTCGTACATCTTGCCAAAGTACGAACGGACGCTTTGATGGGGAAGACCGATAGAGCAGTTGAGGAACCGAACCCGGGGATACTCAACGGCAGCCCTGAGCGTGTATTCCATCAGGCGGTGCGAGGTCGAGAAGATGACGTTTGCTCCATGTTTGACAGCCGTTTCCACGGCGGCGTAGAACGCGTCCGGATCATGGCAGTCCTCGAACGCCTCGGTGCGCACGATACCGCCAAAGTGCTCATCGAGATACTGACGCCCTTGGTCGTGCAGGCTGTCCCAGCTCGACGTCGCACAGGGGAACTCATGGATAAAGGCGATGCGCAGGGGATTGGCTGCCGAATAGACGGTCTTGCCCATAAAGAAGTTGAGCACGCCGGAGGTGGACTTGGCGGGCGACTCCTCCTCATCGACGCTCGGCGCCTCGACAAGGTTGACCTTGTCCTCGTCGCTTTTGCCGGCAATGACCAGCTCGCGCCAAATCTTGCACAGGCGGTTTACGACGATATCGGTCGGTGTGTCCAGTAGGCGGTCCTGGTTGTATACGTTGAGGTATACGAGCATGGCGTCGGCAGGCGTAATGTCCAGGTGGTCGCCGCCCGCGCGAAGGTAGGCGCGCTTAAAGAGTAAGAAGGTGTGGTGCAGGTACTCGACCTTTTTCTGCGGCCATTTTTCGATAAGGTTCTGACCGAGCATCTTCGCGAGCGTCTCGTAGCTTCCCTCGCGCGAGAACTCGATCTCGTATAGGGGGCAGACGCGCCAAAACGCGCAGAACTCGCCGTACAGGCGGCTTTCGACGGAATCCCATGTGCCGGGATAGAGACGGGTGACCCTAGCCGAAACCGTTGGAGCGTCCAGGAATTTGAGGACACTGACGCGCTTGTTGCCCTCTTGGACGTAAAACCGATGCATAAATTCGGTGACGATGATGGGGTCGCGATAGCCCTCGGTTACCTGGATGTCGTAGAGGTTGGACCACTTGCGGGCGAACTCGGTGCTAAACGGCAGCAAGGGCATAAAGTTGCATGAAAAGGCGGACTGACGGCCCTTAGTAACCGTACCGACGACCATTTCGAGTGGAATGTCCCTCAGGCCGACGTTTTCTCGCTGACCTAAGGGGAGCTGGGCGACCAAGCTATCGAGGTCCGTGAGGTACGGATGCGCGCTTTGACTAATGGCGCGTCGACGTCCTTGTTCGCCGCGCTTGCGTGCTTGACGATAGGCCTCTTCCATAGTTTTGCTCCCTTAGTCGTTTAAACAACTATATGAATCATGCTACCATCGTCTCGGCCGCTCGAAAAGGGGCAGCTCGTAAAGGGCGGCTGGGCCATTAAGAAATAACCGCTCATTTGCCCAGATAAAACCTGCCAAAATAAACCTGTCCCTATTTGGTAGGTTAGGCGATGATGGGGGCGATGGCGCGGATGCAGGCGTCGGCAGCGGTGAAAGTGGTGCTGTCGTCGCTGACGATAAAGATGATCTTGCCCTTAATGCCAAAGTCGCCGATCTCGCTAAAGAGCACATAGGGCTCCTTGTCAAAGCCCGAGATGGGAAGCACGGCGGCCTTGGTGGCGCTGGTCAGCTCGTCTGCTAGTGCATCGAGCGACGCCCATTTGGAGGGGTCTTTCACCGCGACGGGGACGGCCACGCGCCCAAAGGGCATCAGATGCACGAGCGTGTTTTTGGAGATGTTGGAGTTGGGGACGATGATGGTCTGTCCGCAGGCATCTTCGATGGTCGTGTGGCGCCAAGTGATGTCCTGGACCACGCCCGACACGCCGCCGACCTCGATATTGTCGCCGGGCTTGATAATGCCCATAAAGGTCACCTGCATGCCGCCGATAAGGTTTGACAGCGTATCCTGAAAGCCCAGCGAGATGGCGATGCCGCCGACGCCAAGAGCGGCGACGAGCGCGTTTGCGTTAATGCCAAAACAGTTGTCGAGGATAAAGCTGCCGCCGATCATCCAGATGACGGCGCGCGCGATGTTGATGAAGATACTCGATGCCGGAAGCGGGTTATCGTCTCGGTTAAGCAGATGGTGCAGGGTCTTGGATGCAACCTTGGCGGCGACGGCGGTGCCTATCGCCAAGATGACGGCCCAGATGATGTTGTGGACCCACCGTTGCTCAAAAAAATGAAGAATCGGCTCAAACAATTCCATGTAGGGAAAACCTCCTAATGATCATTCAACCATGATACCCACCAAAAAGCCCGTCCGATCACATCGGACGGGCCGATAACTTGAGATGGGGCGGTCGCGGTGGCGTAAGCTGGGGCGCCGGCGAGCACGCCGGTAAGGAGTGCGGCGGTCAAGCAAGACGGGGAAGAGGTCTTCTCATGGCAGTTTCCTTAGTTCTTAACCAGTGGTCCCTGCTGACGCTGGATTATCGACATAATATGCGAAAACCGCCGCAAAGGTGTCTGTCCCTTTGCGGCGGTTTTGACGTTTGCGCAAATAAAACCTGCCAAAATAAACCTGTCCCTTTTTGGCAGGTTTTAGCTCAGCAGCATGCGGTCGTTGGCGAGCTCGCCGCCCGAGACCTCCTCGAACTTCTGCAGTAGGTCGGCGACGGTGAGCGACTTTTTCTCGTCGCCTGCCACATTGTAGATCACGTGGCCCTCGTGCATCATGATCAGACGGTTGCCCAGACGGATGGCGTCGTTCATGTTGTGTGTGACCATGAGTGTGGTCAAGTGGTTCTCGTCGACGATCTCCTCGGTCAGGTTGAGTACCTTCGATGCCGTCTTGGGGTCGAGGGCCGCCGTGTGCTCGTCGAGCAGCAGCAGGCGCGGCTTGGTGAGCGTGGCCATGAGCAAGGTGAGTGCCTGGCGCTGGCCGCCCGAGAGCAGACCGACCTTGGCGTTGAGGCGCGTGTCCAGACCGAGGTCCAGGCGCTTGAGCAGTTCAACGTACTCGTCCTTCTCGGCCTTGGTGACGCCCCACGAAAGACCGCGACGCTGGCCGCGGCGCTTGGCGAGGGCCAAGTTCTCGGCAATCTGCATGTCGGCTGCGGTGCCGCGCATGGGGTCCTGGAACACGCGGCCCAGGTACTTGGCGCGCTGCGACTCGCTCAGACGCGAGATGTCGGTGCCGTCGAGCTCGATAACGCCCGAATCGAGCGGATATACGCCGGCGATCATGTTGAGCAGCGTGGACTTGCCGGCGCCGTTACCGCCGATCACGGTTACAAAGTCGCCATCATTGAGGGTAAGGTCGACGCCGGTGAGCGCGCGCTTCTCGGTGACGGTGCCTTTGTTAAAGGTTTTCTTGACGTGCGAGAGCTTAAGCATCTGCCTCATCCCCCTTCGTGTAGGAGCTGCGGAGCTTATAGCGCTCCCAAACCACGGGCACGCACAGGGCCACGGCGACAATCACGGCGGAGAGCAGCTTCATGTCGTTGGCGTCCATGCCCAACTGCAGCACGATGGCGCGGATAAGGAAGTACACCACGGAGCCAAAGACGGCGGAGGCAAGACGGACGCTAAACTGCGTGAGACCGCCGGGCAGCAGGCGGCCGAGCACCTCGCCGATAACAATGGCGGCAAGACCGATAACGATGGCGCCGGTGCCCATGCCAATGTCGGCGTACTTCTGGCTCTGGCAGATGAGCGCGCCCGAAAGGCCGATGAGGGCGTTGGAGAGCACGAGGGCGATCATCTTGGTGGAGTTGGTGTTGACGCCCAGAGCGCGAATCATGTATTCGTTGTTGCCGGTGGCGCGCAGTGCCGAGCCGATCTCGGTGCCAAAGAACCAATACAGGATGGCGACGATAGCCACAGCGAGCAAGATGCCCAGGATGATGGCGACGGTGGACTGCGGCAGGCCCGTCATGTTGCTAACAGACGAGAAGATGGTGCCCTTGGCAAGGATGGGCGTATTGGATTTGCCCATGATGCGCAGGTTGATGGACCACAGGCTGATCTGGGTGAGGATTCCGGCGAGGATCGCGGGAATCTCAAAGACGGTGGTCAAAATGCCCGTGACGGCGCCCGCGATGGCGCCGGCGCACATACCGGCCAGCACGGCGAGCAACGGATCGACGTTGTTATTGACGATGAGCACGGCGCAGACGCAGCCGCCGAGGGCAAAGCTGCCGTCGCAGGTCATATCGGGAATGTCGAGCAGGCGGAACGTGATAAACACGCCAAGCACCATAATGCCCCAGAGGACGCCCTGCGAAACGGCGCCCTGCAATGCAATAAGCATGCTTTATACCTCCTAGGATAGGGTGGACACGTGAGTCACCATGATAGCGGTAACAATGCATAAAAGAGCTGCGGCCGGATGTTTTGTCTCATCCGTAACAAGCAGGGCGAACGCCGGTCTTTGGCGTTCGCCCCTGTGGCTCACATATTGAATAACACGGCAACGGCACGAGTGCGTGCCCTAGACGCGCTGCCGCGCATGGCGTTACTCGTCCAGAGCGGAAAGATCGATGCCCAGAGCCTCGGCCATCTCGTCGTTCTTGACGACGACCAGGTCCTTGCTCGAGAGATGCTTGATCGGCATATCCTCGGGCTTGGCCTCGCCCTTCAAAATCTTGACGGCCATCTCGCCCGCGGCGTAGCCCAGATCCTCGTAGTTGATGGAGAGGGTGAACAGGCCGCCAGCCATGCACATACCCTCCTCGCCGGTCACGTAGGGAAGCTTGTTCTCCTTGCAGATCTGGCCCACCTGCGAGGCGCCCGCGGCGATGGTGTTATCGGTGGGGGAGTACAGCGCGTCGACCTTGCCCACGGCAGATTCGACGACGGACTGGATCTCGTTGGAGCTCGAGACGGTGTAATCGGTGTAGTCCAGGCCCAGCTTGTCGAGTTCCTTCTTGGCGGCCTTGATCTGGACGTCGGAGTTGGACTCGGCGGTGCAGTAGAGCAGGCCGATCTTCTTTATGTCGGGCAGGACCTTCTGCATCATCTCGAGCTGCTCGGCGACCGGGGTGAGGTCGGAGGCGCCAGTGACGTTGGTGCCGGGCTTATCGTTGTCCTGGACCAGGCCCGAGGCGGCGTAGTCGGTGATGGCGCAGCCCACGATGGGGATATCGGCGGTGGCGCCAGCGGCGGCCTGCGCGGCGGGCGTAGCGATGGCATAGATCAGATCGACGCCATCGCCCACGAACTTGTCGGCGATGGACTTACACGTGGACTGGTCGTTCTGGGCGTTCTTTTGATCAATCTTGACCTTGAGACCGCTCTTCTTGATAGCCTTGACAAAGCCGTCGTTGGCGGCGTCGAGTGCGGAGTGCTCGGTGAGCTGCAGAACGCCGACGGTGTAGTCGGAACCGGCGGCAGCAGAGCCGGAACCAGAGTTGCCGCCGCATCCGGCGAGCGGAGCGAGCGCGAGCAGGCCAGCAGAGACCAGAAGGCTCCTGCGGCTGATGGTGATGTCCTTCATATCGTTACCCCCCAGTATAGAAATGGCTGGAAACACTGCACTCAAACAAAGTGCAAGTGGAACTATAGTAGCGCGGATGTCCATTTTTACAATAACTTGGCGGGTTTTTTAATACAGAACCGGATGGGCGGTACGGGTAGTTGAATGGACGGCGGAGGTTCTTATGCGGCGGAGGCGTCCTCCTCGTCTAGCGCAGCAAAGAGTTTCTTGCCGTCGAGCAAGCGCGTGCTGACGTTTTTCATGCGGCTGACCTCAACGGTGCGCAGGGTGTCGTCGGCGCCTCGGGTGTCGTAGACCGTTCCCAGCAGATACGAGACGCCATCGCGTTGCCTGATGGCAAAGGGCCGGACCGTCATCCGCACCACCTCGGTTTCGCCGCGTGCCGTGACGCTCGAAATATCAAAGCTCACCGTGGTTCCGTGGTCGATGGCCTGCTCGATGAGCTCGCAGGTGTCGATGCGCTTGACGGGCGTGCGCGTGGCCTTGGTGGATTTGCTGCCGGCACTTGGAGCAGGCTCGGGTGCATCGAGGTAACCGCGAACGTCGGCACTCGCCATGGCGACCAAGTGCTGAGCCATGCTTTTTCGAATGGCGATGGGCGTGGAGCGGTTGCGCATGACCATGCCGTGGAGCCGGATGATTTCCTCGTCGGTGAGCGGACGGGTCAAGAGCCGATACCCCACGCCGCGCTTGTACTCAATTTCGTATCCGGCATGGCGAAGTGCGGAGATGGCGGTGTAGATGCTTCGCCGCGCCGCCGAGATGGGCATGCGGGCGGGGTCGTCGGGATGGGCGAGGCGCCGGATCAACTCATCGGAAAGCATGGCCTTGTCCTCGCCGGTGTTTTCGCTTAATAGCTGCAGGATGCGAACGGCGCGATAGGCTGCCATCGAGGCAGCGCCTCTGGTCGTGGTCTCGTAAGTTTCAACAGCGGTTTCGGTCATGGCGCCCACGTCCTTTCCGTTTTGGGTGGCGACGGTATGGAGCCTAGGACGTGGAGCTTTCCCAGGGGCGCAGGGCACTCTGGGCGGTCAGTAGCCGTCGGCAAACGGCGGTTCGAGTTTTCAACAGCCCTGCTCAACTGACCAAAAACTTGCCAAAAGCTTGACGGATGCTGTTGAAAAAAGCGTCTCTCGACCGATGTCGAGAGACGCTTGTGCGATGAGCGTGGCGTGTGGCGACGCGAGCTAGCGTCCGACGATTAGAAGTCGGCGTTGCCCACGGTGCGCGGGTGCGGCAGGACGTCGCGGATGTTGCCCACGCCGGTCAGATACATGACCAAGCGCTCGAAGCCCAGGCCGTAGCCGGCGTGCTTGCAGGAGCCGTAGCGGCGCAGGTCAAGGTAGTACTTGTACTGCTCGGGGTTCATGCCCAGCTCGTGGATGCGGCGCTCCAGCACGTCAAGGCGCTCCTCGCGCTGCGAGCCGCCGATGATCTCGCCGATGCCCGGGACGAGGCAGTCCGCGGCGGCCACGGTCTTGCCGTCATCGTTCATGCGCATGTAGAAGGCCTTGATCTGGGCCGGGTAGTCGGTCACGAACGTCGGGCGCTTGAAGTGCTCCTCGGTGAGGAAGCGCTCGTGCTCGGTCTGCAGGTCGATGCCCCAGCTCACGGGGTAGTCGAACTTGTGGCCGTCTGCCACGGCCTTCTCGAGGATCTTTACGGCCTCGGTGTAGGAGACGCGGGCGAAGTCGCTCGTGGCAACGTGGTGCAGGCGGTCGAGCAGGCCCTTGTCCACGAACTTGTTGAGCATGGCCAGCTCGTCGGGGCACTTCTCCATCACGGTGGTGAGCACGTACTTGAGCATGGCCTCGGCGTTGTCCATGTAGTCGTTGAGGTCGGCGAAGGCCATCTCGGGCTCGATCATCCAGAACTCGGCGGCGTGGCGCGTCGTGTTGGAGTTCTCGGCGCGGAAGGTGGGGCCAAACGTGTAGACGTCACCGAAGGCCATGGCGAAGTTCTCGGCGTTGAGCTGGCCGGAGACCGTGAGGCTCGCATGCTTGCCGAAGAAGTCCTGGCTCCAGTCCACGTCGCCGGCAGTGAGGGCGCCACCGCTCTTCTCGGCGGCCTCGGCGCTCACGAGCGGCGGGTTCTTGGGGTCGAGCGTGGTGACGCGGAACATCTCGCCGGCACCCTCGCAGTCGCTCGTGGTGATGAGTGGCGTGTTGACGTAGACGAAGTCGCGCTCCTGGAAGAAGCTGTGGATGGCGGCGGCAGCCACGGAGCGGATGCGGAACACGGCGCGGAACAGGTTCGTGCGCGGGCGCAGGTGCTGCTGCGTGCGCAGGAACTCGACCGTGGCGCGCTTCTTCTGCAGCGGGTAGTCGGCGGCGCAGGTGCCCTCGACCGTGATGGTCTGGGCCGTGAGCTCGAAGGGCTGCTGGGCGTCGGGCGTGAGCTTGAGCGTGCCGGTGCACACGAGCGCGTTATAGCCCGAGAGGTGCGAGATCTCGTCATAGTTGGCGAGCGCCTCGCGGTTCATGACGACCTGAAGGTCCTTGAAGCAGCTGCCGTCGTTGAGCGTGACGAAGCCAAAGTTCTTCATGTCGCGGACGGACTTGGTCCAGCCGGCGACGGTGACAGTCTGGCCGCCGAGCGACTCGGCATCGGCGTAGAGCTGCGCGATTTTGGTGCGGTTCACGTATCCTCCCATAACGGTTGAATGATAGTTATCCATACAGTTCGATATTCTAGCAGCTCGGCTCATTTGGGCTATACAGATAAGGCATTGGCGGGATGGTTTTTCAAACGAAAAGCGCCCGCGGCCAAATGGTCGCGGGCGCTTGACGAGGTGCCTTTTGGCTGTGTGGCGCGGGGCCTGGCTACTTGGTCTTGGCAACCAGCAGCGGGTCGCCAAGCTTGACGAGCGGGTTGCCGCCGATAAGCGTTCCAGACTCGCCGACATGGTCGATGCTCTTAAGACGATCGAGCTCGGAGACGATGACGGTCACGATGTCCTCGTGACCGGCGGCCTTGATGGCCTCGCGGTCGAAGCTGATGAGCGGCTGGCCTGCCTTGACCACATCGCCCATCTCGACAAAGCGGGCAAAACCCTTGCCGTTCATTTCCACGGTGCCCAGGCCGACATGGATGAACACGCGCAGGCCGTCTTCGGTAATCATGCCGATGGAGTGGTTGGTGACGGTGGTGGCACCGATGCGGCCGTTGGCGGGCGCATAGATGGTGCTGGTAATGGGCTCGATGCCATAGCCCTGGCCAAGCATGCCCGAGGCGATCGTCTCGTCAGGGACCTCGTCCAGGTTGACGAGCACGCCGTTGACGGGGGCATAGATGACGCCTTCGCGGGTGGCGAAGCTTGCTGCGGGCGGAACGGACGCCTCGCCCGTCGAGGTGAAGGTGGACTTAAACGAATCGAGCAGACCCATAGTTGCCTCCAACTTAAATAGGCGCATATCGCGCGCTTGGTTTGCCGGAAACGTTTCATATATGTTTCGCGGCTTGGTCAACGCCCCCTATTTTACGCTGCTCAGCGATACCTCTGAACTGGGATTATGTGATATATCAGTTGAAGGGAAACTTATTGCCGGAGTGTTTCTGCGCCACGGGTTCAAGTGGGGTACGCTTGAAGGCAAAAAACAAGGGCGCTTAATTTGCGCGAAGGGAGCACATATGATTGTCGAGAACCATGCGCTGTGGGGCGAGGAGCCGACCGAGGAATATCCGGCGACCTTTACGTATTTGGGTGCCGAGCCGCTGCCCGATAAACCGAATGGCCGCCGCCCTGCCGTGATTATCTGCGGCGGAGGTGCGTTTACGCATATCGCTCCGCATGAGCAGGATCCCGTGGCGTTTGCGTTTTTGGATCACGGTTACCAGGCCTTTGTGCTCAACTATGTCACGAGTTCTACGGGTGACGTGAGCTTTCCGCACCCCCAGGCAGATCTTGCCAAGATGGTCGCCACGGTGCGCGCCAACGCCGACGAGTGGCATGTCGATCCTAAGCGCGTGTGCGTCGTGGGCTTTTCTGCTGGCGGCATGATTTGCGCCTCGCTGGCAACACAGTGGAAGACCGGCCCCTTTGCGGCACTTGCCGGGGCGCGTCCGGACGACATTCGTCCCGATGCCGTGGTGCTGGGCTATCCATTGCTCGACTTTGCCTATGTGCGCGACATGCAGACGCGCGATCCGCGCATTGACTTGCGTGTGCCCAAGACGGGCGGCAAGACGGGGCGCGATTTGCTCAACGACTACCTGTCGATGGTGACGGGCGGCGAGGCAACTGACGAGCATCTGGCCGACATCTGCCCCACCACGCATGTTTCGCGTCAGATGCCACCGACCTTTGTGTGGGGCGTGTCCGACGACAAGACGGCGCCGATCGCGCAGGTCTACCCGTTTGCGCAGCGCATGGCCGAGGAGGGCGTTGCATGCGAGATGCACGTCTTCGACCAGGGTGGTCACGGCCTTTCGCTCGGCAACGCCAACACCGCGGTCGACAACGAGGACAAGCAGGTGGCGGTCCGCCCTTGGATTCGCCTAGCCTTCCGCTTCCTGGAGCGCCATCTGTAAGAGGACGGGCATCCCAGCCCTTCAATAACTTGCGGTGAAATAGTTCCTATCTGGGGCATCAACCAGTCCATCCAGGAACTATTCCACCGCAACTTCGTTTTTGATGTCCCGTTCGGAAACTGCATCCCAGTCCCCCCTTCAAGGTGGGACGCAGTTTCCCATAGGGCCTCGACTGGGAAAGTGCGTCCCGTTTCGAGTGGGGATTCCGGGATGCATTTTCCGTAAGAGGCCTGTTTGGGAAAACATATCCCGTTTCGAGCCAGAATTCTGGGATGTAGTTTCCCCGAGAGGCCTCATCGGGAAACTATGGCCCTGAACTCTCCTGCCTGTCCCCATTGCGCCAATTTGCTGATTGAACATCGTTGTGTGTTCGCGCTATCATGCATGGTTAAATTGGTTAGCCGTGGCAAACGGTTAGCCAAGGTGAACATAAATGCAACGCCCTGTGGGCGCCGGGGGAGGAACACGGACGTGAAGCTCGATACGCTCGAGATTGGAAAGGACGCCGTTGTCGCATCGGTGGCATCGGACGACCAGGCACTCCGACAGCATATTTTGGACATGGGCCTAACGCCGGGCACCGAAGTCACCATGATGAAGTACGCCCCCATGGGCGACCCGCTCGAGATTCGCCTGCGTGGCTACGAGTTGACGCTGCGCAAGGATGATGCCGCACGCATTGAGCTCGTGGATGTGCACGACACCGATACCGGTCCGCGCGCCAACGCCGCAATCGGAACGACGGAGCATCCGGCACTCGGCGAGGGGATGTATTCGCCCCGTGCGGCAAAAACGGCCGTGCCCGAGGGCGCACCGCTGCATTTTGCCCTCGCCGGCAACCAAAACTGCGGTAAGACCACGCTGTTCAACCAGCTTACGGGCTCCAACCAGCACGTCGGTAACTTTCCTGGCGTGACGGTCGACCGCAAGGACGGCACCATCCGTAACCATCCCGAGGCAAGCGTTACCGATCTGCCCGGCATTTACTCCCTGTCGCCGTACACGGGCGAAGAGATCGTCAGCCGCCAATTCATCTTGGACGAAAACCCCGACGCCATCATCGACATCATCGACGCCACCAACATCGAACGTAACCTGTACCTGACGCTGCAGCTTATGGAGCTCGACCGCCCCATGGTCATCGCGCTCAACATGATGGACGAGGTGACGGCCAACGGCGGCGCCGTGGACGTCAATCTGCTCGAGAGCCTGTTGGGCGTGCCTGTTGTTCCCATTAGCGCTGCCCGCAACGAGGGTATCGGCGAGCTGGTGGATCATGCCTTGCACGTGGCGCGGTTCCGCGAGCGCCCCGGTCGCCTGGACTTCTGTGCGCCCGATGGATCGGACGGCGGCGCACTGCATCGCTGCATCCACGGCATTGCCAACCTGATCGAGGACCATGCCGTGACGGCGCACATCCCGGTGCGCTTTGCGG
>NZ_JBCOIG010000012.1:0-57448 GCF_040926405.1 Collinsella aerofaciens
GGACCCGTACCCGTTCTGGCTTGATTAATGGATAGAAACGGATGTTCTATCGGGACACACATTTTGTCCTATAAGCCTCATTGGGGACGTTCTTAAATGACTGCATAGCATGAGAGTGGATAATCTCCCGGTTTGAGCCTGCATTCAAGCTCAAAGTGGGAGATTATCCACTCTCATTTGCTATGCGTCCGAAAATCCACGCTCGTTTGTTTTCTGCCTACATTTGTAGGAACAGTTCGTGGAGGCGGGTGTCTTCGTCGAGTTCGGGGTGGAAGGTTACGCCGAGCTGGTTGCCCTGGCGGGCGGCGACGATGCGCTCGTCGACTTTCGCTAAGGCCTTGGCGTCGCCGTGGACCTCGACGATGCGGGGCGCGCGGATAAACGTCAGCGGCACTTCACCGTCGATGCCGGCTACCTGCCCCTTGGTTCGAAAGCTGCCGAGCTGCCTGCCGTAGGCATTGCGCTCGACAAGTACATCCATGGTTGCCAGGCGCGGCGTCCCCTTATCGTCGTGGGCTGCAAGGTCGTGAGCCAGTAGAATCAGGCCGGCGCAGGTGCCCAGGACGGGCATGCCTTCAGCGATACGGGCACGAAGCTCCTCGAGCATGCCCAACTCATCAAGCAGCTTCCCTTGAACGGTAGACTCGCCGCCGGGAAGTACCAGACGGTCAAAGTCCTGCTTCAAATCAGCCGCCTGCCTCAGCTCAATACAGTGTGCGCCCAGCTCGGACAGCCTCGCTTCGTGCTCGGCAAAAGCACCTTGGACCGCCAGCACGGCGACCGTCTGGTCTGCGTAATCGCTCATGTGCGATCCTTTCTGCTGGACTAGCGCCCGCGCTCCTCCATGATGATCTCAATTTCGTCGGCGTTGATGCCCACCATGGCCTCGCCCAGGTCCTCCGAAAGCTCAGCGATGAGCTTGGCGTCGGTGAAGTTGGCCACGGCCTTGACGATGGCGGCGGCGCGCTTGGCCGGGTCGCCGCTCTTAAAGATGCCCGAGCCCACAAAGACGCCTTCGGCGCCCAGCTGCATCATCAGCGCGGCGTCGGCGGGGGTCGCTACGCCGCCGGCGGCAAAGTTCACGACGGGAAGCTTGCCCGTGGCATGGACCTCGCGCACCAGCTCGACCGGAACCTGCAGCTGCTTGGCTGCCTCAAAGAGCTCATCATCGCGCAGGGCAACAACGTCGCGGATCTGCTTTTGGATCTTGCGCATGTGGCGCACGGCCTGGACCACGTCGCCCGTGCCCGGCTCGCCCTTGGTGCGGATCATCGTGGCGCCCTCGGCAACACGGCGCAGCGCCTCGCCCAGGTCGCGGGCACCGCAGACAAACGGGACGTCAAACTGGGTCTTGTCGATGTGGTAGACATCGTCGGCGGGGGAGAGAACCTCGGATTCGTCGATGTAATCGATCTCGATGGCCTGCAGGACCTGCGCCTCGACAATGTGCCCGATGCGGCACTTGGCCATAACAGGGATGGAGACGGCCTCCTGGATGCCCTTGATCATCTTGGGGTCGCTCATGCGCGAGACGCCGCCCGCGGCACGGATATCGGCCGGAATGCGCTCGAGTGCCATGACGGCGCAGGCGCCTGCCTCCTCGGCGATGCGCGCCTGCTCGGGTGTGGTGACGTCCATGATGACGCCGCCCTTGAGCATCTGCGCGAGCTCGCGATTGAGTTTGACGCGATCGGCCTTGCTGGTCTGTTCTGCCATGGTTGCTCCCTTGGTTGGCATGTGCATTGCTTGACGGAACATCCTATCGGGGAGCTGGGTATGGCGAAATACTCAGTTTTCAAGATAATAACAAGGTCAGACTAATACCAGATTGAATGGCTTAATAAGGTCAGGTGATAGGCTCATGCTTGACTACAATTTGGAAAAACGCGGCGAAGCATCGCTTTATGAGTATGTTTACCAGAAAATTCGAGATGATATTGTTGCTGGACGTATTGCGGCGGGGGAGCATCTTCCGTCTAAGCGCGCCTTTGCCAGTCATCTGGGAATCAGTGTCATTACCATCGAGAATGCATATAGCCAGTTACTTGCCGAGGGCTATATTTGCTCAATGCCGCGTCGTGGCTACTACGCTTGCGAGCTTCCGGATGCACCGGTTTTGGCTTCGGCTGCGGAGGGCATCGACCGAGATGCCGCCTCTGCGGGTCCCAGCGCGCATGATGTCAACGGACAGGTCGAGCGATTCGATGCACTTTCTCCTTCCGCTTTGGAGGCGGCGCGGCTTTGGCAAAGCGCACTACGGGCGACGCTGGCATCCGAAGATGAGCGCGAAATCTTTTCGCCCGCACCGGCGCAGGGCACCGCTCGGCTGCGACGCGCAATTGCTCACCACCTGCGTGGGACAAGGGGCATGAATGTCGATCCCAATAACATTGTTATCGGCGCGGGCGCCCAGCTGCTCGATACCATGTTGGTTCAGTTGCTTGGCGCTGACAAGGTGTATGCCGTTGAGGACCCGGGCTATTTACGTCTGACGCGCATCTATCAGGCTATGGGCTGCAAAGTTCGACATATCCCGTTGGATGATGAGGGCGTGGACTTGAGCGCTCTGCAGAAAACCGGGACCGATGTACTTCATCTGATGCCGTCCCATCAGTATCCGACCGGCCTTGTGACGAGCATTGCGCGGCGCTATGCGCTTCTGAGCTGGGCCGCCGAGCGACCAGGTCGGTATCTCATCGAAGATGACTTTGATTGTGAGTTTCGCCTTGCCGGGAAGCCGATTCCCGCGCTCGCGTCGATCGATGCCGCCCAGTCGGTTATCTACACCAACACGTTTTCGAAGAGCCTTTCATCGGCGTTGCGTTTGGCGTACATGGTGTTGCCCGATGAGTTAATGGAGCGGTTTAGGCGCAACCTTGGTTTCTACGCCTCGTCGGTGAGCTCTGTTGATCAGGTCGCTTTGGCGCGTTTGCTGGAATCGGGTGATTACGAGCGACATGTGAACCGCGTGCGCGTTCGTGCTCGCGAGGCGCGTGATGGCCTGATGGCGCTTGTGCGGAAGGTATTTCCGGCAGGAGAGGTCTCGATCGAGCATGCAGACGCGGGCCTTTACTGTATCGTGGTTGCGGAGCGTGGAGCGGGCGGAAGCTCTTTTGTGCGGGCCCTCACGCGCTCGAGTATCCCTTTTGTCGATATCAGTGACTGTTATTGGTGTGCCGATGGCGCATCTGTCCCTGAAAACTCAAGTCAAATTCTTGTTCAGTATGACGATTTGAGTCCAAAAGCGCTAAATACCTTGGAATCGCAGCTAATGGGAGCACTCTGCAACCTAAGTGAGTAGGCTTTTGGAACTTTGGCGACCAGGCAGTTTTGTAACAAGCTATCTACCTGCGGTTTTGAAAAGCAGGATGACCGGGCTGCTCGGGATGTTCAAAAAAGTCTACTCACTTGTCGCGCAAAGTTTCTGCATGAGAAAAAAATGGGGTTTTCAACAGAACTTCGTCCAGCTCTCGGCAAGCTTTTGGCCAGTTGGGGAGGGCTGTTGAAAACTTGGCAGTCCGTTCGGCACCATTTTTGGCGCGTTCGCGCCAATGCGTGACTGACTGGGTTGAAATTCGTGTTTTCCTGTGCCTATGAAAGATCTACTTTGTGACATATCGGCTTTTAGGTACTGGCGTTTGCCCCCTCAGGTCCGCGCTCTGTGTCCGCCGCTTCCACGACCGGAAGAAGACCGGCAGCGATATGATCTCGCCCGCAACCCGACGGCTGCGGTCGCGCTCGGTTTTCCGTTGTATACATTGGTTCAGACGAGAAACAAACGGACTTGTCCTACCAGCATTAGGCAGCGGCTGTTCCTTGGTGAGCCCCCCAGGGAATCCGTGCTGGAAACGGAGCATGGATTTTTGATTACGTCTCCTCTACTGACGGCATTCATCATGTCGCGGCATCTGACGGATCTTCAGCTTCTTTTTGTGTTGGCGGAGATGTGCGGCCTGTTTGCGGTGTGTGCTCTGCCGGCGGCACTTGAGGCGGAGCTTACGCGTGCAATTGATTCGGGCGCGATTTCGACGACGTTGGGTTGGGTGCGCTGCCCGTCCGAGGACGGCACCGCTTCAAATTTATGGCGTCGAGACGCTTTGGTTTTGGGCAGAGACCTTGACCGTTTTTGTTCAGATGTTTGCGGGATGCGTTACGGCAATAGATTTATGGCGGTATCGCAATTCGTTCCATTGGGTGCCGCGTCGCCTTTTGAGGTCGAGGCGTATTTGCTACTTGCACTGCCGCGATCCCTGGGAGGCGAAGGTTTTTGCGACATAGAGCTTAATGTTGAAGTGATGCTAGGCACAAGTGCTCGAGCGATTGTGGGAAAGTCCCGTGTATATATCGACCTACTTCTTTCTTCACCGGACGGTAGGCGACAGGTGGCCATTGAATGTCAGGGAAAGGCCTCGCACGGACGCGCAGGGGATGGCTTGCGTGACGCTGACCGCATGACGGCCCTTCAGGCCATGGGCTACGATGTGCTTCTCCTGACATACAGACAGATATCGGATGAGGATAGATTCCGCGCGATCGTTAAGGCCGTATGCAGGATGCTCGATGCTGAATATCGTGATAAAAGCTCAGATGAGCAAAGGGCTGAGGCATTACTCCGGTCTGAACTATTCGTTGACTGGACAAAATTGGGAGTAATCGACGGAAAGATGCCCGCTAGACACAAAATGGCTCGATCGTGGACGGCTGCGGTTCTAAGTGAGTAGGCTTTTAGCACTTTGGCGACCAGGCCGTTTTGCAACAAGTCATTTACCTGCGGCTTTATAAAGCAATATGGGTGGTGTGCTCGGCAAGTTCCAAAAAGTCTACTCACTTAGTTTTTGACGAGAAGCCGATGCCGAAGGCGGTCCTATTTCAGGGCGTTAACAAGTTCGTGAGGCACGAAAAAGGCCCGAACCAATACGGTCCGGGCCTCATCGAGCTTGAGGTTATGTCTCAGGCGGTTGGCTTAGCCAAAGTAGCGCTTGAGCAGGCCGGCGAAAGCCTTGCCGTGGCGGGCCTCGTCGCGAGCCATCTCGTGCACGGTGTCGTGGATGGCATCGAGGCCGGCGGCCTTGGCACGCTTGGCAAGATCGGTCTTGCCGGCGGTGGCGCCGTTCTCGGCCTCAACGCGCATCTCGAGGTTCTTCTTGGTGGAGTCGGTCACGACCTCGCCCAGGAGCTCGGCGAACTTGGCGGCATGCTCGGCCTCCTCGTGGGCAGCCTTTTCCCAGTACAGGCCGATCTCGGGATAGCCCTCGCGATGAGCGACGCGAGCCATGGCCAGGTACATACCGACCTCAGAGCACTCGCCCTCAAAGTTGGCGCGCAGGTCGGCAACGATGTCCTCAGAGACACCCTCCATCTTGGCGACGCCCACGACGTGCTCGGCGGCCCACTCGAGCTGGCCCTCCTCCTGCTTCAGGAAACGAGAACCGGGAACGCCGCACTGGGGGCACTTAAAATCCTCGGGCAGCTGGTCGCCGTCGAACTCTTCCACATAACCGCAAACGGGGCAAACAAACTTCATGATTCGATCCTTTCGATCGATGGCGATTGCGCGCTCGTCCGGTCCCGTAAGGGCCCTCTCCGGACGTGCGTCTTGACGAGTTCTATTATCCATAAATGCAACCAAATGTGAAGCCTATTAGGAATGATTTTTAATAAAACAATTTTGAGATATGAAGATGTTGATTGATTAACGATTGGCAGGCCGTCTTTGACCGTCGCTGAGTACAATCGGTCGAGCAAATGTTGACCAATCAACAAATGAGGGAGTTTCCTTTATGCATCTAGCCCGTCGTGCCTGGTGCCGAACATATCAGACGGTTTTTCGCATTGCATTGCCGATCCTGCCCTATACCGAGCCGCACATTTTAGAGCATGCCGAGGATGTGCCCACAGTGCTTCAAAAGCGCTCGATCCAGAAGGTCCTTATCGTGACGGATCCCGGCATTGCCCGTCTGGGGCTCACGGCATCACTCGAGCGTGCGGTTACGGCTCAGGGGATTGGTGTTACGGTCTATGCCGAAACGCGTGCGAACCCTACGGTCTCAAACGTGGAGGAAGCGGCGTCCCTGTATCGAGAGAACGACTGCCAGGCCATTATCGGCTTTGGCGGAGGATCGGCCATGGACTGTGCCAAGGGCGTGGGGGCACGTATCGCGCAGCCAAACAAGCCCATCAACAAGATGCGTGGCCTGTTGCGCGTCCACCGTCTCCTGCCGCTGCTTATTGCGGTTCCCACTACCGCCGGTACGGGAAGCGAAGTCACGCTCGCGGCGGTTATCACCGATGACGAGACGCACTATAAATACCCCATTAACGACTTTGTGCTTATCCCGCGCCTTGCGGTGCGCGACCCCGAGTTTACGCGCGGCCTGCCCGCCTCCATTACGGGGCAGACGGGGATGGACGCCCTGACGCATGCCGTCGAGGCCTTTATCGGGCGAAGCACCACGCCCTATACGCGCAAGATGGCGCGACAGGCGGTTCAGCTCAT
Organism: Collinsella aerofaciens; assembly: GCF_040926405.1. Classification (GTDB taxonomy): domain Bacteria; phylum Actinomycetota; class Coriobacteriia; order Coriobacteriales; family Coriobacteriaceae; genus Collinsella. The sequence goes on from NZ_JBCOIG010000012.1 coordinate 6,497, forward strand.
CCACGACAATTTGCTCGAGGCCTATGAGCATGGCGACAACATGCACGCACGTCGCAATATGCTTGCGGCGGCGTATAAGGCGGGTGTTGCCTTTACGCGCTCCTATGTTGGATACGTTCATGCCATCGCACACAGCTTGGGCGGGCGTTACGGGATTCCGCACGGCTTGGCTAACGCCATTATCCTGCCGCATATGCTTCGCGCCTATGGCGAAGCTGCTGCTCCCAAGCTCGCCGATCTCGCCCGCATGGCCGGCATCGCGCCGGTTAACGCGCAGGACAGCCTGGCGGCCGAGGCCTTTATCGATTGGGTCGATCGAATGAACGCCGCCTTGGACATTCCCAAGTATGTGACGGGTATTCGCCGCTCCGATATTCCGCAAATGGCGGCACATGCCGATGCCGAGGCCAATCCGCTGTACCCCGTTCCGCTTTTGATGGACCGCCTGGAGCTCGAGCATATGTACGAAGTTGTTGCAGGTGGTATGTTTGAGGACGAGAACTAGGAGGGTCCATGAACACCGAGGAAATTGCGCGCATCGTCGGCGATCAGCGCACCTACTTTAAGACGCACGCTACGTTTGATGTCGATGCTCGCCGCCGCGCACTGGTGCGCCTGCGCGATGCGGTGCGGGCCCACGAGGCCGATATTGCCCATGCGCTCAAGACCGATTTGGGAAAGTCGCATGACGAGGCCTATATGTGCGAGATCGGCACGTCGCTTTCCGAGATTCGTCATCACATCGCTCATGTGGCTCGATGGAGTCGTCCGCGCCTGCGTCCGTGTGACCTCGCTAACGCCGTGAGCGTGTGCAAAACGCAAGCCGTGCCCTATGGCGTCACGCTTATCATGGCGCCCTGGAACTATCCGTTTTTGCTGACGCTCGAGCCACTCGCCGGGGCTCTTGCCGCGGGCAATACCGTGGTCATCAAGCCGAGTGCCTATGCTCCGGCATCGAGTGCGGTGCTCAAGCAAATCTGTGAAGAGGCATTTGATCCGCGCCTGGTGACGGTTGTCGAGGGCGGGCGCGCCGAAAACCAAGCGCTGCTCGATGAGTGCTGGGACAAGATCTTCTTTACCGGTAGTGTTCCGGTTGGCAAGCTCGTCATGGAGCGCGCGAGTAAAAACCTTACGCCCGTGACGCTTGAGCTGGGCGGAAAGAGCCCCTGTGTCGTGGATGCGACGGCAAACCTGAAGGTCGCGGCGCGGCGTATCGCATTTGGTAAATGGCTCAACGTGGGCCAGACCTGCGTGGCGCCCGACTACCTGCTGGTCGACGTGCGCGTGCACGATGAGCTGTTGGGTCTCATCAAGGAGGAGGTCCGTCGCATGTTTGGCGAGCACCCGCTCGACAACGAGGACTACGGTCATATTGTCAACGCCAAGCATTTTGCGCGCGTGCGCGGGCTGATCGACCCCGATAAGGTTGTGCTGGGAGGAACGGCGCGCGAGTCGTCGCTCAAAATTGAGCCGACGATCCTAGACGGCGTGGCGCCTGAGGACGCCGTGATGCAGGAGGAGATTTTCGGCCCCATCTTGCCGGTGCTGACGTTTGAGAGCCTAGACGAGGCCGAAGCGTTTATTACGGATCGTCCGACGCCGCTGGCCCTGTATATCTTTAGTCAGGATCGCGCGGTTCAGCAGCGCTTTGTGCGCTACGTGCCCTTTGGCGGCGGCTGCGTCAACGACACGATCATGCATCTGGCTACGAGCCATATGGGCTTTGGCGGCATGGGCGCGAGCGGCATGGGGCAGTACCATGGCCGCGAGAGCTTCGATACGTTTAGCCATAAGAAGAGCATCGTGAACAAGGCAACGTGGCTGGACGTGCCGTTTCGGTATGCGCCCTACGCAAGCTGGAAGCACAAATTTGTGCGCATGTTTGTGCATTAGGAAATGGCAGGTAATACGAACAAGTGTTCCTATTACCTGTCATTAACGTTAGACTACTGCTATGGGGTACGGATGGGCCAACTCCCTTTAGAAGGGAATTGGTATGAACGTAAGCGATGTTATTTCGTTACTGGCGTTGTTAATCGCGGCTATCGAACTCGGCCTGTTTATCGGCCGAATGAAATAGCCGCCCCCGCGTAAGCGAAGACGGCCACTTCTCACGATGAAAACGTGTATCGGAGTTGGCAAGACCCGCTGCCACGGGTGCCATCCGTACCCCTATCTTATCTGCAAGCGCTCTGTCTCGCAAGCGTTGCGGCAACTGGGTGAAAGGCGCGAGCGGGTGAATTCGTGTCCGCACGGGCCCGTAAACTTCTCAGTGAGGTTAAGCGTTGGTTTATCCGGCCGTTAGAGGAGTTGCCATGTACGAGCCTTCACGTGTTCTTCTGTCATTTCATATCGCAGGATTTCAATATGCCGACGGCGCTTTGGTCCTAGGCGATCTTAAAGTGGGCGATAAACTGACGCTGTGCGCCGAGCGCGATAATCCCCATGATCCCGAGGCGGTTGCGATTTACTGTGGCAACACCAAGCTTGGCTATGTTCCGGGAAACGAGGTCGGCCCGCTGTCCTTGATGATGTATTACGGCCATGAGGACGTATTTGAGGCCCGCGTGCAACAGGTTGCTCCCGAGCGCAGCCCGTGGCATCAGGTGCGTGTTGGACTCTACGTGGTGGATGCACGCTAATCGGTAAGGGAGACTGCCATGTTTGATGACGACGACCAGTTCGATCTGACAGACGATCCGTTTGAGTGGGATATGCTACTCGATGACGATGAGTTGGAGCGGGATTGTAAGAAGCGGCAGGATAAGAATACCCAGGGTGACGCTTCGAAAAAGCAAGACAAGCGCCGCCGCGGACTGTTCGGCGGGTTCTTTGGATAACCGCCGCATCGCTGCGTCTGTATACTTAGCACGAGTTGAACACGTTGCGAAATGAGGACAGAGACGATGATGTGGTTTACCGCCGATCTGCACCTGGGCGATACGAATATCTTGCACGACATGGACCGGCCGTTTGGCTCGGTCGAGGAGATGAATCGCAAGGTCATCGATGCCATCAATGAGTGCGTGGCTGTGGATGACCGTCTCTACATTCTGGGTGACTTTACCTATCGTTTGCCCCTGGCGGAGGCGGTGCGCCTGCGCGAGCGTATTGCCTGCCAAAACGTGACGCTCATCCGTGGTAACCATGACGGCGATTGGGAAGATCCCGACGTGCCGCAAATTTGGGAAGACGTGCGTGATTATCTGGAGATTGCCCCCGGCTATGCCAAGGGCCATCGTCTGGTTATGAGCCACTACCCCATGCTTAGCTGGAATGGCAAGGCGCGTGGCGCCATCATGCTGCACGGGCATATCCACAGCAGGGGAGACCGCACCAACGCGCGCAACCGCGATCGCGAGCGCCCCATTTACCGCTACGATGTGGGCCTCGACGCCAACGAGTACAAGCCCGTAAGCCGCGACCAGATTCTTAGCTTCTTTGGGCTATAGGGTGCCAGAACCACCACAAAGGGGACAGTGAACTTTTGTGGTGGTTTTCACATAGATTGGAGTCGTTATGAAGCAATTGCTTATTCGTGCCGATGATATCGGGTATTCGTATGCCGTTGACTTAGGGATTGCTCGCAGCGTCAACGAGGGCTTGGTGCGCTCGGCGGGCCTTATGCCAAATATGCCCGAGGCCGAGCGTGGGTGGTCGCTCGTGGCGGATGCCGATATTGCAGTGGGCCAGCATACCAACGTGTGCCTGGGCAAGCCGTGCGCCGATCCGGCGCTCATCCCGAGCATGCTCAACGAGAGCGGCGAGTTCCATAGCAGCCGTACCTTCCGTGAGCATTTTAAGCGCGGTGAGGAGCTGATAGACTTCGACGAGGCCTGCATCGAGATCCGCGCACAGCACGACCGTTTTGTCGAGATTGTGGGCCGCGAGCCCGATTACTTTGAGGCCCATGCCGTCATGAGCGAAAACCTTAACCGAGCGATCTCGGCGGTTGCCCAGGAGCTGGGCCTTAAGGAGCAAAAGGCAAGCTTCGACCCCACGGCGGTGGTGCATTGCGGAGATACCGACCTGCGCATGGTGATGCATTCGATGGAGCCGGGCTACGAACCCAAGGACTCGATTATGCAGACGGTTCGCGAGATATCCGACGGCGAGACGGTCGTTTTTGTGTGTCACCCGGGCTATCTTGATCGCTTTATCCTCGAGAACAGCTCGCTTACGACTGATCGTACCAAGGAAGTCGATGCGCTGATCGATCCTGAGCTGCGCGCTTGGCTCGAGTCTCAACCCGATCTTCGCCTGATCGACTATCGCGACCTGTAAGAGCTCAAGCCAACACAAGGGGAACAGGCACCTTTGCGGTGGTTCTGGCGCCGTTGCCATTATGGTGGCGGCGCCTTTTTTGTCCGTGCGGCGCGGTAGAGTGTAGGCGGTTGAAATTTGCGTCCATCGAGGAGCTGTTATGAACGAGATCAAGTGCCCGCATTGCGGCGAAGTTTTTAAGGTCGATGCGTCCGGCTATGCGGACATCGTCAAACAGGTGCGCGATGCTGAGTTCTCGCGCGACCTGGACGAGCGTGTGAAGGCGGTCCAGCGCGAGGGCGAGCAGGCGCTGGAGCTTGAGCGCTCGCGTTCGACGGCTGCCCTGCAGGAGGCGGAGTCTCAGCGCGATGCACAACTCGTTGAGCAGAAGAATGCTGCGGCTCGGGAGTTGGCACAAGAGGTCGCCAAGCGCGATGCCGAGCTTGTCGAGCTGCGCGCCAAGCTCGAGGGCGCTGCCGCAGAGCGCGAGAGCGCAAGCCAGCGTGCGGCGGTTGAGGCCCGTGCCGATGCTCAGAAGGAGAATGCTGAGCTTCAGCGCGAGATCGACAATTTGCGTGCGCAGCTGGGGCGCAAAGATGACGAAGCCAAGCTTGCCGAGTCGGCGGCGCGCAACGCTGCTCAAAACGATTTAGCTGCACGTGATGCCCAGATTGCCGAGCTGCAGGCCAGGCTTGCCGCAGCGGACAAGGCTCAGGAGATGGCGCTTGCCGCTGCCGCGGCAGAGTCGCAGCGTGATCTCGATGCCGCTCGCAGCGAGGCCGAACGTGCACTTGCTGACTACCGCGCGACGGTACAGGAGAAGTTTTCCGCCGCAAAGGTACAATCTGAGCAAGAGGCTGAGGGTCTGCGTGCCCAGCTGCGCGAGCAGGAGCTGATGGCAAAAATGAACCTGTCGGAGGCAGTCGCCGCGGCGGAGCGAGAGCGCGACGAGGCACGTGCGAAACTGACGAGTGAGCTGGCAGTGCGCGATTCGCGCGAGGAACAGGCAAAGGCGGCACATGAGCTCGAGCTTGCTCAAGCCAAGCGTGCGAGCGATGAGCTGATCCGCTACAAGGATGAAGAGATTGAGCGCCTTAAGGACATGAAGGTCCGCCTGTCCACCAAGATGGTGGGCGAGTCGCTCGAGCAGCACTGCGAGACCGAGTTTAACCGTCTGCGCATGACGGCGTTTCCTAACGCGTACTTCGAGAAAGATAACGATGCGTCCGAGGGTACCAAGGGCGACTTTATCTTCCGCGAGTGCGACGCGAGCGGCAACGAGATCATCTCGATCATGTTCGAGATGAAAAACGAGAACGACGAGACCGCGACCAAGCACAAGAACGAGGACTTCTTTAAGAAGCTCGACCACGATCGCCGACAGAAGGGCTGTGAGTATGCAGTGCTCTGCACCCTGCTGGAGCCCGAGAGCGAGCTCTATAACGCGGGTATTGTCGACGTGAGTTACCGCTATGAGAAGATGTACGTGATCCGCCCGCAATTCTTCATTCCCATGATCACGCTGCTGCGCAACGCCGCCATGGGTTCGCTGCGCTATAAGCAGGAGCTGGCGGAGTACAAACAGCAGAATATCGATGTTACGAACTTCGAAGCCAAGATGGAGAAGTTCAAGGACGGCTTCTCGCGCAACTACAACCTGGCGAGTAAGCAGTTCGAGTCGGCGATTAAGGAGATCGATGCCGCCATTAAGCAGCTCGAGAAGACCAAGGACGACCTGCGTCGCAGTACCGAGAATCTGCGTCTGGCCCACAACAAAGCCGATGAACTCACCATTCGAAAGCTCACGTGGGGCAACAAGACCATGAAGGCTGCCTTTGACGAGGCACGTGAGGCTGCGCCGGAGACAGGTGATGAACCAGCCGAGGCGGATTCGTATGAGGTCGAGGATGCCGAGTAAGGCATAGCGTTTAGTGCAAAAGCGGGGCCGCTGGCGATATTGCCAACGGCCCCGCTTCGTTTCGTTCCAGTATGTTCGGTTAGTCCTCGAGCAGGTCCTCGATAAAACCGACGCGGTAGTTTTTGAAGATGACCTCGCCGCCGTCTTGCGTGGCGTCCAGATCGACATCGCCCATGATGCCAAAGTCGTGGTCGCCTTCCTCGTCGGCAAAGATCTGATGCACGTGCCACACGTGCGCGGTCTTCTCATCGGACTCATCGATGGAAAACATCGCGGCACTGCGGGCATCTCCGTCGGTGAGGATCTCCTCGTGCTGTTCGTGGTAGGCATCGAGCGCCTTTTGCCAGCGGATCTCGCTCATGCCCCAGTCGTCGTCGAGTTCGCCCAGGTCGCGAACGTGCTCGCGAGCGGCAAGGGTTACGCGGCGGAAGAGCGCATTACGCACCAGCAGCGTGCAGCCGCGGCGGTCCGCCACGACCTCGTCGATGCCCTGCGGCGGCGCGGCGTCGAGGGCAGCCGGATTGCCGGCGTTCTCCCACTCGTCCACCAGGCTCGAGTCCACCGAGCGCACCACAAAGCCCAGCCACGAGATAATGTCGCGCAGGCGCTCGTCGCGCTTCTCAATGGGTACGGTGCGGTCAAGCGAACGGTAAGCCTCTGCCAGGTAGCGTAGCAAAATGCCCTCGGAGCGGGCGATGCCGAGCTTTTGGATATAGCCCTTAAAGTCGCTCGCGCTCTCCAGCATATCGCGCAGGACGCTCTTGGGAGAGAGCTGGTAGTCGTTTGCCCAGGGTACCTCCTGGCAGTACTTGTCAAAAGCGGCGTCGAGCAAATCCTCGAGCGGCTTTTCGTGCGTGACGTCTTGAATGCGCTCCAGACGCTCCTCATATTCAATGCCGTCGGCCTTCATCTCGGCCATAGCGCGATCGCGTGCGGCGCGCTCCTGTGCGCGCAGCACCTGCTTGGGATCCTCGAGCGTTGCCTCGACCATCGAGATCAGGTCCATGGTATAGGTCTCGCTCTCGGGATCGAGCAGCTCCAATGCGGCAAGCAAGAACGGCGAGAGCGGCTGGTCGAGCGCAAAGTCCTCGGGCAGATCGACCGTCAGTGCATAGTCGATGTCCGGCGCGGCGTCAGTCGGGGCGTCGGGCGCGGGCGGCACCTCGGTGCGCACGACGACGCCGGAGTCGATGAGCGTGGCGAAGATTTCGTCGGCGCGAACCTCGAGCTTGGTCTTTTCCTCGGGGGTCTGCAGGCTTGTCTCGATGAGGTCGTGTACGCGGGCACGGGCATCGCCGCCCTGCTCGACCACGCTAATCACCATGGAGTGTGTGATGCGAAGGCGCGGCTTGAGCGTTTCGGGCTGCGTCTCGATCAGGCGCTCAAAGGTCTGCTTGTTCCAGGTGACAAAGCCCTCGGGGGCCTTCTTCTTTTTAATCTTACGGAGCTTTTTGGGGTCGTCGCCCGCTTTGGCCATAAGCTTGGCATTCTCGATCTCGTGCTCGGGTGCCTCGGCGATGACCATGCCCTCGGTATCGAAGCCCGAGCGGCCGGCGCGACCGGCAATCTGATGGAACTCGCGGGCGCGCAGGCGACGCATCTTGTAGCCATCGAACTTGGTGAGCGCGGTGAGCACCACGGTGTGGATGGGCACGTTGATACCGACGCCGAGTGTGTCGGTGCCGCAAATGACGGGCAGTAGGCCCTGCTGCGCCAGGCGTTCGACCAGTAGGCGATAGCGCGGCAGCATACCGGCGTGGTGCACGCCGACGCCGCAGCCAAGCAAACGCTTGAGGATCTTGCCGAAGGCCGTCGAGAAGCTCGTGCCCTTGGCCGCCTCCTTGATGGCCTCGCGCTGCTCCTTGCTGGCAATGCCAAAGTTGGCGAGCGACTGTGCCGTCGCAAGGGCGGCATCCTGGCTAAAGTGCACGATATAGAGCGGGGCCTCTCCGCCGCGCATCGCGAGCTCGACGGTGCCCTCGAGGGAGGTCGTCACGTAGTCGTAGCTCAGCGGCACGGGGCGTGGGGCATCGACGACCAGGTCGCAGGTAGCGCCGGTGTGTTCCTCGAGTGAGGCGGCGATGGCAGTGACATCGCCGAGCGTGGCGCTCATGAGCATGAATTGCGTGTGAGGCAGGGTGAGCAGTGGCACCTGCCAGGCCCAGCCGCGGTCGGGGTCGGCAAAATAGTGGAACTCGTCCATGGCGACGCAGCCCACGTCGGCGCCCTCGCCCTCGCGCAGTGCATCGTTGGCAAGGATTTCTGCCGTGCAGCAGATGACGGGCGCCTTGGTGTTGATATGCGTGTCGCCGGTGATCATGCCGACGTTATCGCGGCCGAGCACCTGCACAAGGTCGAAAAACTTTTCGCTGACCAGAGCCTTGATGGGGGCCGTGTAATAACAGCGCTTGCCCTGTGCCATGCCCATAAAGAGCATGCCTAGCGCGACAAGCGACTTGCCCGATCCGGTCGGTGTTCCCAAAATGACATGGTCACCGGCGGCTAGATCCATGAGGGCCTCTTCCTGGTGGTCCCACAGCTCAATACCGCGGTCGCTTGTCCATTCAAAGAAGCGTTCGAAGGCCTGATCGGGCGTGAGCCATGGTTCGGGCTCGCTACCATCCTCGGGCTCCCACCAGGTGGGGGAGAGCGCGCCGAGCGAGCCGAATTCGGCTTCGGTTCCCGTGCCGCCCGAGAACGAGCTGGCGGCGCCGGCGCCAGAAACGGTGCTGGCGGAAGTATCTGTCGTGGTCTGTGCCATGTGGTTGCTTTCTCTCGCCGTTTGTCCGCCAACTATTATGGCGTAGCAGCGGCGCGGGGTGCCAGCGCGCGAGAAAATGCAGGAAATGGGCGTTCTGCCCGGCCGTTTGGTGCGGTTGCCAGCTAAGTGAGTAGACTTTTTGCGATGTCGCGAGCACATGGCTTTTGCACAAGGGCTCTACCTGCGGTTTTATTTTTCGCTACGCGGGTTGTGCTTGGCTATTGCAAAAAAGTCTACTCACTTAGGCTTGAGGGTCGTTCGCCGGCGCCTATTCGCGCTTGTTTGCCGACGTCGCGACCATCAGAAGCCCCTAGGACTCTTGCGGCAGACGCTTCTTGCCCTTGCGGGCGCGGTTTTTAAAGTTCTCGACGGCCTCTTCCATGCCGAGGGGCACATAGGTAAGCTCATCGAGGTTATCGGGCAGGTAGCAGGCAAGGCTTTGCTCCTGCGCTCGGCCTGCTGCGAGTTGCTCTTCGGTAGGCTTCTCGCCGGGTGTGGCACAAATGCCGTAGGCGACAGCACCCATCTCGCGCGTGCGGCACTCGTACTCGGTCTCGGGATGCTCGGGATGGTCGCGGCGGACGTCGTCACTAACCCAAAGCGTGCCGTAGCCGGCCGCGGCAAACTGCCCCAGGGCGTAGTCGCGCAATGGCTTGCTGTCGGTTCGCAGCGTGACGGTGGCGCCGGCTGAAAAGAGCGGGCGATAGAGCATCAGATGGTCGACATGGACGAGTCGTTTTTTGGCGTACTTGGCCTTGGGCTGCGGCGTGGGAAAGTTAACGGTGATGGCATCGAGCTCGCCTGCGGCAAACAGCTGCGGCAGCGATGTGGCGCCTCGGGGCAGGACGAGTGCGTTGGTCAGTTCCTGCTCGCAGATTTTCTGTGCGGCATAGGCGATGCAGATGGGCTCCTGGTCCATACCGACAAAGAGCGTGTTCGGCTCGCGGGTGGCGCGCTCTACCAGGTACGTTCCCTTGCCACAGCCAAGATCCAGGTGAAGGTGTTCGAAGGGCTTGCTGCCAACTGGCGCGCAGGCCTCGCGCCAATCCCCGGCATATGCCTCGGGGTTCGTCTCAATCGCATCGGCGTAGCGCTCCAAGCGCTCCTCGAGCACAAAGTTCTTAGGCGTGCGAACGTGGACGGCTCCCATGAGGCTCCTTGGTCATAAGTATGGAACGCATAACTGCGCGTTCCGTCAATGGGTTGAAAAAAGGTGGGCATAGTTTGCCCGAAAGATGCGGTGCGGCTCGGCGGCGAGTCGTCGGTGCCTACAGACGCTTGAGAATCACATAGCGGTTGAGCTCGCCGCTACGACCGTCAGCATGGAAACGCTCAAGCTCGCGCACGGGGACCTCGCCGCTCTTGTAGAACGTACGCACGCCGCGCACCAGGTCGGTGATCTGCTGATCGTCAAAGTGATGACAATAGCGGTAGGCGTGGCGGTCGTTTTGCCAGCCAATGAGGTGGTCGCCGGCTTCAAACTGCACGGAATCGTAACCCTCAAACGGCGGGGTGAGCTCGGCGCGGGCTTCGGCTCGAACGGCCTTGCGCGCCATGCGCTCGTCGTTCATAAACTCCCAAAAGCTGATGGCGATGATGCCGCCTGGGCGCGTTTGCCGCACCAGGGCGTCGAGCACGCGTACGCGGTACTCGCACGACGGCACGTGGTGCATAAAGCCAAAGCAGACCGAGATATCGGCGAGCGGGGCGTCGAAAAGCACGTTGGGCGTCTCGGCGGGGTTGAGCTTCATGAGGGCGTCGAGCACGTCGAGTTCCTGGAAGTGCAGGTTGGGAATGCGCAGGGCGTGACCGTGCGCATCGATAGCCAAATCCTGACACGAGTCAACACCATAGAACTCAAACGGGCAGCTGGCATCTGCCGAGGGGTTTGCGCCGTCGACGCCCTTGGCGGCAAGTGCGCCGCCGGCGGCAAAGTTCTCGAATCGCATATTGCCGCAGGCAAGATCGAAGACGCGGACGGGATGCTCGATCGTGGCGACGTCGAGCTGTTCGAGCGCGATATCCATGGTGCGCACCCAGCCGGGCCACGGGGCCTGGCGCGTATCGGAAAAGGAAGCGGAGTGCTCGCGATAGAACGTATTGTTGAGCTGGATGAGCGATGAGGCGAAATCGCGGTTCACGGCGCGGAACTCCCTCCGTTGGCGGTGCGGAATAAACAGTACGACCATACTACCGTTAACGCCGCAACGGGGACAACCGAGCCGTGGGTCATTGCTTTGTTTGGACACATTTCCGCAGCTCATATGTGCCCGCAACCGCCGGTTGTCAAAAATCTCACTAGAATAGGTGGCATGCTTTTGGCGGTGGCGGATAGATTTTTAACTGTGCAAGGCGCCTTAAGAACAAAAACGGTCCGGCGGCACGGCTGGCATCACAAAGGAGGAACCATGAATGTAGAAACTGCGCAGCGGCTCGCCGACCTTCGCCGCAGCAAGGGCTTTAGCCAAGAAGGGCTGGCGCGAAAGCTGGGGCTGTCGCGCCAGGCGGTCAGTAAATGGGAGCGTGCGGAGAGCTCGCCCGATACCGAGAACCTGATCTCGCTCGCCAAGCTCTATGGTGTGAGTCTGGACGAGCTGCTCAATCCGAGCGATGAGATTGAGGACGATATCGAGTTTGAGAACGAGGACCGCGCTCGTCAGCGCGAGGCCGAGGCGGCAGAGCGCGCACGCACCCATGAGGCGGCGGCGCGCGCTACCGAGGCGGCAACGCAGGCGAGTGATGCTGCGGCCAAGGCGGCGCAAGCGGCAAGCTGGAGTGCGCAGGCCGCCAATGCCGCTACGGCGCAGGCGACGAGTGGCACCGCGGTTGGCTCGACTCCGGTGAAGGGCCCGTTCCAGTCGTTCCCGTATTGGGCCGTATGCTGGCTGCTGTTCTTTTTGCTGATGTTCCTGTTTGGTGCCGGCCCCTTTGCCGCGCTGATCTTCTTTACGATTCCCATCTATCACTGGGTAGCGCGTGCGCTCGATGGTGATTGGGCGCGCGGGGATATTCAGGTTGGTCCGGCACCGGCGGTCGCTAGGGCTCAGAATGTTTCCGCTCCGGTTGATACTGACGTGGCTACCGCGACTACCGCTGAGCCGATTGCCAAAGAGGGTGGTGAATGATGAAGCTTTCGCATGAATCCAAGGTGCGCTTGGGCATTGGCATAGGAGCGTTTGCGCTCATCATCGGACTTGTCTTTGGCACTTCGCGGCTATTGGCTCATTCCGATATGGTGCGTACGACCGGTATTCTATCTGGCCATTTGTCTGATTTTGGCGATATGTTTGACGATGACGATCTCTTGGACGACGGCAGCTATTCCGCTCGGCCTCAGCAACTTTCGAGCATGACTTTTGATGCCGATGAGTTCCGCTACCTCGATTTCGATATCAATGCGGCTTCGGTGGACGTCAAGGTTGTTGATGGCAACAAGGCTCGCGTTATCGAGCGGGGGCGCGTTGCCAAGGGTATGGATGCCTCCAAGGCCGCGACGCAAAACATCGCATCCGTCGAGGACTCGACGCTCAAGGTTTCCCAGTTTGGAAGTGATGACGGTAAGGCAATTGACCGCTCGGTTACGGTCGAGCTGCCGCGCCGTGTTGCCGAACATCTGAAGGGAGTCAACGCGCACGTGGGCTCGGGTGATCTGCAGATTGTCGGTGTCATCTGTGATGGTTTCGACCTTTTCCTGGGTGCGGGAGATGTAGAGTTTACGGGCAGCGTGACTGATGCGCTCAGCGCTGAGGTCGGTTCGGGCGATGTGACGTTCGAGCTCTATCAGGCCCCCGCGAAGTCGATGGACGTGAGTGTGGGCTCGGGCGATGTGGAGATGACGGTTCCGAACTCTACGGGCTTTAAGGCGAGCCTCACCTTGGGCAGCGGCGACTTCGAGAGCGATTTCCTTCCGCTTGGCTACGATGGCGAGACCATTTTGAATCTTGAATTCGATAACGGGGATAAGTCTGCTACGTATCGTTTTGAGGTCGGTTCGGGCGACATGTCGTTTGATTCGGAGTAGTGAGGCAGACGAAAGCCTAGGCGAAGATATAGACGCGCTGTTTGATGAAGGCACCGAAGCCGAGAACGGCTCCGGCGCCTTTGCCTTTACAATGGGGGCATGGAACAGATTATCTTGAACATACTCGAGGCCCTGCGTCATGGCGAGAACGTGGACGACAAAGCGCTCGTCAAACTGATACATGCCGAGGCGCGCCGTGAGGGTGCCGACAAACGCGATTTGGCCAAGCGCCGTCTGCTGCCGTTTTACCAGCGGGTAAAACGTGAGGAGCCGGCTCGTTGGGCTGGGTGGAATGTCGATGCCGAGCTGGAACGTCGACTGCTGCAGGTGCTGCGTATGAAGCCTCGTCGCACGGCCTCGGGCGTGGCGACCATTACCGTCATCACCAAGCCCTGGCCGTGCTCGGGCGATTGCCTGTTTTGCCCCAACGATCTGCGCATGCCTAAAAGCTATCTGCATGCCGAGCCGGCGTGCGCCCGTGCGGAGCAAAACTGCTTCGACCCGTATCTGCAGGTGAGTGCCCGTTTGACGGCGCTTTCTCAAATGGGGCATGCGACCGATAAGATCGAGCTCATTGTGCTTGGCGGTACCTGGAGCGACTATCCGCAAGGGTATCAGGCATGGTTTATGTCGGAGCTCTTCCGTGCGCTCAATGACGATGCCGTGGCTGGTGTGGCGGCTAATCCCATGTTGGCGCGTCCGGGCATCAGCCGTGCCGAGGCGGGGCGCCTGCTCGATGACGCGCCCGCCGATGCGCTGCCGCCGGTGGTAGCGGAGCGCCGCGAGCGCTATCGGGCTGCCGGTATTGCGACCGACGAGGCCGAGCTCGCTACCGGCGTTGCCGACGAGCAAGGGCGTGTGGATGCTGCCGTGGGTGGCTATAACCGCGCGATGCGTCGTCTGTACGGTCCCGGTACGCCGTGGGGCCAGGTCGCCGAGTGGCAGACGGCCACGATGGAGGAGCTTGAACGTCAGCAGCGCATCAACGAGACGGCGAAGCATCGCGTGGTGGGCCTCGTTATCGAGACGCGTCCCGATGCCGTGACGCCACAGGCCCTCACGCTCATCCGCCGCCTGGGCTGCACCAAGATCCAGATGGGCATCCAGAGCCTCGACCAGCACCTGCTCGATATCAACGAGCGTCGCATTTCGGTGGCGCAGATTGAGCGGGCGTTTTCGCTTGCACGCCTGTTTGGCTTTAAGATCCACGCGCATTTTATGCTCAACTTGCTGGGCGCCACGCCCGAGGGGGACAAGCGTGACTACGAGTGCTTTATGACCGAGGGGGCCTTTATGCCCGACGAGGTCAAGGTCTACCCGTGTGCGCTCATCGAGGGCTCGCGTCTGGTGGGTTGCTATGAGCGCGGCGAGTGGCGTCCCTATACCGAGGAAGAGCTGCTCGATGTGCTGGCCGACGACATCGTGGTGACACCGGCGTTCTGCCGCATCAGTCGCATGATCCGCGACTTTAGCTCCGACGACATCATGGTGGGCAACAAGAAGCCCAACCTGCGCCAGCTCGTTGAGAACCGCCTGGCTGCTCGGGGTGATGGTGCGACGGTGCGTGAGATTCGCTATCGCGAGATCAGCACGGCGGGTGCCGACCTGGACGAGTTGACCCTTGACGAAGAAGTGGCGTACGAGACGCCGGTGACGCGCGAGCGCTTTTTGCAGTGGGTGACGCCGCAGGGCAAGATCGCGGGCTTTTTGCGGTTGTCGCTGCCCGATCGCGCTTTTGTTGCCGCACATGCGGACGAGTTGCCGACGATGCCGGACGAGGCGATGATTCGCGAGGTACACGTGTATGGCATGGCGGCGCGCGTGGGGGATCAAGGCCAGGCGGCCCAGCACCATGGATTGGGACGGTCGCTGGTGGAGCGTGCGTGCCATATTGCTCGGGACGCGGGCTATGCGCGCATCAACGTGATTAGCGCGATTGGCACACGCGAGTACTATCGCCATCTTGGATTTTATGACCATGGCCTTTATCTGCAAAAGGAGCTCTAGATGAACAAGCCGAGTGTTTCTGCCGGCGTCGTTGCCGGCGTTGCTCTGGGAGCCGCGGCGCTTGGTGCGGCTGCTGTCGCTGTTCGTGCTGCCTGTCTGCAGGTTGCGCGAACCCGCAATGGGTTGGCGCGTGTGAAACGCGTGCACAATGAGAGCGACGATGAGATTCGCGTCTTGGTGCAAGGCGGCGTCTACCAAAGCGCAAGCTACGTTGGCGAGCGTTGGGCGGAGCCGGTCTTTGCGTACTATCGCGCATTTGACGATGTGTTTGAGGCCGAGGACGCAATGCGTGATGCTTGCGGGCATGGTATCGACCGCATGCTTATGCTGGGCGGCGGCGGGTTTGCTTATCCTAAGTTCGCCCTGATGTCACACGCGGGCTTGCGCATGGACGTCATCGAGTATGACGGAGAGATTACGCGCCTGGCGCGCCGCTGGTTCTACCTGGACGAGCTGGAGCGCGCGGTGGGCGACCGCTTGCGGGTGATTACCGCTGAGGCTCGCTCGTATCTGGGTGTGACGAGCGTGGGCCATCGTCGCTACGATGTGGTCGTGAGTGATTGCTTTGGCGGTGCCGAGCCCGTACGCGAGCTGGCGACGGTTGAGGCGTTGCGTTTGGTGCGAGGCAGCCTGAACCCTGGGGGTATCTACGTTGCCAATATCGTGAGCGCGAACGAGGGGAGCGACGTGACGTTCCTGCGCGATTGCGCCGCCACGGCGCTCGAGGTGTTCGCCCACGCCTGGGTGGTCCCATGTGGCGATATGGAGTTCGGCGGCGAGGAGAACTACCTGCTCATCGCCAGCGACGGCGACTACGCCTTTGCCGAAGCCGTGCCCTTCGACGCTGAGTTCCTCGGCACCGTCCTTCACGACAAGTAAATCTCCCCGTCCCAAAAAGACTGGTCTTAGGCGTGGTCGCGCCAGCTGAGGACGCGCTGCTTCATACCCTCGATGTCGAGCACGCCTTCGGCAAAGCCCTTGCGCACGAGCTCTTCGGGAACGAACTCATCGTAACGATCAAAGTAAGGCACCTCGCCGGGATAGACGAGCTCGATGGGATCGAAGTCCTTCTCGGCCTCGGCGGCGAGCACCTCAAAGAACGTCTCCTCGTCGGCCTTCATCTTAAACTGCATAAAGTACGGGCGCGACGGATCGAGTCCGCGAAGGCCAAGCTCCGCGGCGCATTTAATCTTGAGCATGCGCTCGAGCGCCAAAAAGGCGTAGCTGCCCAACCAGGGGAAGAGCACCCAGGTGTCGCCACCCAGGTTGATGAGCGGCTTAGTTCCCGCGCCCGAAATCTCGGCGGTATGACGAGCCTGCGCCAAGCGAGCCCGTGCGTTACCCATAAGGTACGGATATGCTGCGTGCTCAGTGAGCGCTTGGCGCATGCGCTCGAGTACATGTGTGTTGATGTCACCGGGGCAGTCGCCAAAGTAGGCCGGCACACGGCCCTTGACCTGCGTGGCAAAGACGGTGTGACGCTTCCAGTCCACTTCTTCGACAATCCAGCAATGTCCGGCGATGGCGATGCGCTCACCGGGCGGTGGCGGGTTGACAATCGTGCCCAGCTCGGCCGATTCACTGCGAACGGTAAACTCCTCGTTTTCCTGGAACACAGCGTAGAACTTAAAGTTGTTAATGATGCGCTCGCCCGCGAGGCCCACGATCAGCCCGCCGCCCTCGGTGACCTGGATGTGGTCGATCTTGATGAGGTGGCGCAGCAGTACGCGATAGTCATCGGCTGAGACGCGGTGGAAATAACTGAGCGTGAGCACGCGTTGGGCAAGTTCGGCCGGCGTGAGCTCTCCGGTGCTGGCAAGCGTCGACATGGTCTGGTGATAGAGCAGACTGTAGGGGAGTCGATCGAGCTCGGGCGGCTCGACCCACTTCTCCTCGCGATAGAGTTGTACGAGCGCGATGCCCTGCAGGAGCTTCCACGGAATGGTCTCGGGCATCATCGTGCGCGGCTCGGGCTCTTCCTCGCGCATGACAAACCACATCTCGGGCGGAAGATCGCGGCGTCCCGTGCGCCCCATGCGCTGCAAAAAGGAGCTGACGGTAAACGGTGCATCGATCTGGAACGCGCGCTCCAGGCGACCGATGTCAATGCCGAGCTCCAGCGTGGAGGTGGTGACGGTTGTCTGTGCCTGTTCCTCGTCGCGCATGAGCTCCTCGGCGGTCTCGCGTAGCGATGCCGAGAGGTTGCCATGATGGATAAGGAAGCGGTCGGGCTCGTGCCGGCTTTCGCAGTAGCTGCGCAGCATGGAGCATACGGCCTCTGCCTCCTCGCGCGAGTTGGCAAAGACCAGGCACTTGCGGCCGCGGGTATGTTCAAAGATGTAGCTCATGCCGGGGTCGGCGTTGTCGGGTGCGGTGTCGGTGGGGTTGAGCAGTGCCTGTTCGGTTGCCTGCGGGATGTCGACTTCGCCCTCGGGGGCTGAGGAAGTGCGACTGTCCTTGGGGGCAGCCTTGCCCCGTGCCTGCTCGCGACGTTGGCGGCGTTCCTCCTGTGGGAGTTGCCCGCTAGGGCGCATGCCTTGGGTGCTGACGGGCAGTGCCGCGGGTGGTGCCGTCTCAATGCGCTCGCATGCGAGCACCTCAGCTTCCTGCGGACCTGTGCTCTCGAATCCTCGCTGCTGTGCCTGGGGACCCGAGTTGTAGAAGTGCTCCATGGAGATGCGCCACACGCGGCGCGGTTCCTCAAAACGGGGGATAACGCAGTCGCGTCCCGTTCCCTGTGAGAGAAAGGCACCCGTGCGTTCGGGGTCGCCGATGGTGGCCGAAAGGCCAATGCGACGGGGCTGCACGCCTGCCATGCGTGAGAGACGCTCGATAAGGCAGAGCGTCTGCCCGCCGCGGTCACCGCGCATGAGCGAGTGGACCTCGTCGATGACCACATAGCGCAGGTCGCAGAACATACGCGGGATTGCCATGTGCTTGTGGATCAGGAGTGCCTCGAGTGATTCGGGCGTAATCTGTAGGATACCGCTCGGCTTTTTGATGAGCTTTGCCTTGTGCGACTGCGAGACATCGCCGTGCCAGTGCCAGACGGGGATATCGGCCTCTTCGCACAGATCGTTGAGACGAACGAACTGGTCGTTGATGAGTGCCTTGAGGGGGCCAATATAGAGGGCGCCCACGCTCGCGGGCGGGTTCTCCCAAAACTCGGTCAGGATGGGAAAGAAGGCCGCCTCAGTTTTGCCTGATGCCGTGGATGCCGTCAGGAGCACATTGTCTTGCGTGTTGAAGATGGCATCTGCCGCCGCAACCTGGATGGAGCGCAGACTCTCCCAATCGTGGGAGTAAATGAAATCCTGGATAAACGGGGCATATCGGTCAAAAGCGTTCATGGGACCTCCTCTCATCAACGGGTCGATCAACGCAACGGGCAACGGCTCGATATCTTGCAACATCGGCGTTTGCCCAGATAAAACCTACCAAAATAAACCTGTCCCTTTTTGGCAGGCTAGATGGTGAATTCGGCGAAGTTGCGGTCGCCGTCTGCGGTGCCGGTGTCGCCTGTTGCGGCTGCCGGTGCCAACGCGTCGCCGCCGACGCTTTGCAGCAACTCGGCCACGTTGGCATCGGGGTTTTGACACAGGATATCGAGCAGCTCGATAAAGTCACGGATGACCTCACGCGGCGTCAAGTGCGTATCGGCTCCCACGCGGCCAAACTCAATCTTGAGGAAGTCCACCAAGTCGTTCTCGGTAAGCGTGGGCGTCCAGCCAAAGTAGCCGGCATGGATCTGCATGAGCTTTTCGATGAGCACCAGCAGCTCCTCGTAGGTGAGCGGCTGCAGGCGGATGATGGGCGCGAGCATGTCTTTGAGGTCATCGCGCGCAAAACGGCCCTGAGCGAGACGGCTCCGAAGGGCCTCGTAGGAAAAGACGCCGCGGCGGCGGTCTTCGATGGAGGTTGGCGTGCCGCCCATGATCATGCCCAGGTACTGCGCTTTGCCCTGGAGCGTGTCGTTGTACATGGTCAGGATCTTCTCGTAGTTATATTGGCGCGTGATCGCGTTGGGAATCTTGTACAGATTCACGAGCTCGTCGATGAGCACCAGCATGCCCTTGTAGCCGCTGCAGACCAAAAAGCGCGCAATGAGCTTAACGTAGTCGTACCAGTCGTCATCGCTGATGATGGTCGAGGAGCCTAGCTCGGCTCGCGCTTCGCTCTTGGTGCGGTATTCGCCGCGAATCCATTTGGTCACCCGACTCATAGCTTCTTCGTCGCCCTCGGATACTGCCGTGCGGTAGCGGCGGAGCATGCGGACGAAGTCGAAGCCGTGGACCATCTCTTCGAGTGGAGCGAGTTGGGCATTAACGGCAGTCTCGTCGGCGTCGGCACACGAGGCGACCCAGCGATCCAGGATAAGGTTGAGCGCGCCGCCCTCGGGGCGCGTCTTGGTCGATATGTTGCGGATGAGCTCGCGATAGGTAGCGAGGCCCTGGCCCTGGCCGCCCTGTAGGCGGCGCTCAGGGGAAAGGTCGGCATCGGCGACCACAAAGCCCTCGCCCATGGCATGCGTTCGGATGGTCTGGAGCAAAAAGCTCTTGCCGGCGCCGTAGCGACCGACTAGGAAACGGAAGCTTGCGCCGCCATCGGCGATGAGGCTCAGGTCGGTGAGCAGAGCACGGATCTCGACCTCTCGCCCCACGGTGATATAGGGAAGGCCGATGCGCGGGACAACGCCGCCCTTGAGCGAGTTGAGAATGACGGCGGCGACGCGCTTGGGCACGCGGGGTGCTGCGGATGCGGTATCACTCATGGTCTAGGTATCCTCTCACGTCTGCTTCGTAGTCCTCAATAATTTGCGGTCCTGCTGAGCCAAATTCAATAACGGTGTCGCCCACCAGGTCAAAGAGCGCCTCGTTGATGCTGTCGACGAGCATGTCCTCGCTCTGCTCCGATTGCACTACCGCCAATGTCGCTTGCGCTGCGTTTTGCTCGAGCAGCGCGCGAAGGAAGGCATCTGCGGCGGGCGCGAGTTCGGTTGCGGTGCCAGCGGGTGCAGTCGATACGACCGCTGGCGTCGGTGCGAGGAGCGGTGCCACGACGCCAAACTGTTCGGTGGAAATGGTTGGCTCGTCGGCTTTGTTGCGCTCCGTAGGCGCCGCGATCGGCTCGGCCATCACGTCGGTCGCAGGCTTGGCTTCCGGTTGCTCGGATTCCGCCGTATCGACCTCTGTGGGCACATCGTCCTCGCGCTCTTCGTCGATTAAAAGTGCTTCGCGCGTTTGCGCAGCGGCGCTCCGAATGTGCCCCAGCTGAGTCAGGTCGATATCGATCTTGACGGGCTGGTGTGCGGCGTCCCACGAAAGCCATGCCACAATCTCGTCATCGATAATCTTGGCCAGATATTTGGGGACCTTTTCTTCCTTAAGGGGATGGGCGGGGTCCAGCGCCAGGCGCAGGCGTTGGTCGCAGGCGCGCATCATTTCACCGAGCTTGCTGCTCTTTTGCCTACTACCATGGATACGCATACATTCCCAAAAGCCGTTTTGGCAACGGTAGATATGGATGGGATCCAGGCGGTATTCGCAGTCCTCGTGGCGCTCGGGCGCAAAGAATACGGCCGAGGCAAACATGGTGTAGGGCATGGCCGTCTCCTCCCCAAACAAGCTCGCTACGATGCCGGTCTTTCGGTGCGTGTCATAGTAGCGCGACATGCGGACATACACGGCGCATGCCACGTGGCGCAGATCGCGGTGGTGGCTGCGGTCGAGCCGCGAGTTACTTAGGTTGTACGTGGAGAGGGCGTTGATGGCGGCCATGAGTCGCTCCTCGCGCACCTCATCGGGCGGAAGGGGGAGCGTGGGCTCGGAGGTTTTGCGACGTTTGGGGGTCTGGTCGGACGGTGCCGGTGCCGGTACAAGGTCTCGTGCCGCGCGCCGCAGCTCGATAAGGGCGTTATCGAACATGACGGTTTTAGAATCACGAAGCAGCTTGGGGTCGAGCCCGTGGAACACGGCGTAGTCCTGCAACCACACGCGTGCAAACCGGTCGATGCCGGGCTCAAAGGCGCGGTAGGCATCCCAAAAGGCCTTGATCTTGTTAAAACCATCGAGCGGATTATCTACGCCGATGCCGCAAATCAGCTCATAGAGATACAGAAAGGCAAAGGACGTAGACGTTTCCTCGACGGTCCCGCGGCGCACTTGGGCGCGCCAGGTAAAGTAGCCGCGCAGCTGTCGGTCGCTCATGGCGTTGTAGGTGGGAAAGTACGACTTAAAGGTGCCGTTGTAGGGACAGTCGTCCTCAAAGTCGGCCATCAGCAGGCCCTGGCGGTAAAAAAGCTCGGCTTCCGAAAGCCAGCGGCCCGCACCGCCCTTGGGGTCATCCTGCCAACGCGATATCTCGCGCATTTTACGGTACTGGTCGGGGAGGAAATTCTGCATCTGTCGGCCGGTTTTGAGAATCGGCTCGTCTGCGTAGATTTCGTTTGAGAAGCGGGTGGACTGATGGGTCCGGGCCTCGGCCATAATGCGCTCGATGAGCATCTTGATGTCCTGGTCGGCCACCGCTTCTCCTCTCCTAACGCAGCTACGGTGACCTCATATCATAGCACAGCATCAAACAGATGTTCGAGATACCGCTGCGTTGATAGATTTAGAACAGGAGGGCGTAGATGACGGCGATGACGACGGAGGGGAGCATATTGGCCGTGCGGAAGGTCTGAGGACGGATGAGGTTGACGCCGACGCAGAAGATGAGCATGGAGCCTACGAGCGAAAGGCTGTCGAGGGCTGCCGTGGTCATGATGGGGGAGAGCGCGCCGGCAAACAACGTGATCGTCCCCTGGAACACGGCGACGGGCAGGGCGGAGAAAATGCAGCCGCGGCCAAGCGACGCCGTCATGGTGCAGACGATGATGCAGTCCAATGCGCCTTTCAAGGCAAGCGTTGACCAGTCACCGAGCAGACCGTCCTGAATCGAGCCCACGATGGCCATGGCGCCGATGCACACCGTGAGCGATGTCGAGACAAAGGCGTTGGTGAACTCGTTGTCACCCTCGCTGCCGGTTTTTCGCTTGAGCCATTCGCCAAGGTTCTCGATGGCGGCTTCCAAGTTGACGGCCTCGCCGATGAGCGAACCGAGCGCAAATGAGACGATGAGCATGGTGGTGCCGGTGGTCGCTAGCGCCTTCCCATCGATAAGGAGCATCTTTTGCATGGTGCCGCCAAGGCCGATAAACAGGACGCACAGCCCCGATGCTTTCATGAGCGTGTCTTGGATGCGCGGTGTGATGAAGCGGCCGCCCGCTAATCCCAAAAGACCGCCCGCAACTAAAAGCACAACGTTGATGATTGTTCCCAAGCCCGGCATGAGCCCTCCTGTATTGATGCCAACGTGGCAATCGTAGCAGAACGAAATGCGAGGCACATCGCGACTCATCTAATACGTTATATAAGTGGTGTTAGGAATGATGTGCAGCATTTAAGCCTCAGGTGGTTGTCGGGACATAGGGATAGTATTCAAAGCGCAGTGTCATAAGCCGCTGCGGGGATTCAATAGCCGCGGCGATGATATTGGCATCGCGGGCACGATCAAACCCTTCGAGTTCGATCTGATACGAGACGTCTTGCATAATGTCCAGACGTCGCCAAGCTAGGAGTGTGTCACCATCGAATTCCAAGGTCTTGCCTCCGTCTGGAGCAACGGCGTATAGACGCAGCTTGGCGGTGGTTGCAGGGTCGACAACCGTGACCTTTTTAATTTCGTTTCGAGTATTCTTGGCGCCCAACAAGGTGAGCAGTGTTGGGGCCACGACCTCGCCCGATGGCAAAAAGACGACTTCGATGGATTCAGGAAATGCGATGATAGCCGACTTGCGGACGGGCTGATTGGCGGCGGCAACTTCGATGTTCGCAGCGTCGATGACCTCCGTGTGGTCGAGCGCGGCAAGCACGCAGCAGTTACCTTCATCGATCTCTTGAGGATCAGCAAGCCCCAGACTGTCCGCGAACTCGGGATCGTTTGGATCGGCAGCGGGCCCATTCGGTGCTTCGAAAGAAGCTGGGACGCTGTTTGTCGGCGACGGCGTGTCGCCCGCACCTGCTTCTTTGTCCGCGCTCTCTTCTTGTATGGTTGCGTTGATGGGTTCGTCGTTTGAGGGGAGCGTCTTGGCGTCAAGCGCGGAAGGAAGAATTCCGATGGCTCCGGATCCGTTCCACTCCATTTCGAGAAGCGCCGGGTCGGCAAGAATGCGTTGCCTGCTTTGCGCGTGGGCATCGATTTCAATAGGGCCTGCCTCTATCCCTCGTGTAAGGCTGAGTGATCCGGCTGGCTTCTCGAAATGAGCGTCTGTGTCTTTGGTGCTGACGGCGTAGAACAGCAGGGACGCTTCTCCCGCCGCGATGGCATCGGTACCGGCTTTGGTCAGCCGCAACGATGCCGTGAATGAGAGGGTGGGCTGCGCATCATCTGCATTCGCGGCGGCGCAGCCCAGACATATACCGCCTCCTTTCTCAAAAAACGTACCGTCGAAGGCGACCTTCGCTCCGTTCGCCGAGTCATCGACCGAAGCGATGTCGATGCGCAGCTCTAAATTGCATGGATCGCCATCCGCATCGAGCACAACCGAGCGCCACGTGCAGACGGCGCACCCCGCCTGGGAGCCGTTTGCCTTGTTCGAACGCTTGATATCCACGACTATCGAGCCGTCCGTATTACGACGAAGGCATCCCGAGGTTGAGATTGCGGCTTGTGCGATCGAAAAACGCTTACACGCAATGGCGCTCGACGGATTTGGTGCGGAGCTTAGAGCTGCTGGTAAGGAGTCTGCCATGACGGGAGTCGCCCAAGCGGCGACGGGCGTTCCGGTTGCGAGCGCGCCGCAGAGTGCGACGACGGGCAAAAGGTTCTTTGATGCCATGGGGTCTCCTTAGCTAATTTAGTGCGGCCTGTCCGTGTTTTGTTTCTGGCTGCGTTTGATGTGCAGACCGAGGCCGGCGGTCCCCGCGCCTGCTGCTGTGGCGCCTGCTGCCAAGAGCCATCGTCTGTCGCCTGTCTGCGCCAACGGTTCCTCGCGGTCGCCGCGGTCGAGCTCCGAGAGGTCGACCGTCACTTGCGTGGCGGCCTGCGCCTGTTCTTGCTGGGCAAAGGCCATGGCTGGCCCAAACGCTAGGATGCTGACGGCGGCGGCCAGGGCGACAGCCTTATGCCGTGTGCGCACCGGGCTCGACCGTCCAGGTGATCGTTGCAACCTGATCGCCTTCGCCGGTTACGCGGAAGATGTCGCGCGTGACGCGGGCGACGTTTCCGCTTGTCTTGAGCTTAATTTTGTCCTTGCCGCCGGCAATGCCCTGGTAGCCCATGTCGAAGGCTGCATTCTTGGAAAGATCGAGGCCCGTCCCCTGCATTGCGGCGCTGGCGTTCTGGAGCGCGCCGTCGGGGCCAACCTTAAAGTCGATGGAGTTCTGTGCGGTTCCGGCTTTGGCGTCGGCAGCAATGGTCCAGGTGTTCATGGCGTCGATCTTCATGTTGGTGACATGGATGCCGTAGGCCGAATGATTGTCGATGGTGGTCGCGTCTTCTGAGGGGCCCTGAAGCGTGCCGTCGGCCTTGGCGACGAAGGGAATAACCGTCGGAACTTTGAACTCAACGTTGTCGATCTCGGTCCTGACCATTACTTTCGTGGTTCCAACGCGCCCGGCTGCCATAGCTGGCGTCGGGGCGGCGCCCATTGCGAGCGCGAGCGCGAGCCCTGCGCCCACGACGAGCGCTCTGGCTCCGTTCATGTTCCTGGTGATGTCCATGGTCGTTCCTTTCTATTCGCCGCGGGCCGTCCCCGCGATGATTGGACGAATGCTGGTGAATTGCGTGCGGTGCCGCGTCGGCCGGAAAAGCTAGTTCTCGGCTTGCTCAACCCGCACCTTGACACGTGTCGGATTGCCGTGGCTGTCGAGGGTCTTGGCATCGAGTGCCTGGATCTCGATGTACGCCTCGCCTTCTTTGATGTCGCCGGCGGGGCACGTTTCGATTGTCTTGCCGGTCTCGACCACACCGGATTCGTACATGGTCTCGTCGTTTTGGATGACGCGGAATCGCTGGGGAAATTTATTGTCTTGGACGTTTTGCACGTTGACGCGCAGCTTGCCGTCCTCCTGCAGCTGAGCGACCGGTGCGACCGAAATCGTCATCATGTTGTCGCGGACGATGGCGTCGAGCTCATCTTGGATTTCCTGACGCGTTTTGCCCTCGGCCGTCGTAACCGAAGCGCCCGCCTCGGGTACGGGCTGCGACTGCCAAGCGTATAGTCCTACGGCGACAAGGGCACAGACGATGGCCAAACAGGCAAGGATGAGCTTCTTGTGACGACCCAGGCCTGCAAAGTGGGGTGGCTTCTTCGCGCTCATGCGGCATCCTTGGCGGTATAGATGCGCGCAAAGGTGGACGGGTTCGCTCCAAAGAGCATGTGAAGCATCAGGCGGCGTGAGTAGACAAGCTCGTCGAAGTCGGGAGGGAGCTCGATGTCGTGGATATGCGCGATGCGGTGGGCGAGCGCCGAGAACGACTCGGGGTCGCAGATCACATCGGTGGTAACGTGGTAGACCGTCGTATCGGGGAATGCCTCTTCGTCGAAAGGCAGGAGATGGGGATCGTCGTCGACTTCGATGACGATGCCGTACTGGGGCCAGTAATATGCCATGGGAACCTCCCTGCTTCTGGGGCCAAAACTTCTGTCGGTTTTGGCTGTCGATGCCGACGGTATCAGCCACTACTTGACCAATTGCTGACCAAATGCTTGACGGATTGGTGTCTCCGCAGGTAAAAGGCGGCAAAAAATACTCCAACTTTTTTCAAGCGACAATCGCGCGGTCGGCGACGGCGGGGCCATATGTGTCAAAAGCATCGTCTGCCGAGGAAATCAAGCCGCTCGCCGAATTGCACGAACGTAAAAATCGCCAATTATGGAGACGGTCTCGAACACGTCGACGAAACGATGCGGTAACATCTCCCTGCAAACACTGTAGTTAGCTAAAGGGGGAGTTCGCGTGTCTGCAACCATCAAACCCTTCACCGACGAGTTCGAAGAGTATGGTCGCGATGAGTCTCGCGCATCGGGCGAGGCCTCGAGCATCTCGTTTCCGACAACGGAAGACGAGGTCCGTGCCATTTTGGAAAAGCTCCATGCCGAGCGTGTCCCGGTAACGGTTCAGGGCGCCCGAACCGGCCTTGCCGCCGGTGCCGTGCCCCACGGCGGGCATATCCTCAATACTTCCCGTATGAATCGCTACTTGGGCCTTCGCCGCGATGAACAAGGCCAATTTCTGCTGCGCGTGGAGCCGGGCGTTGTGCTCTCGGAGCTGCGCAAGCAGCTGAGCAAGAAGGTGCTGCCGACTGCTGGTTGGGACCAGGCATCGCTTGAGGCCTACGAGGAGTTCCAAGAGGCCCCCGAGCAGTTCTTTCCCACCGATCCCACCGAGGCATCTGCCTGTCTGGGCGGCATGGCGGCATGTAACGCCTCTGGTGCCCGCAGCTACGCCTACGGTCCCATGCGCCCACATATCACGGGACTCCACGTCGCGCTGGCTGATGGCGATTTGCTTGAGCTTCAGCGCGGCGAGGCTTTTGCCCAGGGCCGCCACCTGTCGCTCGTGACGGCAGTGGGCCGTACGCTCGAGCTCGATCTTCCCGGCTATACCATGCCCAAGACAAAAAATGCCTCAGGCTATTTCGTTGCGGACGAAATGGACGCCATCGACCTCTTTATCGGTGCTTGCGGCACGCTCGGCGTTATCACCGAGCTCGAGATTGCCCTGCAGGCGGCGCCTGCGGTCGTTTGGGGTGTGAGCTGCTTTTTCAATAGCGAAGACAAGGCCGTGTCCTTTACCGATTCCATGCGTCCCGTCCTGTCCCATGCGGCTGCCATCGAGTACTTCGACGCTGGCGCCCTGGATATTCTACGTCGCCAGCGCGAGCAGTCGACGGCGTTTGCCTCGCTGCCGGCGCTCGACAAAGAGGCCAAGGTCTGTGTCTACGTGGAGCTCGACTGCGATGACGAGGCCCAGGCGACCGAGGAACTGTACCACCTGGGATGGGTGCTCGAGTTTGCGGGTGGCCGCGACGATGCGACATGGGTCGCGCGCACCGAGGTTGATCGCGAGTGCCAGCGGTTCTTCCGCCATGCGGTCCCCGAGAGCGTCAACATGCTTATCGACGAGCGTCGCCGCACGGATCCCACCATCACCAAACTGGGTTCGGACATGTCGGTGCCCAATGCACGCCTTGCCGATGTCGTGGCCCTCTATCGCCGCACACTGGCCGAAAGCGGGCTTGAATCTGCTGCCTGGGGGCACATCGGTAACAACCATCTGCATGTGAACATCCTGCCGCGCGATGCGCAGGACTACCGTCGCGGTGGCGAGCTGTTTGCCCAGTGGGCTGCGGAGGTAACGGCTATGGGCGGTGCCGTTTCTGCCGAGCACGGCGTCGGCAAGATCAAGGCGGGCTTCTTAGAGACGATGTACGGTCACGAGGCCATGGTCGAGTCGGCGCGGCTCAAGCTCCAGCTCGATCCCGACGGGCAGCTGGGTCGCGGCAACCTGTTTTCGGAGAAGCTCTTGGATGAGCTCGTCCAGAAAGGGGGCGCGTGAAGATGAGCGATTTCCATATGGTGGTGTGCGTCAAGGCCGTGCCGGGCAGCACCGAGGTCAAGATGGACCCCAAGACCAATACCATCGTGCGCGATGGCAAGCAGGCGGTCATTAATCCCTTTGATGCGAGCGCTTTGGAATGCGCGCTGGCGCTGAAGGACGACTTTATCGGCTTTGGCATGGATGTGCGCGTGACGGTGGTGTCGATGGGCATCCCCGCGACCGAGTCGCTGCTGCGCGACTGCATCGCCCGAGGCGCCGACGACGCGCTGCTGCTGACCGATCGCGCCTTTGCAGGTGCCGATACCCTGGCGACCACCTATGCTCTCAAATGCGGCATCGAGGCGCTCGACGAGGACTTCGACCTGCTCATCTGCGGCAAGATGGCGGTGGATGGCGATACGGCCCAGATTGGTCCCGAGCTTGCCGGTGCCTTTGAGATTCCCTGCGTGACCGACGTGAGTTGCGTGCAGAGCGCGGGCTTTACGACCTGTGGCTCGCTGGCGCTCATTCACGGATGCGATGCCGGCGAGGAGACGGTGTATCTTGAGATGCCGTGCGCGATGACGACTGCCAAGGAGATTGGCCAGTTGCGTATGCCGAGTATTGCCGGTATTCGCGCGGCGGAGGAGGCGGACGTGCGCGTGGTCAGTGCCGCCGACGTGAACGCCGACCCCGCGCGTTGCGGTCTTGCCGGGTCGCCGACACAGGTCGTGCGCTCGTTTGTGCCCGACCGTGACCAAACGTGCGAGGCCGTTGAGGGAACGGCGTCCGAGCAGGCGGTAAAACTTGCCAAGATTATCGAGGGGATGGCATAGATGAGCGGACTGATTATCGATAGCGAAGCCTGTGTCGGCTGCGGTCGCTGCGTTCGCGCCTGTGCCTCGGGCGGCATCGTAGTGGAAGGCGAATGACCCAGCCGATGCGCCCGCGTAACCGACGGCTGCATCCTATGCGGTGGGTGCGTCGACGCCTGCCCTGTCAACGCTATCTCGATCGAGCGTGACGAGACCGCCGGCGCGGTTGACCTCGATGCGTATCGAGACATTTGGGTATTCGTGCAGACCGACGAGCACGATACGGTGACTCCCGTTGCCTATGAGCTTATGGGCAAGGGCCGCGAGCTTGCCGATGCTCGTGGCTGCCGTCTGGTGGCACTGGCCGGCATGGGCCCCGAGGGTTCTCTCGGTGACCTGGAGCATCTGGTTTGCGCGGGCGCCGACGAAGTCCTGGCCTGTCGCGACGAGCGCCTGCGCCAAAACGATGCGGAGGTCTACGCCAGCTTGATCTGCGATTTGGTAGCCGAACGCAAACCCGAGGCCATCCTATACGGTGCGACCGCTTTTGGCCGCGAACTGGCACCCGGCGTTGCCGTGCGTTTGCAGACGGGCCTTACGGCTGACTGCACCGTACTTTCGATGGATACGGAGACGGGACTGCTGCAACAGACGCGTCCGGCGTTTGGCGGCAACCTGATGGCCACCATTGTCTGCCCCAATCATCGTCCCCAGATGGCAACGGTGCGCCCCGGTATCTTTAAGGCTCCCGACTTCGACTACGGCCGTTCCGGCACGATCACCCAGGTGATGCTTGCGGAAGACGCCAGGGCTCGTGTCGAGATTTCGATTCCCGCCGAGGAGTGGGGGCAGCAGGCTTCGATCGCCGATGCCGAGCGCCTGGTCGTGGTGGGTCGCGGCATTGGTTCCAAGAAAAACCTGCCACTGATGCGAAGGCTTGCCGAGGCCCTGGGAGCCGAGCTTGGTTGCACGCGACCTGTCGTGGAGGCCGGCTGGTTGGAGTATCGCCATCAGATTGGCCAGACCGGCGTATCGGTTTCGCCCAAGCTTCTCGTGAGTATCGGTGTTTCGGGCGCCATCCAGCATCTTGCCGGCATCGGTGGGGCGGAGTGCATTATCGCCATCAACGAGGACCCGGATGCCCCCATTTTTGGTGCTGCCCAGTACGAGGTTGTTGGGGATGCCGTCGAGGTCGTCGAGGAGCTGCTGGCCCAGCTTGAGCGCTAGGCGCGCGCCAGCCAGTCGCGCATCTCGTCCTTTAGGCGGCTCCAGGTTGCCTGCGTGGCGGGGTCGGTAAAGGGCCGCGTGATGCCAAAGGGCGCGTCGAGCAGGCGGTGGATATCGCCCTGTTCGCGCGCCAGCGCGCGGCTTGCTGGATAGACGAGCTCAAACATAAAGCAGATGAGTCCCACCAAGAAGTCGGCGGGCTCGTTGCGTTCATCGCGTGCGACGCAGCGGTGCTCGTCAAAGGCGGCAAGTATCGGCGACGAGAAACGGCTGCCGAGAAACGTCTTCTCGTCCACCTTGAGGATGGTGTCGACGGTGCTGTCGGCGATGGTGCGCATAATGTCGATCTTGTCACCATCGCGCACGATATCGCAGAAGCTTCGCGTGCGCACGTCGAGCTGCGCGGGTAGACGGAAATCGCTGTGATAGGCAATGCTCGCTCGGATGAGCTCATCTTCTGCCGGGTCATCGATAAAGTCGCGGATGCTCGTTACGGCGGGTGCATCGGCGGGATTCTCGCCAAAGAGGACCTCGATGCCCAGCGCCGCATGGCTCATGCTCTCGGCGTCCTTAAAGGTGTCCCAGCGTCTCAGCTGCTCAAAGCGGCCCATATCGTGTAGCAGGCCGCAAAGCCATGCCAGGTCAATATCTTCTGACGACCAGCCCTGCTCGCGCGCTACGGCATCGCATGCCTCGGCCACGTGGTACGTATGCTCGATTTTGAGCGCGATGCGTGGGTTGGTGGCGTCGTAGGCATCGGTGTAGCTTTTGAAGGCCGCGCGCGCCCGGTCTCGATCGATAGCTGTCATAATGACTTCCTAAAAAGTTGTGTCTTTCGATCCGGTGGCAATTGTAGGTGAACTCGGT
Organism: Collinsella aerofaciens; assembly: GCF_040926405.1. Classification (GTDB taxonomy): domain Bacteria; phylum Actinomycetota; class Coriobacteriia; order Coriobacteriales; family Coriobacteriaceae; genus Collinsella. The sequence goes on from NZ_JBCOIG010000012.1 coordinate 36,960, forward strand.
TGCTGCCGGATGATGATTCTGCCGTGTCGCTACATGCGGCTCGGAGACCTTGTCAGGATGAGAAACGTATGGTGCTCAAAATCGTTAGAACCGTCTGGCCGGTGATGCTTACCTATGTTGCAATAGGCGCGCCGTGCGGAATGATCATGGGGCAGACGGGAATGGAGCCCTGGATGGTCTTTGCTCTAAGCAGTACGTTTGTGACGGGCAGCGGCCAGTTTATGATCTGCAACCTGTGGCTGGCGGGTGTGCCTGCAGCATCGATCGTCGCGAGCGTTGCCGCCATCTCCTCGCGTTTTGCGCTTTACTCGGCATCGATCGCACCGCATCTGAGGGGTGCCTCGAAGCGTCAGACGCTGGCTGTTGCCGCGACACTTACCGAGGAGGCATATGGCATCTCGCTTGCCAAGTTGGTTGAAGGGGAGGATTGGGGCCCGCGCGAGTCCTTTGTGCTCAACGTGATCCTCATCGCAACATGGGGCGTTTCGTGTACGATGGGCGCCATCGTCGGCGCCGTTGTCGATGTTCCCACCGCTATTGCGGGTTTTGTCTGCACATCGCTCTTTATCTGCCTGCTCTTTTCGCAGCGACTGTCGCGCGGCAATATCGTAGCTGCCGTTTTGGCTGCGGTGTCCGTCGCCATATGCAAGCTCTTGGGGTGGACGAATATCGCCGTGCCGGTAAGCGTGCTCGTCGGCGTTGTCGCGGCGCTTGCGTGCGATGCTCTCGCCGAAGGAAGGGGCGCTTGCGATGCCCGTTAATGAGTTTTTGGTCCTGTGGCTGTCGTCATGGGCGGCTATCGCATTTTTCCGCATTGCCCCGGCGTTTGCTTTGCGCGGGAGAACGCTGTCGCCCCGCGTTACCGAGGCCTTGGGTTATATCCCGCCCGCCGCCTTCGCGGCACTGGTTGCTAACGATTTGATAAGCCCTGGCGCTTTTGACGCCGGCTTGTGGCAGGGCTTGATTCCCTGGATTGCGGCTGCCGGCGTCGTGGCGGTGGCAATCAAGACAAAGTCGATGCTATGGTGCTGTGTTTCGGGCATCGTGCTCTATATCGTTTTGAGCCTCGTATAAGAGCAGGACGCGTTTTCATTCCGGCCAACGAATCCAATTTCCCACCGAGGCGGTCTGCTTCTTCTGGTACCATGGTCAAACTTTACTGTAGCAAAGCGTGACGTGGGCTTTTGTTCTGCGTCAGCGGAAAAGGGGGTTTCATGGCACAGGGAGCGACCGCCAACGAGCAAAAGAAATTCAAGGTACCGCGCACCCCGGGTGACATCATGATCTACCCGATGATCGTCGGCCTTTTGCTCAATACCTTCTGCCCACAGGTCTTTGAGATCGGCGGCTTCTTTACGGCAGCCTGCCGCGGCGGCTCCAACACCATCGTTGCCGCGATCTTGCTGTTTGTGGGCGCCGGCATCAGCTTTAAGTCCACACCGGGTGCCATCAAGACCGGCATCGTCGTGCTGATTCCTAAGCTTGTGGTGGCAGCCGCGCTGGGCCTGGGCGTTGCGTATTTCTTTAACGACAACCTTTTGGGCCTGAGCTCGGTCTCAATCATCGGCGGCATTACGTTTTGCAACATGGCGCTCTACACGGGTATCATGGGCGAGTTCGGCGACGAGTCCGAGCAGGGCGCTGTCGGTATCCTGTTCTTTACGGCCGGCCCCGCCGTCACGATGATCATCCTTGGTGTTTCGGGTCTCGCCAACATCCCCGTCGGCACCATCATCGGATCCATCCTGCCGCTTGTTATCGGCATGGTCCTGGGCAACTTGTTCCCGTTTATCAAGAACCTGTTGGTTCCCGGCGCCAATCCCGCGATCGCTGTAATTGGTTTTCAGCTCGGTGCGTCCATGAGCCTTTCGAGCTTCATCGCCGGTGGCATTTCGGGCATCCTGCTGGGCCTCATCACACTCTTTATCGTCGGTCCCATTACCTTTGCCTTCGAGCGCCTGTGTGGCGGCAATGGTAAGGCGGCTGTGGCATGTTCCACCATTGCCGGCACGGCCATGACCACGCCGGTCGCCCTCGCCGAGGTCGCTCCGCGCTATGCCGAGCTTGCGCCCACCGCGTATGCGCAGATCGCCACTGCCGTCATCATCACGGCAATCATGGCCCCGATTCTGACCGGCTGGGTCGATAAGAAGTTCTGCCAGGGCAAGGAAGACCTGTCGCCTGCCGGTGTCGAGGCCATCGAAGAGGCTGTCGCGACCGACATCGATGGCGAGTAGCAATCGATACCCATCAATGATTCCGGCGTGCAACTCGCGCCGTTTGAGCGCCCGAACGAGAGCTGTCTTGCAGTGACGTTCGGGCGCTCTGCTATTATTCCCCTTACCCCTGCGGAGAAAGGGGCGTTTATTGCCCAGACACGAATCGGGCGATTCTGACCACTTGGATATTGAAGGGAGGGCGTCTAGTGGTTAAGGCACTCAAGATTGAGATATTCCTGCTATGCATGATTGTTCTTATCGGGCTTGCCGTACGAAGCCGTCGCTCCCTGTTCTCGAGCACCCAGCAGCTTTTGTTTAGCATGCTGGGCTACACGTCTGCTGCCTACATTTTCTTCGATATGATCTGGACGCTTTCGGATGGTGCGGACGGCACGTTGGGCATTGCAGCCAACTGGATTTCCAACGCGGTTTCGTTTTCGCTCTTCGCCATCGCGTGTCTCATTTGGTTTATCTATTCCGAGACGATGCAAGGCTCTCACCTTGTGACCTCGCGCTATAGGGTGGTGCTTGTAACGTTGCCTACGGCTCTGGTGGTCGTGCTGGCTTTTACCAGTTACTGGACGCACGCCCTGTTCTATATCGATTCGCAGGGCGTGTATCGTCGCGGCTTTGCCTATATGATCCAGCCCATTGTCAGCTACTGTTACGTTATACATACGTCCCTGCATGCGTTTGTGCAATCTCGCAGGGTCGAGAGCCTGCAGACGAAGGCTGTCTATCGAACCTTGGCATTTTTCGCCATTCCGGCCCTGGTGGGCGGTACCTTTCAGATCGTATACTCGGTGCCTGGCCTTTGTGTCGGCATAATGATTAGCATGTTGCTGCTCTATATCATCTGCCAGGAGCAGCTCATCTCGACCGACCCGTTGACTGGCCTCAACAATCGCAACCGTTTTGAGACCTATATGCTGTCGCTCTTCTCAAATGTGGATCAGGCCGAAGATGTGTATCTGCTCATGATGGACGCCGACGGCTTTAAGCAGATTAACGATCAGTATGGACATGTGGAGGGCGACCATGCTCTTCAGGTTGTTTCCGCAGTACTCAAGGACGTCTGTTCGCCGTCCGGCGGCTTTATTGCGCGCTATGGCGGTGATGAGTTCGTCGTACTGCAGAAGGGGGTGACGGAGCACGACATTATCCGCCTGTGTTCGGCGATCAATAACGAGCTCTCGCGCGCCGAGACACCCTACTCGCTTCGAATGTCTATCGGCTACGCGCGCTACGGCGATGGGATCAACACGTGGCAAGAGCTTCTGCGCGCTGCCGATGCGGAGCTCTATCGCATCAAGGATGCCAAAAAGAAATCCGGCATCAAGGTTCGCTAGAAAAAGGGGCGCACGACCGTTGCGATGGTCGTGCGCCCCTTTTTGCGTTTGTGGGGGCCACCGGCCATAATGCCCAGGCGCGGTGCGGCAAGACGGGCGTCTGCAGCCGCGACTCGGTACGAAATCAACGAGAACCAGTGTGCTCCATTAAGCTAAAGTTTGCGAACATCCTCTCTAAAAAGGTGAACTCGCTAGGCTTTTTTGGGTTTGTTGACGATGATGATGCCGCCGCAGACCAACAGCAGGGCAACGATGACGGTAACGGGGCTCGTGCCAGCGCCCTCGCCGAGCAGCAGCGCGCTCAGCACCACACCAAAGACGGGGTTCATAAACCCAAAGACCGAGACGCGGCTGACGGGGTTGACGGCAAGCAGGCGCGACCACAGCGAGTACGCGACGGCGGAAATGAGTGCCATATAAATGATGAGCGCGATGGCGGGGGCGATTTCGGTGGGGGACAACGTGCCGCCCATCAAAAACCCGATGGCGGTAAGGACCACGCCACCGACTAAAAACTGCCACCCGGCAAGCAAGACGCCGTCGTGCTCGCGCGAGAAGATGCCGATCAGGCAGGTCGATAGGGCGCCTGCAACAGTGGAAGCCAAGATAAAGCCCTCGCCGTCGAGCGTAAAGCCAAAGGTGCCGTCCGCGCCCGAAAGGTTGACGAGCGCGACGCCGGCAAAGCCCAGCGCACAGCCAAGCACCTTGGCCGTATTGAGCTTCTCGGTGTGAAATGCCAGGGCGGCAAAGAGGATTGCGAGGAAGTTGGCGCTGGCCTCGATGATGGAGCTCGACATGGCGCTGGCGCGCGAGAGGCCCAGATAGAAAAAGAAGTACTGCCCGATAGTCTGGAAGAGCGACAAGACAAAGATGGGCTTGATGTCGCGCGCTTGCGGTATGAGGGGGCGGCGTTGGGCCGCGCTCATCCCAACGATAACCAGGGCGCCGGCAAGCGTAAAGCGTAAACCTGCAAAGAGCAGCTGCGAAGCGCTATCGTGCGCTGGGATGCTAAAGAGTGCGTAGCCGATCTTGATGCAGGGAAAGGCCGATCCCCAGAGTGCACAGCAAACAAGACAGCCCAGGATGAGTCCGGGCAGGGTGGCGAGATACGGCTTGCGGCTTTCCATGATGTCCTTCCTACATGCGCGAAGTAAAAAAGAACCCGCCACCGGATGTGTCGGTGGCGGGTGTTGTTACCCGAAGGGATTGTACCTGATGGGAAAGGTTTAAGCGAAGTAGGCCACGCCGCTCTCAAAGATCGGCATGAACTTATCGCCGGGGACATGCTCGGGCACGTTGCGGTACAGGTTGTCGCCGCGACGCTCGGCATGGCCCATCTTGCCCAGGACGCGGCCGTCGGGGCTCGTGATGCCCTCGATGGCGAGTGCGGAGCCGTTGGGGTTGACGGAGAGATCCATGCTGGGCTTGCCGTTCTCGCCCACGTACTGCGTGGCGACCTGGCCGTTGGCGATCAGCTGGGTGAGCACTTCGTCATTGGCGACAAAGCGGCCCTCGCCGTGGCTGATGGCGACGGTGTAGGGGTCGTCCAGGCTGCACTGCGACAGCCACGGGGACAGGTTGGACGAGATGCGGGTGCGCACCAGACGGCTCTGATGGCGACCGATGGTGTTGAACGTAAGCGTGGGCGCATCGGGCGTGGCGTCGACGATGTCGCCATAGGGCACCAGACCGAGCTTGACCAGGGCCTGGAAGCCGTTGCAGATGCCTAGCATCAGGCCGTCGCGGGCCTTGAGCAGGTCGCGAACTGCCTCGGTGACCTCGGGAGCGCGGAAGAACGCCGTGATGAACTTGGCAGAGCCGTCGGGCTCGTCGCCGCCCGAGAAGCCGCCGGGGATCATGACGATCTGGCTTGCACGGATGCGGCGGGCAAGCTCGTGGGTGCTCTCGGCGACGGCCTCGGGCGTGAGGTTGTTGATCACGAAGGTGTCGGCTTCGGCACCGGCTGCGCGGAAGGCACGTGCGCTGTCGTACTCACAGTTGTTGCCGGGGAACACGGGGATGATCACGCGCGGACGGGCGATCTTGGCGCCGCTGTACACGTGGATGTCCTTGGCACGGAAGTCGATGGTCTCGACCTCGGGGGTCTCGTCGGCGCTGCGGTAGGCAAAGACGCCCTCGATGCCGCTCTCCCAGGCCTCCTGGAGCTCGGAGAGCTCGATGACCTCGGAGCCGGTGTCGATGACATAGCCCTCGACGGTGGTGCCCAGGGGCTCGACGACAACGCCGTCGGCGACCTCGGGCAGCTCGGCATCCTCGGCGAGCTCGACGATAAAGCTGCCGTAGAGCGGGGTGAAGAGGCTCTCTACGTCTACATCATCGCCAAGCTCGATGCCGATCTGGTTACCGACGCACATCTTAAAGAGGCTCTCGGCGCCGCAGCCGTAGCCGGGCGTGGAGACGGCCAGGGCGTCGCCGGTGGCGGTGAGCGCCTCGACGGCGTCAAATGCGGCGAGAAGCTGCTGAGCATCGGGACGGTAGTCCTCGCCATAGGTGGCGGGGGCGATACGGACAACGCGGTGCGTCAGGCCCTTGAACTCGGGGGAGACGGCGCGCGCCGCGCGGCCCACGGCGACAGCGAAGCTGATCAGGGTCGGCGGAACGTTGAGCTCGCCGGCTTCGTCCTCAAACGAGCCGCTCATGGAATCCTTACCGCCGATGGCGCCGGCACCCAGGTCGACCTGGGCCATAAGGGCGCCCAGGACGGCTGCCATGGGCTTGCCCCAACGCTCGGCCTCGGTGCGCAGACGCTCGAAGTACTCTTGGAAGGAGAGGTAGGCGCGCTTGTGCTCAAAGCCGGCGGCAACGAGCTTGGCGATGGACTCGACCACGGACAGGTAGGCGCCCGCAAACTGGTCGGCCTCCATCAGGTAGGGGTTGAAGCCCCATGCCATAGCGCTCGCCGTGGTGGTCTCGCCGTCCACGGGGAACTTGGCGACCATGGCAGAGCTCGGAGTGAGCTGCGTCTTGCCACCAAAGGGCATGAGCACGGTCGCGGCACCGATGGTGGAGTCGAAGCGCTCGGAAAGGCCCTTGTTGGAGGCGACGTTAAGATCGGTGACAAGCGAGGTCATGCGCTCGCCGAGCGTGGTGCCGGCCCAGCTGGGCTGCCACACGCTACGGGCGCACACGTGGGCGACCTGGTGCTTGGGTGCGCCGTTGGAGTTGAGGAACTCGCGGGACAGGTCGACGATGGCGACGCCGTTCCAGGCCATGCGCATGCGCGGCTCGGCGGTAACCTCGGCGATAACGGTCGCCTCCAGGTTCTCCTCGGCGGCGTAGCCCATGAACTCCTCGACGTCACCGTCGGCGACGGCGCAGGCCATGCGCTCCTGGGACTCAGAGATAGCGAGCTCGGTGCCGTCCAGGCCGTCGTACTTCTTGGTCACGGTGTCCAGGTCGACATACAGGCCGTCGGCAAGCTCGCCCACGGCGACCGAGACGCCGCCGGCGCCAAAGTCGTTGCAGCGCTTGATCAGGCGGCAGGCGTCGCCGCGGCGGAAGAGGCGCTGCAGCTTGCGCTCGACCGGGGCGTTGCCCTTCTGGACCTCGGCGCCCGAGGTCTCGATGGACTCGGTGTTCTGGGTCTTGGAGGAGCCGGTGGCACCGCCGATGCCGTCACGGCCGGTGCGGCCGCCCAGCAGGATGATCTTGTCGGTGGGGGCGGGGCACTCGCGGCGCACGTGGTTTGCCGGGGTAGCGCCCACGACGGCGCCGACCTCCATGCGCTTGGCCACGTAGCCGGGGTGATAGAGCTCGTTGACCTGACCGGTGGCAAGGCCGATCTGGTTACCGTAGCTGGAGTAGCCGGCGGCGGCAGTAGTCACGAGCTTGCGCTGCGGCAGCTTGCCCTCGAGCGTCTCGGAAACCGGGACGGTGGGGTCGCCGGCGCCGGTGACGCGCATGGCCTGGTACACATAGCTGCGGCCCGAGAGCGGGTCACGGATAGCGCCGCCCACGCAGGTGGCGGCACCGCCGAAGGGCTCGATCTCGGTCGGGTGGTTGTGGGTCTCGTTCTTAAAGAGGAATAGCCAGTCCTGGTCCTCGCCATCGACATCGACCTTCACCTTGACGGTGCAGGCGTTGATCTCCTCGGACTCATCGACATCGGTCATGACGCCGGTCTTCTTAAGGTACTTGGCGCCGATGGTGCCCATGTCCATGAGGCAGACGGGCTTGGCGTCGCGACCGAGCTCATGGCGCATCTCCATGTAGCGGTCGAAGGCCTGCTGCACCACGGCGTCGTCGATCGTCACGTCGTCCAGGACGGTGCCGAAAGTGGTGTGGCGGCAGTGGTCGGACCAATAGGTGTCGATTACGCGGATCTCGGTGATGGTGGGGTCGCGGTCCTCATCGCGGAAGTACTGCTGGCAGAAGGCGATGTCTGCCTCGTCCATGGCAAGGCCGCGATCGGCGATAAAGGCGGCAAGGCCGGCCTCGTCGAGCTCGCGGAAGCCGTCGAGCACCTCGACGGGCTGGGGCTCGGGGGTCTCCATGTACAGCGTCTCGGGCAGGTCGAGCGAGGCGATGCGAGCCTCGACGGGGTTCACCACGTAGTGCTTGATGGCATCGATGGCGGCCTCGTCCAGAGCGCCCGAGATCATATAGACCTTGGCGGAGCGCACGGCGGGGCGCTCACCCTGGCTGATGAGCTGCACGCACTCGCTGGCGGAGTCGGCGCGCTGGTCAAACTGGCCAGGCAGGAACTCGACGGCAAAGACGGCGCCATCGCTTGCGGGGAGTTCGTCGTAGGTCACATCGACCTGGGGCTCGCTAAAGACGGTCGGCACGCAGGAGCGGAAAAGCTCCTCGTCGATGCCCTCGACGTCGTAGCGGTTGATGATCCTCAGGGCCTCGATGCCCTTGATGCCGAGAATTTCGGTCAGCTCGCCCTTGAGCTGCTGAGCCTCGACGTCGAACCCGGGTTTCTTCTCCACGTAGATACGAGAGACCATTGGTTCCTGCCTTCCTGATCGGTTGGGCGTACGGTACGGTATGCGGCAGCGGTCGGTTTGCGGGGTCTGCCCTGCGGTCGCCTTGAGCCACATGTTTGTAAACCTCACTATGATACGACAGCTCGCGGCGCGTTGAGGACGGCGAGGGTGCTACAGTGAAGCGCAAACAAGAGAAAGGCATCACATGGCATTCGTTTCGCTCGCCATCATCGCACTCGTGGCCTTTGCGAGTCCCTTCATCGCCTCGGCGATTCCCGGAAAACCTGTTCCCGAGACGGTCTTTTTGCTCGTGCTCGGCGCGGTGCTGGGACCCCATATGCTCGGCGTCATCCATGTAGATGCTGAGGTCTCGCTTGTGTCCGAGCTGGGCCTGGCCTTTTTGTTCCTGCTTGCCGGCTTTGAGATCGACCCCAAGAGCATCACGGGCGTCGAGGGGCGCTACGGCTTGGCGACGTGGGCCGTCACGTTTGGTATCGCCTGGCTTGCCGTGCGCTTTACCCCGTGGTTCTCGGTAAGTCATTTCGACGGTATCGCCGTGACGCTTGCCCTCACTTCGACGGCGCTCGGTACGCTCGTGCCCATCATGCGTGAGCGCTCGCTCACCGGCACGCGCGTGGGCGACTCGATTCTCGCGTATGGCACCTGGGGTGAGCTCGGCCCTGTGCTTGCCATGTCGGTGCTGCTGTCTGCCCGCACCGGCATCCAAACGCTTGTAATCCTTGGCTTGTTTGCGGTGGTCTGCGTGTTGCTGGCCGTGGTCCCGAGCCGCTCCAAGCGCGTCGGCAGCCGCTTCTTTGCGTTTGTCGAGGAACGCGCCGATACCACGTCGCAGACCTTCGTGCGCCTGACGGTGCTCATCCTGGTCACGCTCGTGGCGTTCTCGGCCGTCTTTGATCTCGACATCGTGTTGGGTTCTTTTGCCGCTGGCTTTGTCTTGCGCTACATCATCCCCGAGGGCAACCATACGCTCGAGACCAAGCTCGACGGCCTGGCCTACGGTTTTTTGATTCCGGTGTTCTTTACCGTATCGGGCGCAAAGATCGATCTGACGGCCGTGGCGTCGCGCCCGGGTCTGCTCGTGGGCTTTATCGTGGCGTTGCTGATTATTCGTGCCGTGCCCATTCTTATTTCTATGAGCATTTGTCCTGCGACGCGTGATGTGTCGGCGTATGGTCGCATTACCGTGGCCCTGTACTGCACCACGGCCCTGCCGATCATCGTTGCCGTGACAAGCGTTGCCGTCAACGCGGGCGCGCTGTCGCAAGATATTGCGTCGGTCATGGTTGCTGCCGGTGCCATCACGGTGTTCTTGATGCCGTTGCTCGCGCAGCTCTTCTACCGCGTGGTCGACGCCGCGCCGGTCGCCGCCGTGGCAGAAGTTGCCGAGCATCCATCCGATGCGCTCGACATCCTGCGCGCCCATCACGATTTGGCGAGCCTGCTCGCACGTGAGCACGAGCTGCTGACTTCGCATGGCCATGGTCGCGTATTCGAGGGCTTGCCTACGCTCGATACGATTGCCGAGCGTCTTTCCGCCGAGGCGGCGAGCGGCCACATCGATGCCCGCATCGTGGACGCGGCGCATCTTCTTGCCGATAAGACCTATGGTGATGAGGTCGACCCGTCCGAGCTGACCCCGCGCGAGCGTCGCCGCCTGGAGCGCGCCAAGCTCGCCGTGCGCGAATACCGCCGCCGCATGCTGGAGCTCTATGCAAGAGAAGAAGCCGAGGACGACGACGGCAAGTAGCCGACACCGCCGCGGAAAATGCATCCCGGAATTGGCGTCCAGAGTGGGATGCGCTTTCCGCGAGAAGCCCGTTGCGGAAAGCGTGTCCCAGAATGCGCGCCCAGAATGGGACATAGTTTCCGAAAGAAGGCCCTGAGGGAAGCTTCGCCCCGTTCTGAGCTGAAATACCGGGACGCAGCTTCCCCTGCAAGCAGAACAAGGCGCGCTGCCTGCGGTTGATGCAGACAGCGCGCCTTTTGCGTTGGGCCTCATTGAGGTTCGAAGTAGTGGACTAGTTGGCCATGACGCCTTCGGTCCAGGCCTCAACGTCCTCGATGCGCAGGACGTTGGCGACCTCGGCTACACAGTCGACGCTGGCAAGCTCGGCGGTGGCAGCCTGGACGTCCTTCTCGAGCGCGCGGTGCGTCAGGAAGATGACCGAGCAAGTATCGCTGGCGCCCGACTTGCCGTCCTCGACCTGGTTGATGAGCGAGATCGAGATGTTGTGCTTGGCAAAGATGTCGACCGTCTCGGACAGGGCACCCACGCGGTCGGCGACCTTCAGGCGCACATAGTACTTGGTCTGGAGCTCGTCCATGGGCTTAAAGGCGAGGTTGTGACCATAGGGCTCAATCTCGGGCAGCGGAGCCACGCCGCGGCTGATCTGCTCGGAGAGCGACAGGATATCGCCCACGACGGCGCTCGCGGTGGGGAAGGAGCCTGCGCCGGCACCGTAGAACATGGTTTCGCCCACGGCGTCACCCACCACGTAGACGGCGTTCATGGCGCCGTTGACCTTGGCGAGCATATGGTCTGCCGGGATGAGCGTGGGATGCACGCGGACGTCGACGCCGGCGTCGGTGTTGCGTGCGATCCCCAGCAGCTTGATGGTGTAGCCGAGCTCGCGGGCCTGGGCAATGTCCTCGGCGCCGATGGTACGGATACCCTGCTGGTAGACATCGTCGGTGGTCACGCGGGTGCCAAAGCCGATGGAAGCGAGGATTGCCGTCTTGCTGGCGGCGTCGAAGCCGTCGACGTCGGCGGACGGGTCGGCCTCGGCATAGCCCTTTGCCTGGGCGTCGGCGAGCACGTCAGCGTAATCGGCGCCCTCGGCGTCCATGCGCGACAGGATGTAGTTGGTGGTGCCGTTGAGAATGCCAGCGATGGTCAGGATCTTGTTGCCCACCAGGTCGTGCTCGAGCGTGCTGACAATGGGAATGCCACCGCCGCAGCTGGCCTCGCACTTAATCTGCACGCCGCACGCGCGCGCCTTCTCGGCGAGCGTCTCGACATGACGGCCCAGCAGGGCCTTGTTGGCAGAGACGACATGCTTGCCGTTCTCGAAGGCAGTGGTGAAGATCTCGGTTGCGGGGTGCTCGCCGCCGATGAGCTCGACGACGATGTCGACGGCGGGGTCGGTGACGACATCGTGCCAGTCGCTCGTAAAGGCCTCGCGCTCAATACCGGCGGCTTCGGCCTGCTCCCAGGCAAGCGCGCAGGCGCGGGCCAGCTTAAGGTCGATGCCGTAGGCGGCCAGGTACTCATCGTGGTGGCTCTTGATCAGACGGGCCACGCCGCCGCCGACGGTTCCCAGACCGATGAGGCCGACGTTCACGGTGCGCAGGGGTTCGCTCATAGATAGCTCCTTCGTGCATCTTATGGATGGATTAACCGCTTAAAGGTTGAGTGCATTCTAGCGTGAACCGAGGGCGCGTGCTCGCTAGGCAACAGGAGTCGCACAAAACGGCACCCTCGAAACGCTGCGGAAACATTGGAAACATGCTCGCTACAAACGAACTTCCGTAACAAACTGTCAACGTTTGCACCATAAGGTTTGCCCTGTGCGACTGGGGCATGCAGGCGCTCGTCGGCCCCGTCACGACCGGTGCTGCCGTCGCCGTCTCGGGTGAGATCGCCGACGATATGCTCATGACCCCGTTCTCCGCCGACGACGAGAAGAATACCGACTTCGTCAAGGCCTATAAGGATGCCTACGACGAGACGCCTAACCAGTTTGCCGCCGACGCCTACGATTGCGTCCACGCCATCGCCGAGGCCATCGACAAGGCGGGCATCGATATTACGGCCGATGGTGCCGACATCGCCGGCGACCTTGCCAAGGCCATGCGCAAGATCAAGATCGAGGGCCTGACAGGCGAGCTCACGTGGAACGACGAGGGCCAGGTCGAAAAGTCCGCTACGGCCTATGTGATTCAGGACGGCAAGTACATCGCCGCCTGAGTGCATATAACGCGACCGGTGGGGCCGTTTTATTCAGGGCAAGGATGCTTGTAACAGAACGGAAACATTACTTTCACACAATAAAGTGGCTAAACTGTATAAACCGATAGAAATACGCATATTCATGGATAAATGAACAAATCCAAAGAAAAGTCGAAATAATCGCCACTTTTCTCAACTAAAGCGTCTACTATTTTGCGAACGCCGAACACGGCGAAGGATGGCCTGTCGGGTAACCGAAACCCGACGAGATTTGAGAGGAGAGCCGCATGTCGAGCCTCACCGGTAAGTCATTGAACCCTGTTATGAATCGCAGGAGCGTTATCGCGAGCGCAGCAGGTCTGGGGGCGATGTCCATTCTAGCTGGCTGCTCCTCCAACGGCGGCGATAGCGGTTCCGCGTCGGGCGACGCTTCGTTTAAGATCGGTACCATCGGCCCGCTGACCGGCGCCAACGCGTCCTACGGCAAGTCCGTTACCCAGGGTGTCGAGCTTGGCTGCAAGGATTTCTCGACCAAGGAGCTGCCGCTTGCCAACAAGGCCGAGGATGACCAGGCCGATGGCGAGAAGGCCGTCAACGCCTTCAACACCCTGCTCGACTGGGGCATGCAGGCCCTCGTCGGCCCGACCACCACGGGTGCGTCGGTTGCCGTTGCCGCAGAGTGTGGTAACGACCCCAAGACGTTCATGATCACCCCGTCCGCGTCCTCCGAGGACGTTACCGACGGCAAGGATTGCGTCTTCCAGGTTTGCTTCACCGACCCCAACCAGGGTGTCAACGCTGCCAAGTTCCTGGCGCAGAAGTATGCGGACGAGAAGTTCGTGCTGTTCTATAACTCCGGCGACGCCTATTCTTCGGGCATCGCAGATTCCTTTAAGGCCCAGGCCGCTGAGTCCAAGCTCGAGATTGTTGACGAGGAGACCTTTAAGGACGACTCCGCCACGAGCTTTACCAACCAGCTGACCAAGGCCAAGCAGGCCGGCGCCACCATGATCTTTGCGCCGATCTACTACACGCCGGCGTCCGTCCTGCTCAAGAACGCCAAGGACATGGGCTACGACGTCAAGATGATGGGCTGCGATGGCATGGACGGCATCCTGGGCGTTGAGGGCTTCGATACCTCTCTTGCCGAGGGTCTGCTGCTCATGACTCCGTTCTCCGCCGACGACGAGAAGAACGCCGACTTCGTCAACGCTTACAAGGATAAGTACGGCGATACCCCCGACCAGTTTGCCGCCGACGCCTACGACGGCGTGCACGCGGTGGCCGAGGCCGTCAAGGAGGCCGGTCTTGGTGTCGACGCCGACCCGACCGAGGTCGCCGAGAAGCTGTCCAAGGCTATGCTCAAGATTACCGTTGATGGTCTGACCGGCAAGCTCACCTGGAACGATAAGGGCCAGGTCCAGAAGGAGCCCACGGCGTACGTCATCACCGACGGCAAGTACGTACAGGCCTAATTGGCCGCCTTACATAGAGCGGTTTTGATCCCAAGCAGGGGAGGTTTTGGCCTTCCCTGCTTGCTTGGTATCTAGGGACAGTGTAACGTCCCTGTTTCATACATCAACTGGAAACCTATTCGAAAGGGGGATGTGGAACATGACGGTCTTTATCCAATACCTGGTCAACGGCCTGTCCATGGGCAGCGTCTACGCCATCATCGCGTTGGGCTACACCATGGTCTACGGTATCGCCAAGATGCTCAACTTCGCTCACGGCGATGTCATCATGGTCGGTGCCTATGTCTCGTTCTGCGCCACGTCGTATCTCGGCCTCCCGGGCTGGGCATCTGTAGTTCTCTCTTGTGTGGTCTGCACGGTTCTCGGTGTTCTCATTGAGGGTCTGGCCTATAAGCCGCTGCGCCAAGCAGGCCCGCTGGCCGTTCTGATCACGGCCATCGGCGTGTCTTACTTCCTGCAGAACGCCGCGCAGCTTCTGTGGGGCGCCACGCCCAAGAACTTCACTTCGCTCGTCACCTTCCCGGTGCCGGAGTTCTTGGCCAAGTTTAACGTAAGCGCCGTCTCGCTCGTCACTATCGTCGCCTGCCTGGTTATCATGGCCGGCCTGATGTTCTTTACAGGTAAGACCAAGATGGGCAAGGCCATGCGCGCTGTGTCCGAGGACAAGGCCGCCGCTCAGCTCATGGGCATCAACGTCAACCGCACCATCTCGATGACGTTCGCCATCGGCTCCGCCCTTGCCGCCATCGCCGGCGTGCTCCTGTGCTCCTACTCGCCGGTGTTGCAGCCCACCACGGGCGCCATGCCTGGCATCAAGGCCTTCGACGCTGCCGTTTTCGGCGGCATCGGCTCCATCCCCGGTGCCTTTGTCGGCGGTATTCTCATCGGCATCATCGAGGCGATGGCGCAGGCTTACATTTCCACGAGCCTTGCCAACTCCATCGTCTTTGGTGTTTTGATCATCGTCCTGCTCGTCAAGCCTGCCGGCCTCTTGGGCAAGTACGTCCCCGAGAAGGTGTAGGTGAGCGTTATGAAGTTTCTTAAAGACAAGCAGACGCGTCACGACTTTGTCACGTACGCCATGTGCGTTGTGGCGTTCGCCATCGTGTTCTTTATGCAGTCCAACCACATGATCCCGCGCATGATCGCCGGTCAGCTGGTTCCCATCACGGCCTATATCGTCATGGCCATCTCCCTTAACCTCGTCGTCGGCATCGCGGGCGACTTGTCGCTGGGCCACGCGGGCTTTATGAGCGTCGGTGCCTATACGGGCATCGTCACTGCCGTCGCGCTGGAGAGCACCGTTCCGTCCGATCCGATGCGTCTGATCATCAGCATTGTGGTCGGCGCTATCGCCGCTGGCATCTTGGGCTTCTTGATCGGCATCCCGGTCCTGCGCCTGAGCGGCGACTATCTGGCCATCGTGACCCTGGCTTTTGGCGAGATCATCAAAGAGGTCGTCACCTGCCTCATTGTGGGCGTCGATTCCCGCGGCCTGCATGTGATCTTTAACATCACGGGTAACTCCACGATCGACGACCTGCACCTGCTCGAGGACGGCACCGCCATCATCAAGGGCGCGCAGGGCGCATCGGGCGTGTCGACCTATTCGACCTTCCTTGCCGGCGCAATCCTGGTTATGGTCGCGCTCGTGATTGTGCTCAACCTGGTTCGCAGCCGTACCGGTCGTGCCATTATTGCCGTGCGCGACAACAAGATCGCTGCCGAGTCTGTGGGCATCTCCGTCACCCAGTACCGCATGATCGCCTTCGTGGTTTCCGCTGCCCTCGCCGGCGCTGCCGGAGCCCTGTTCGGCGGTAACTTCTCGCAGCTTTCCGCCACTAAGTTCGACTTCAATACGTCCATCCTCATTCTGGTGTTCGTGGTCCTCGGCGGCCTGGGCAATATGCGCGGCTCCGTTATCGCCGCGGCGCTGCTCACGGTGCTCCCCGAGCTGCTCCGTCAGTTCTCGGATTACCGCATGCTCATCTACGCCATCGTGTTGATTCTGGTCATGGTCTTTACTAACAACCCACAGCTCAAGGCGTTCTTCGCACGCATTAAGGACCGCTTTGCTTCCAAGAAGGAGGTGGCAGCCGATGCCCAGTAAATTTGAGTTCAAGAAGGGCAAGATGGTCCCGTATCCTTCTGGCGCCATCGTTCCCGATCGTGACCTGGGCGAGCGCCCTGCACTCGAGTGCATCCACCTGGGCATTGAGTTCGGTGGCCTTAAGGCAGTCGACGACTTTAGCCTGACTATCGGCAAGACCGAGATCGCCGGTCTGATCGGTCCCAACGGCGCCGGCAAGACCACGGTCTTCAACCTGCTCACCAAGGTGTACCAGCCCACGCATGGCACCATCCTGCTCGACGGCGAGGACACCTCGGGCAAGTCGGTCTACCAGGTCAACCGCATGGGTATTGCCCGTACCTTCCAGAACATTCGCCTATTCAACACCATGACGGTGGAGGATAACGTCAAGGTCGGCCTGCATAACCAGGAGCGTTACTCCGGCTTTGAGGGCGTGCTGCGCCTGCCGACGTATTGGAAGCACGAGAAGGCTGCTCACGAGCGCGCCATGGAGCTGCTGTCCATCTTTGATATGGAGCATCTGGCAAACGAGCAGGCCGGATCGCTGCCTTACGGCGCACAGCGTCGTCTGGAGATCGTCCGCGCGCTTGCCACCAACCCCAAGCTGCTGCTGCTCGATGAGCCTGCCGCCGGCATGAACCCGTCCGAGACCGCGGAGCTTATGGAGAACATCGTCAAGATTCGTGACACCTTCGGCATCGCCATCATGCTTATCGAGCATGATATGTCGCTCGTTATGAACATCTGCGAGGGCATCTGCGTGCTCAACTTTGGCAAGGTCATTGCCAAGGGTACGGCCGAGGAGATCCAGAACAACGACGCCGTTATCGAGGCATATCTGGGCAAGCAGGATAAGGGGGAGAACTAAATGGCAGAGCCGATGCTTTCCGTCTACAACATCAACGTCTGGTACGGCGCCATCCACGCCATCAAGGACATCTCCTTTAACGTCAACGAGGGCGAGATCGTGGCCTTGATTGGTGCCAACGGCGCCGGCAAGTCCACGACGCTTAAGACCGTCTCGGGCCTGCTGCGTTCCAAGACCGGCTCCATCAAGTTTATGGGCGAGGACATTACCCATACGCCTGCCGACAAGCTGGTGGGCAAGGGCCTGGCTCAGGTTCCCGAGGGCCGTCGCGCCTTTTTGCAGATGACGGTCGAGGAGAACCTGGAAATGGGTGCCTATACGCAGCCCAAGTCCACGGTGGCTCCGGGCCTCGAGCGCGTCTACGAGCAGTTCCCGCGCCTAAAGGAGCGCCGTCGCCAGGTCGCCGGCACCCTTTCGGGCGGCGAGCAGCAGATGCTCGTTATGGGCCGCGCCCTTATGAGCAACCCTAAGCTGCTCATGCTCGATGAGCCCTCCATGGGTCTGGCGCCGATTCTGATTGAGCAGATCTTCCAGATCGTCGAGGACCTGCACAAGGCCGGCACCACGGTGCTTCTGGTCGAGCAGAACGCGCAGATGGCACTTTCCATCGCTACACGCGGCTATGTACTCGAGACCGGCAAGATCACCATGACCGGCACCGGTCAAGAGCTGCTGCACGACGATAACGTCCGCAAGGCCTATCTGGGCGGTTAATCCATTCAACAAAGGGGGCGCTGACCAACCCGGTCAGCGCCCCCTTTTAAGTTGCGGTGAAATAGGGACTAAATGGGGGCGCTAGACGCCAAAACAGTCCCTATTCCACCGCAACTTCATGGGGATGTGTGACAATGCCCGTCGGAAAACATCTGCTGTCTTTGGGGGCCTATCTATGCTGTACGAGTTTTGTGCCGAGAACTTTGAGCGGGTGCCGGCGGCTATCGAGGCCGGTGCGGGGCGCATCGAGCTGTGCGATAACCTTGCCGTCGGTGGTACCACGCCCTCGGCCGGCGTTATCAGCGCTACGACCAACTATGCCCACGAACACGATGCACGGGTGATGTGCATGATCCGTCCGCGTGGCGGCGACTTTCACTACAACCAGGATGAGCTGCGCATGATGGAGATGGACCTGGGCCTTGCTGTGAGTGCCGGCGTTGACGGCCTGGTCTTTGGCTGCTGCAAGCCCTGTGCCGGCGGCTGGGCGCTCGACGAGCTCACCCTCGGCGCCTTCGTTATGGCTACGGGCTGCGCGACCGAGGAGTGCAAGCGCGAGCCCCTTGACATCACCTTCCACATGGCATTTGACCAGCTCTCGCCCGAGGCTCAGCTCGATGCGATTGATACACTTGCCGATTGCGGCGTTACGCGCATTCTGACGCACGGTGGTGCTGCCGGTACGTCGATCGAGGACAACTTCGAAAACCTGGCCCGCTTGATTGAGTACGCGGGCGATCGTTTGACCATCCTTCCAGGCGGCGGCATTACCACGGCAAATCGCGACGCGGTCGCGGCGGCGCTAGGCGTCTCCGAGCTCCATGGAACCAAGATCGTGCCGCTGGAGGCGTAGTCCGTGGCGCTGGTATTTGACGTTCAGCAGGCGAACGGCAAGCCCGACGATAACCGTCGCCCTGGCACCGCGTGCCCCTTTTGCGACACGGAGGGGCTCGCCAACATCATCCAGCGCGATGGTGACTGCATCTGGCTCGAGAATAAGTTCAAGACCTTGCGGGCCACCCGTCAGACCGTATTGATCGAGTCGGCCAATCACGACGCCGACCTGGTGACCTATGAACCGGATGAGCTGCATCATGTGATGCGGTTTGCCCTGGGCTGTTGGCAGCAGATGATCGATTCCCAACAGTACCGCAGTGTGCTCATGTACAAGAACAAAGGCCCGCTTTCGGGCGGCAGCCTCGTCCATCCACACATGCAGATTGTGGGCTTGGAACAGGAGGACGGCTATGCGGCGTTGACCTCAGCCAACTTTGAAGGCATCAATGTCTGGCAACAGGGGAGAATCTCGGTCAACATCTCAACCGAGCCAATCATGGGATTCTTCGAGGTCAACGTCTCGGCTCCGCAGGGAATCGCCGCCAGCGATGACACGAGAGACCAAGCCGAGACGGACCTCTTCGCCGATGCGATTCAGGTGGCCCTGCGCTATATCCTGAACGAGCACCATGGTGGTCGCGCAGAGTCGTACAACTTGTTTTTCTATCACTTGGGCGGTCGGACCATTGCCAAGGCGCTTCCACGTTGGGTGGTTTCGCCCTACTTTGTGGGCTATCGTTTGGCCCAGGTCAATGCCGAGACGACGCTCGATATCGATGCTGAGCGCCTGCGCGCACGCCTGGAGGCGCTTGCATAGCCAAGGGCTCGGCCTCGCGCCTGTGGCTGGCTATTTCGCCATTACGCTGCGGCCGGCTTCGACGCGCTTGCGCTGGGCGGCGCGCTCCTCGCCGGTCAGACGCTCAAAGAGATGCCCGATAAGCGAGGCGAGTACCTGCTGAAACAGCGTTCCGCACATGACGGGAAACACGACTTCGCCCGGAAAGTACTGCGTGGCGATGACGGCGCCCGAAGAGATGTTACGCATGCCGCAGGTAAAGCACATGGTGGTCGTCTCGCTATATGGCAGATGCAGCGTATGGGCGACCAGAAAACCGACGACAAAGCCACTGATGGCGAAGACCAAAATAAAGAGGGCGACTTCCAAGCGCACCGCGTTCATGTGCAGCACGTACTCGCTCATGGCGGTGGAGTTGGAGGCGATAACGCCCATCATCATGAATTTGCAGGCGGGCGAGAGCACGGGGGAGAGTTTTTCGTGCCCCCATCCGCGCGTGAGCTCGTTGATCACGATGCCGAGCACGGCGGGGATGGCGATCATAAAGGCCATGTCTTGCATCATGCTCGGCACATCGATCGAGACGGTGGCGCCCAGCAGGAGCTTGAGCGTGAGCGGAATCGTCATAGGGGAGATAACCGAGGACGTCAGGATGATGGTGAGCGCGAGCGGGCCGTTGCCGCCGAACATGCTAATCCACATAAAGGCAGTGACCGCCACGGGTACGCTGTACTCGAGCACGATGCCGCAGACAAGGTTGGGATTGGAGCCAAAGAATAACGATCCCATGGCATAGGCCGCGATGGGAATAAGCGCCGCCGAGACGAGCAGTGCCAAAATCAGGTGCAGGGGACGGCGGAACACCTCGGCTACCTGGTGGAAGGTGTTGCTGAGCGCACCCTGAAACGTCATAAAGGCGAAGAGGGCGGGAACAATGGGCTTGAGCACGCCAATCTGCTGGGGAAAGAGCACGCCGAGCGCCACGCAAATCGGAACGATGGCCTGCATATGCCCCGCGAGGAACTTTCCCAGTCCAGTCCATTGCTTCATATGTCCCGTGACTCCCTTTATCCGCGAACTCGTTTGTATGGATATGCTAGACGCTCGTATGCGTCCGTGCGGCTGAAACGCTCGATTATTTCGAGGCTATTACCGGCATCGTTTACCGAAACCGCGGCGTGCTGCGGCGATTTGCGTCCGCGCCGCACGGTATAATA
>NZ_JBCOIG010000012.1:57603-58173 GCF_040926405.1 Collinsella aerofaciens
ACCCCGAGCTCGAAAAGGAGCTTTCGGCTGGTCTGGGCATTCCCGGGCTGGTGGCGCGCATTATGGTCGCGCACGGCATTGGCTCCATCAAAGAGGGCCAATTGTTTTTGACGCCTTCGCTCGATCGCGACTGGGCCGATCCACTCATTATCCCGGGCATGTCGGTCGTTGCCGACCGCGTCGAGCGTGCTATTCGCAACCACGAGCACATTGCAGTCTTTGGCGATTTTGACGTTGACGGTATTACGTCGACCTGCCTGTTGACCGAGGCGCTGCGCACGTTTGGCGCCGATGTCACGCCGTTTATTCCGCATCGCTTTGATGAGGGCTACGGTCTTTCGCGCGCGGCACTCGACCGCGTTAACGAGCTCGCTCGCCCCCAGCTGATCGTGACCGTCGATAACGGCATTGCCGCCAAGGAAGAGGTTTCCTATTTGGAGGACCTGGGGATCGATTTGGTGGTCACGGACCATCACGAGCCCTCCGACCAGGTGCCGCAGGGTGTGCCCCTGACCGACCCCAAGCTCGAGGACGAGGGCCCCTCGCGCGAGCTTGCCGGTGCTGGTGTGG
>NZ_JBCOIG010000012.1:58327-68840 GCF_040926405.1 Collinsella aerofaciens
GCAGATGCGCGTAACCGCTCGCCCCGGCTATATCGCGCTTGCCGCGCTTGCCAAGGCGGACCTTTCGAGCATTACGGCGGATGGCCTGTCATTCTCGCTCATTCCCCGCTTAAACGCTGCCGGCCGCATGGCCGATCCCAAGCTGGCGCTCGACCTGCTGCTTGCCCGCAATCCCATCGAAGCAAGCGCGCTGGCGGCTGAGCTCGAGGAAATCAACCGCCAGCGCCGTGAGATCGAGGCGGAGCTCACGCGCGATGCCATGGCAAAGGTCGAGGAGACCTATGACGGCGGGCGCGCGATCGTTGTGGGCGGCGAAGGCTGGCACGAGGGCGTCAAGGGCATCGTGGCAAGCCGTCTGACCAACCGCTATCACGTGCCGGCGCTGCTGTTCTCGATCGAGGACGGTATCGCGCGCGGCTCTGGTCGCTCGGTGGGCAAAGTTAACCTGTTTGACGCCGTCGAGCGCTGTTCCGACCTGCTGATTCGTCGCGGCGGACATGCCGGTGCGGTGGGTGTGACCATCGAGGCATCCAAGCTCGATGAATTCCGTCGTCGCCTTTCCGCCGTGCTATCGGAGATTCCCGCCGAGGACTTTGAAGACATCGACGAGGTTGCCGCCACGGTCGACCTTTCCGAGCTGAATATCGAGACTATAGAGCAGATTTCCCGTCTTGAGCCGTTTGGCCAGGGCAACAAGGTGCCGCTGCTGGCCGCCGAGGGCGTGACGATGTGCGATCGCGCCGTGGTGGGCAAAACCGGCGAGCACATGCGCTTTGTGGCGACCGATGGCGCCGCAAGCGTGCCGGCCATTATGTTCCGCGTGCCGCAAATCGATAAGCTCATCAACTGCGATAGTGCTGTCGACTTGGTGTTCGAGGCCGTTGCCGAGCATTGGCAGGGGCGTGTGAAGCCCAAGCTCATGATCAAGGATGTTCTGGTCCGCGATACCACGCTGCCCAGCGTCGACGATCCGGCATGCGAGCTTCGTCGTGGCGTGCAGCCGGCGGATTCCGGCCTGCGCCTGGAGTCGCGTAAGCGCGAGACACTCGCCCAGCTTTCTTATACCGAGCTGACGCGCTCGCTTATCCATAGCTTTATAGGCTCGAACCAGCCGCACCGCGCGCAGGTCGAGGCGCTCGATGCCCTGGCCGATCACCAAAGTGTTCTGGCCGTTATGGGAACGGGGCGCGGCAAGTCGCTCATCTTCCATGTGCATGCCGCGCGCGAGGCGGTTCTTCGCGGGCGTGCGAGCATCTTTGTCTATCCGCTGCGCGCGCTCGTTGCCGACCAGGCCTATCACCTCTCGTCGACGATGGCCGCGCTCGGCATTGGCGTCGGCGTGTTGACCGGCGAGACCGTGGAGGCGGCGCGCGATGACGTGTTTGCCGGCTTGGCTTCGGGCCGTACCGGCATCGTGCTCACGACGCCCGAGTTCCTGTCCATTCACCGCGACCGCTTTGCGCGTTCGGGGCGCATCGGTTTTGTCGTTATCGATGAGGCGCACCACGCTGGCCTTGCCAAGGGCGGCGACCGCAGCGCCTATCTCGACATGCCCGATATCCTCAAAGCCCTGGGCGACCCGGTCGTTATGGCCGCGACGGCCACCGCGACGGCTCCGGTCGTGGCCGAGCTTGCCCGCACGCTTCCGATCACTCACACGGTGGTCGACGAGACGGTGCGCGAGAACCTGCAGCTCGAGGACGACCGAGATCTTGCGAGCCGCGAGAACCGTTTGGTGTCGATCGTGGCGACGGGGGAGAAGACCGTCATTTACGTCAATTCGCGCGACCAGTCCGTGGCGCTCGCCAAGACACTACGCAAACGCGTCCCCGACTGTGCGACCCGTATCGCGTTCTATAACGCTGGCCTTACGCGCACCGACCGCCATCGCGTAGAGGAGGCGTTTCGAGACGGCAGCCTCAGCTGCATCGTCTCGACATCCGCCTTTGGCGAGGGCGTCAACCTTCCCGATATTCGCCATGTCGTGCTCTATCACATGCCGTTTGGCGGCATTGAGTTTAACCAGATGAGCGGCCGCGCCGGTCGCGATGGCCAACCCGCCGTGATCCATCTACTCTATTCGTCGCGTGACGCCCGTATTAACGAGCGCCTGCTCGACTGCTATGCGCCCGAGCGCGACGAGCTCGTCACGCTCTATCGCGCGCTGCAGACCATGTGGCGCTCCAACCGCGGCAAGACCGGGGACGATTCCTTTAGCGCGAGCGATATCGACATCGCGCAGATGTGCCTTGCCATCGATGCTCGCACGCCGGTCGACGAGCGCTCGGTGGAAAGCGGCTTGGGAATCTTCGAAGAGCTTGGTTTTTGTCGCATTTCGGGGTTTGACGACACCCGTCGCATCGCGATGGCCGAAAACCCCGGCCGCGTGCAATTGAGCAGGTCAATTCGCTATTTGGAGGGCTTGCGCTCGCGCATGGAGTTCTCGGCTTTCCGGAGTTGGGCGCTCGATTCGTGCGCTTCTGATATGCTAGCCAAAGTTAACCGCCCGATCGTACCGCGGGCCTAGGGGAAGGGGACCTCGATGGATGCCGCAGCCCGTACCGCCCATGATTCCACCCTCCAGCCTTTTTCGGAGATGGAGCACTATAAGCATGCCGATGAGCTGCCGCCCGAGATTATGGCGGACAGCTACGACAAGCTGGAGCGCCTGTGCCTCAAATATATGAATGAGGACGACTTTTCTAAGGTTGAGCAGGCCTACTGCTTTGCCGCCGAGAAGCACTGCAACCAAAAGCGCCGCTCGGGCGAGATGTACATTAACCATCCCGTCGAGGTTGCCATCATTTTGGCCGATCTCAAGATGGACTGCGATGTGGTGTGCGCCGCGCTGCTGCACGATACCGTCGAGGATACCGAGACCTCGCTCGCCGATGTTTCCGGCCTGTTCGGCGATACGGTGGCCGAGCTCGTCGATGGCGTGACCAAGCTCACCAATATCGAAGTCGACAGCATGGACGAGAAGCAGGCGCTCACGCTGCGCAAGATGTTCCTCGCCATGTCCAAGGACATCCGCGTCATTATCGTCAAGCTCGCCGACCGTCTGCATAACATGCGCACACTTGCCGCTCTGCGTGAGGACCGCCGCCTGTTTAAGGCGCGCGAGACCATGGACGTGTACGCGCCTCTGGCCGACCGCTTGGGCATGAGCTCAATCAAATGGGAGCTCGAGGACCTGTCCTTCTTCTACCTGGAGCCCGATGCCTACCAGCGCATCGCGCGCATGGTGGCGGAGTCGCGCGAGGTCCGTGAGCGCTATCTGGCTGAGACCATCAAGACACTCACCGACGAGCTCAACCGCATTGGCCTGGAAGGCTTCCAGATCAACGGCCGTTCCAAGCACTATTGGTCCATCTACCAAAAGATGAAGCGCAAGGGCAAGGAATTCTCCGAGATCTACGACCTGGTGGCACTGCGCGTCATCACGCATTCGGTGCGCGATTGCTACTCCACGCTCGGCGCGGTGCATACGCTGTGGCACCCCATGCCCGGTCGCTTTAAAGACTATATCGCCATGCCCAAGGTCAATAACTACCAGTCGCTCCATACGACGGTTATCGGCCCCACGGCCCGCCCACTCGAGATTCAGATTCGAACCTACGAGATGCATGAGCAGGCCGAGTACGGCATTGCCGCCCACTGGCTATATAAGAAGTCGGGCGGATCGTCTGCGTCTAAGACCAATGATGCCCAGCGTCTGGACGACCAGATTAACTGGCTTAAGCACTCACTCGATTGGGCTGCGTCTGATGAGATTACCGACGCCAAAGAATACCTGCATTCGCTGAAGGTTGACCTCTTCGATCAGGAGATCTTCGTCTTTACGCCCAAGGGCGAGGTCATGGCGCTTCGTGCCGGATCCACGCCGCTCGACTTTGCCTATGCCGTTCACACCGAGGTGGGAAACCATTGCGTCGGCGCCAAAATCAACGGTGCGGTGGCTCCGCTCACGCACGAGATCAAGACGGGCGACCGTGTCGAGATCCTGACGAACAAGAGTTCCAAGCCGTCGCGTGATTGGCTCAAGATCGTCAAGACGCCTTCGGCTAAGTCCAAGATCCGCCGCTATTTTGCCGCTGCGACCAAGGACGACGACGCTGCTGCTGGCCGCGATATGCTGGCCAAGGACCTGCGCAAGCGCGGGTATGGCATCTCCACGCCGCGCTCCGCGCGTGCGCTCAACGCCGTGGCGGAGCAGTTTAACTTCAAGCAGCTCGAGGACCTGTTTGCCGCCGTCGGCGCCGGCAAGGTTGCCCCGCGCGCTGTGGGCAATAAGGTCGAGCAAATCTTGGACCCCAAGCCCGAGGAACAGCTCACCAAGGCCGAGGCTATCGCCGAGGTCGTGAAGCAGCCCGCTCGCGGCTCCAACCGCAAGCCGCAAAAGCGCGGCAAGAGCGCCAGTAACGGCATTATCGTCAAGGGCGAGAGCAACAGCGGCCTGCTGGTCCGTCTGGCTCATTGCTGCAACCCCGTGACGGGCGACGACATCGTCGGCTTCATCACGCGCGGTCGTGGCGTTTCGGTGCATCGCGCCAACTGCCCTAACGTCAAGGGTCTTATGGAACATCCCGAGCGCATGATCGATGTGGAGTGGGACGGCGCTGCCGACACCCTCTTCCAGGTCGAGATCGTGGTCGAGTGCCTGGACCGCATGGGTCTGCTCAAGGACGTCACCATTGCCATTGGCGATGCAGGCGGCAATATCCTTTCTGCCGCCACGTCGACCAACCGCGAGGGTATTGCGACCCTGCGCTTTATGGTCGAAATTTCGGATGCGAGCGGCCTGGATCCGCTGCTGGCTTCCATCAGCAGTGTCGATTCGGTCTACGACGCTCGCCGTCTTATGCCCGGCGAGGGCGGAGCGCAACTCAAGCGCCGTGTGTAGGTGCGAGAGCCTCTCAGCATCATAGATATTGGTTACGTTCGAGGCATCGTTTGGTGCCTCGAACGTATTTTAGAAGGAGGGTATGCGCATGGACGATATGACTTTGGACCTGACACCCCGAGGCGCGGCTTCGATTGAGGCGCTCGTCAACGGCCCGATTCAGACTAACAGCTACGCCGTGATTTCGAATGACGAGTGCTTAATCGTCGATCCGGCGTGGGAGGGCGAGCGTCTTGTGGAGCATATCCGCACCGCGCATCCCGAGGTGCGCGTACTCGGCTCTGTCTGCACGCACGGTCATGCCGACCATGTTGGCGGGGTTGCCGGGGTTCGAGCTGTCGTTGGCGACAGCGCGCTATATGAGTTGTGCGCTAAGGACGTGACGGTACCTCGCGCAAATATCGAGGAGCAGCGCGCCATGTGGGGTATCGAGACACCCGATCCGGGTGAGCCGACGCGTTTGCTTGCCGAGGGCGATACAATCGAGGTGGGCGACGTCTGCCTGCAGGTGATCGAGACGCCGGGGCATACGCCGGGCGGCATCGTCCTGTTCGCCGCGACCGAGCAGGGGAACATCGCCTTTGTGGGCGACACGCTTTTCCCGGGCAGCCACGGTCGTACCGATCTTTCCGGCGGTGACGAGGCGGCGATCATGCGCTCGCTCTCCAAACTTGCCAAGATGCTTCCGCCCGATACCGTTTGCTTGACGGGCCATGGCGATTCGACCACGATGGCGCGCGAACTTATGCAGAACCCGTTTATGCAGATGTAGGCTCGAAGCCGTCTTCCGAACCACGAAGACCGCTCAATCGTCAAGCTATTTTCCCCAGTGGGTCGATTCTGTGGGGCAAACGGTCAAAATTTGTCCAATCGGATGGTATTCGTGAACAAACGAACGTTTATGCTCGGGTATGTCGTGGTAAAATCTCAGGCGTTATCGGAGCAACCTTACAGGAGGTTTCTTTTATGCTCGTCAACGCAGCAGACATGCTCAAGAAGGCCGAGGCCGGCAAGTACGGTCTCGGTGCCTTCAACACCAACAACCTCGAGTGGACCCTGGCTATTCTCCAGGCCGCCGAGGAGGCCAAGTCTCCGCTGATCCTTCAGTGCACCGCTGGTGCCGCTAAGTGGATGGGCGGTTTCAAGGTCTGCGCCGACATGGTCAAGGCTGCCGTCGAGGCCACGGGCGTTACCGTTCCCGTCGCCCTTCACCTCGATCACGGTTCTTACGAGGACTGCTTCAAGTGCATCGAGGCCGGCTTCACGTCCATCATGTATGACGGCTCTCACGAGGAGACCTTCCAGCTTAACCTCGACCGCACCAAGGAGCTCGTTGAGCTTGCCCACTCCAAGGGCATGTCCATCGAGGCCGAGGTCGGCGGCATCGGCGGCACCGAGGACGGCGTGACCTCCAGCGGCGAGCTCGCTGATCCTGCTGAGTGCAAGCAGATTGCTGACCTGGGCGTCGACTTCCTCGCATGCGGTATCGGCAACATCCACGGCGTGTACCCTGCTGACTGGGCTGGCCTTTCCTTCGAGCGCCTGGGCGAGATCAAGGCTCAGACCGGCGACCTGCCCCTCGTCCTGCACGGTGGCACCGGCATCCCCGAGGATCAGATCAAGAAGGCCATCTCCCTGGGTATCTCCAAGATCAACGTCAACACCGACCTGCAGCTCGTCTTCGCCAAGGGCGTTCGCGAGTACATCGAGGCTGGCAAGGATCAGCAGGGCAAGGGCTTTGACCCCCGCAAGCTCCTCAAGCCTGGTCGCGACAACATCGTTGCCCGCACCAAGGAGCTCATGGAGGAGTTTGGCTCCGTCAACAAGGCGTAAGTAGCGGTTTAACTTTCCCGTCGGAGGCCCCGTTCACCCTACGCTTTTCCCTTGCGCTCACCTGGCTTTGCCAGAAGTCGCGCAATGGGAAAAGCTTCGGGTGAACGGGGCCTCCTTCGTTAACTCGCCACAGGGTTACTGGGCTGAATTCATTTTTTATAGGTACCGTATATCGGTGTTGAGGGTTCCTTTATTGGGGCTTTCTTTTTATCTCGCTACAATGGACTTCAAGAGTTCTAATGACTTGGAGTTTGGTATGGCTGTTATTAATGTGCTGCCTTCGGATGGGAAGGTTATTGACGAAGGTCCTGTTGGTTGCTCTGTTGATGTTTGTTGTGATGATTTTCGTCATCTCGATATTGGTCTGCCGCCCGAGATTCTTCGACTTAAGGATGCCGGGTATTTGACGCAGGCTGTTGCTGCCTGCGATCGCCTTCTGGAGCAGAACCCTGAGCCTTCGCTGGCTGCTTGTGTTCGTGCCGAGCGGTATCGCATGCTCGAGACGTCGCTTCATTTTTCGGTGTCGCGTGATCGGGCCATTGCGATGATTCGCGAGGAGTGGCCAGAGTTTACCGAAGAGCAGTTTGACGACCTGATTAATCGCAAGCGTATTGACTGGCGCTTTATCGATGGCGAGCTGTTTGTTCTCGATAACTTCCTTGATTCGCTTCGCGTGTACCCCAAGGAGGTTCCGGGCCTGCGTCCCGATTCTACGGACGGCATCGCGCTGCGTAACCAGATGCTCAGGGAAATGGAGTCGCAAAACGGGTTGACGCGCGTCATCACGCTCAAGGCATCCGTGTCTGTCCCCGGGGCTCTGGAGGGAGAGGCTGTTCGCGCGTGGCTACCCGTTGCCGCCGCCTGTCGTCAACAGTCTCATATCGAGGTTCTCGATATGACGTCGGGGGGTACCGTTGCCTCTGAAAACGTTTCGGCTCGTACTGCCTCTTGGACGTCTTCGACGGAACATTCATTCTCGGTGACCTATCGCTATCACATCGATGCCGCCTATTGCGATATCTATGGTGGCGCGCTCCCATCGCATACGTGCATGGACACGCCACTGCCCGAGGACACTTCCGAGGACCGTCCGCACATTGCGTTTACGCCGTACCTGCGACAGTTGACGGAGCGTGTTGTTGACGGGCTCGAGGATCCGCTCGATCGCGCTCGTGCTATCTATGATTACCTGACACAGCATATCGACTATCGCTATCAGCCACCGTACCTGCTTTTGGGATCTATTGCCGACGACTGTGCGCATTCGCTCCGCGGCGATTGCGGCGTTATGGCGCTCACTTTTATCACCATGTGCCGCATCGCGGGGGTGCCTGCTCGTTGGCAGAGCGGCCTATATGTTGCGCCCGATTCGGTGGGACCGCACGACTGGGCCGAGTTCTACACACCCCAGACCGGTTGGCTTAACGCCGACGTATCGTTTGGTTCCTCGGCACGCAGGATGGGGGAGGAGTGGCGCCGTCGTCACTACTTTGGCAATCTCGATCCGTGGCGTATGGTGGCCAACGATCGATTCCAGGCTGAGTTTGTGCCTGCTTTCGATGGCATGCGCGAGGACCCCTATGACAACCAGATGGGCGAGGCCTCGGTTGACGGACGTGGATGTCGTAAGCGGGAGATGTTGCGCAAGGTTGAGCTTATCGAAATGCTCGAAGTACCATTTTCGGACTAATCAACAGAAAGCTGTGATAAACTAACTCACGCATTACGTGCCCGAGTGGCGGAATTGGCAGACGCAGTGGACTCAAAATCCACCGTTGGCAACAACGTGCGAGTTCGAGTCTCGCCTCGGGCACCATACATGCAAGTGGGCGTTCAAGGGGGTCAAGGCCCCCTTTTTCGTGCCGAACTCGCGTGAGCGCGCGGAGCGTTAAGTAAACAGGCCTGTGGCCTGTTTGTAGCGGAGCGTGGTGAGGGCGCCATGCGCCCGAAGCCCGGGGCTTCGCGAAGCGAAGGCCCTTCGAGTCTCGCCTCGGGCACCATACATGCACCTGCGCTTTGAGGGGGTTGTGGCCCCCTTTTTCGTGTACGTAATGTGATAATGCGCTGTACGTGTTATTATTCGCAAGGCGTTGTTCCCACAATGCCCTAAAGAGGAACCCGAGGGCTCCCACCTTTTGGCGCCAATGAGCAGCTGACTGGTCATACAACTTAGATTCCCTTCCTCAAATCGAGGAAGTCTATGTGTATGACCTGGTTGCTGAGAAGCGCCGGGTTATTTTTTTATGAATGGAGGTAGGGAAAATAGCTAAGTCTGATGACACCCGCATCAACGACGAGATTACTGCATCTTCGTGCCGTTTGATTGGCGTCGATGGCTCTCAGCTCGGCCTGTTCGCCATCCGCGATGCCCAGCGCGTCGCCGACGATCAGGGTCTCGACCTGGTCGAGATCGCTCCCAACGCGGAGCCGCCGGTCTGCAAGGTCATGGACTACGGTAAGTTCAAGTACCAGCAGGCCATGAAGGCCAAGGCTGCTCGTAAGAACCAGTCCAAGGTCGAGGTCAAGGAAATGAAGTTCCGACCCAAGATCGACGTTGGCGACTACGAGACCAAGAAGGGCCACGTTCTGCGTTTCCTCAAGAAGGGCGCACGCGTTAAGATCACCATCATGTTCCGCGGCCGTGAGATGGCTCACCCGGAGCAGGGCCTTAACGTTCTCGAGCGTCTCGCCGAGGATCTCAAGCCTTACGCTACGGTCGAGTCCAAGCCTAAGATGGAAGGCCGTAACATGCTTATGCTGCTCGCCCCGATTAAGGGCGCCTTCGATGAGGATAAAGCGGCAAGCGATACCAAGTAACTAGTGTTCTGTAACCGATTAAGGAGTATTTCATGCCTAAGATGAAGTCCCACAGCGGCACCAAGAAGCGTTTCCGCAAGACTGGTACCGGCAAGCTTATGCGCGCCAAGGCTTTCAAGAGCCACATCCTGAGCAAGAAGTCCACCAAGCGTAAGCGTGGCTTCCGTCAGGAGACCGAGATCGCCGCTGCCGACCGCAAGGTCATCAAGTCGCGTCTCGCCTAAGTTCGCGTTCCCGTTTTTCGTTTTACCGTCTAGGAGTTGATAGAACATGGCACGTATTAAGCGCGCTGTTGCCGCCAAGAAGAAGCGCCGTACCGTTATGCACCGTGCGAAGGGTTACTACGGTGCCGCTTCGCGTACTTACAAGCATGCTAAAGAGCAGGTCCAGCACTCCCTGCAGTATCAGTATCGTGATCGACGCAACAAGAAGCGCGAGATCCGTTCTCTTTGGATCACTCGTATCAACGCTGCTGCTCGCCTGAACGACATCTCTTACTCTCAGTTCATGCACGGCCTGAAGGTTGCCGGCATCGAGCTCGACCGCAAGGTCCTGGCTCAAATGGCTTACGAGGACATCGAGTCCTTCAACGAGCTGGCTACCATCGCCAAGAAGGCTCTCGAGGCCTAATAGATTCTCTTGAATCGCTAGGGGAGTGTCGCGTTGTGCGCGGCGCTCCCTCTTTTTATCTGAAGCGCGGTTTACATTGCTAAAAGCGCGGGTAGATAAACACTTACAGGTGACCGATCTCTATATATTCCTGAACCAAAGGGTCATCATCTGATACGTGCGGAAGATCCGCACCAGTCTTTCTATTACCTATAGAAAGCAATATGTTGTGTAGGACTTGTGAAGAGTGGAATTGACGTCCCACAGAGCTTCGCGGTCTGGCAATATATCTCCTTGCCGCGCGGCCCGGTCGGACCGGATGAGCCGCGGGGCGTGCACCTTGAGAACCGG
>NZ_JBCOIG010000013.1:0-32885 GCF_040926405.1 Collinsella aerofaciens
CATTGTCGGCCTAATCCGCGGTCTTTCATGCAGCAGGGGCTCTCAATGTTTTTATGTCCTGCTCATATCGTCTCTGCTGGCAGCTTGGAACAGTCCTTAAAGCCCGCATCAATCAACTGCGGAAAGCGCATCCCAGAATGAGCGTCCAACATGGGACATAGTTTCCCTTGAGGGCCTCAACCGGAAAATGCATCCCGGAATGTTGCCGGAAAGTGGAACGTAGTTTCCCAAACGGGCCGCTAACGGAAAGTGCATCCCGCTATTGAGCTCCAAAATGGGATGCGCTTTCCGTGTCGGCAGTTCCTGGCAGCCTGGGGCTACTCATTTAAGTCTGTCCCCAATGATTATCCCCAATGACTAGTAGTAGGCCCACATGGCTTCGGCTTCATTGAGGACCTCTACGGCGCCCCAACGGCGGGCGCTGCGGCTGGCCGAGTTGGGGTCGTAGACGCCAATCTGGTCGGCGTCGTCAATACCGTAAAGCACAATGTAGTGGCCCACGTTGGTAAAGGTGCCCGGCCGAACGGCGGCGATGACGGGCGCTCCCGAACGCAGCGCCTGAGTCATAGAGTCGCGATCGTTATGGAGCTCCGTTCCGTTAAGTCCCAACTGCCATGCGCCGCTCGTCATAAACGACCATTCGGTTGCACCGGTGGGGGCGTAATTGCCCGCCTCGGAAAGCGCGCACATATCGACGGGGGTCATATTGGTGCGTCCCGTCTTAAAGATGTAGACCATGGTGAGGCACGTGGGCCCGCAGGCATTTTGGCGGATGGTGCCGCCGGCGTAAGGCAGCTCCGACCACGCAGGGTCGATCTGATAGATATGGGGCATCGTGCCGGCTTGCCATTGCGAGCGCGGGGTCGAAAAGGCGAAAGAATAACCGGGTGCGACGGGGGCCTTGAGCAGCTTGTCCTCGGCGGTGGGCTCGAGACCGGCCGAACCGTGGGACATACAGGAGCTCATAAGCACAAAGACCAGACAGGTAAGGATAGAGCACAGTGCGAGGCGAAGTCGACGAGCCGGCAGGGCGGGGGCATTCGCGTGCGATGCCGAGCGGTAGGGCTTGCCGTCGCGTCCGCCTTGGGGATGCGAAAAGAAGCGGTTGATATGGATGCCGGGCTGACGTGCGCCGTTGCGGCGCAGTTGCGGAACCTCGGCCTGACGCTGTCGAGTGCGCGCACCCAAGCGGCCATCTTGCTGCGCGCTTGTGCCCGTGCTCAGACGGCCACTCTGCCGCGTTCTGCTTGCCTGCTGCCGAGACGAAGGCCTGGGTTGCTCTTGAGGACGTTGCGGATTGCTGTTCGTGGCACTTCTGGGCGTCGGCGTGGTACGGCCAGCAAGGCGAACGCTTTGTCGCCGTTGATCACCGTCGTTGTATCCGTATGCCATTCGTACCGCCTTGTCTCATGTATAACCTGTCCATCCTACAAAAAAGATGTGCAACAAATGGGTCTGCGCGTCAAAAGCTCGGTAAACGGTACGAAAGGCGCAAAACACACGGCCTCAAAAACAACTCTATATGCGTCCGATGAGCGTACGCCCGTCGGACGGGCGGCAACAATGAACGGCAAACCGTGCCGTTCGTCCCAAAAACGGCGCCGCTCGTTTTGCAGTTCTGCCTTCGGTCGAGCTACAAGCGGAGCTGCTGCGCCAAGGCCGTATCTTAAAGCCACGAAATAAAAGAGCGCGGCAAAACAGACCGCGCAAGGGGTGACGTCAAGGGGCGTCAAAAAGGAAAGGAGGGGAACAATGGCGGACAAGAACGCAGAAGTTGCAGTCGAGGATAACGGCGGCATGAAGAAAACGCTTTCGCTCTGGAACTTCTTCACCATCGGTTTCGGTGCCATCATCGGTACCGGTTGGGTTCTGCAGGTCGGCGACTGGATGGTCGTGGGCGGCGGTCCCGTTCCCGCTATGATTGCATTCCTCTTGGGTGCAATCTTCCTCGTGCCCGTCGGAGCTGTTTTCGGTGAGCTCACGGCTGCTATCCCCATCTCGGGCGGCATCGTCGAGTATGTCGATCGTAGCTTTGGCCGTACGCTGAGCTACATCACCGGATGGCTTTTGGCCCTGGGCAACGGCATCCTGTGCCCGTGGGAGGCCATCGCCATTTCGACCCTCGTGTCCGAGATGTTCGGCAGCCTGCCCGGCCTTGAGTGGCTGCGCGCCGTCAAGCTCTACACCATACTGGGGGCCGACGTCTACCTGTTCCCGACGCTGATCGCGCTCGGCTTTGCAGTCTACGTCATCTTCCTCAACTTCCGCGGCGCCAGCTCGGCTGCCAAACTCCAGGCCTTCCTGACCAAGGCCCTGCTCTGCGGCATGCTGCTCGCCATGGGCGTCTCGCTGTTCACCGGCTCGCCGGACAACGCCATGCCCGTGTTCTCCCAGGTCGCCGGCGCTGGCGGCGGCAAGGCCGCTACCGAGAGCACCAGCCTGTTCGCCGGCATCGTGTCGGTCTTGGTTCTGACTCCGTTCTTCTACGCCGGCTTCGACACCATTCCTCAGCAGGCTGAGGAAGCAGCCGAGGGCCTCAACTGGAACAAGTTCGGCAAGATCATCTCCCTGGCACTGCTGGCCGCCGGCGGCTTCTACATGGTCTGTATCTACTCGTTCGGCACCATCCTCGACTGGCATGAGTTCGTTAAGAGCCCGGTTCCCGCGCTCGCCTGCCTCAAGGGCATCAACATGCTCCTGTACCTGGCCATGCTCGTCATCGCTACGCTTGGACCCATGGGTCCGATGAACTCCTTCTACGGCGCCACGAGCCGCATCATGCTCGCCATGGGCCGCAAGGGCCAGCTGCCCGAGCAGTTCGCCGAGGTCGACCCCAAGTCCGGCGCTCCCAAGCTTGCCTGCGTCGTCTTGGGCGTCATCACCGTCGTCGGTCCGTTCCTGGGCAAGAACATGCTCATCCCTCTGACCAACGTGTCGGCTCTCGCCTTCATCTTCTCCTGCGGCATGGTCGCCCTCGCCTGCCTGCGCATGCGCTTCACCGAGCCCGACCTGCCTCGTCCCTACGAGGTGCCCGGCGGCAAGTTTGGCATCGGCCTCGCTATCGCTGCCTGCGCCATCATCATCGGCCTGCTCGTGATTCCGTTCTCTCCCGCCTCCCTCAACATGGTGGAGTGGAGTATCGTGATTGGCTGGCTGGCCGTCGGCCTGGCTCTCATGGCCTTCACCAATTCCCGCAAAAAGTAACGCCGAGCCGGGGCGGATCAGGTGCGCGGGCCCCTCTCTTCCGCGCACCGAACCCGGCGCCACTTGGGTAGCTTTGTGAGGCCTTAACCCAACACGGCCTCGCCCACTATATGGATCCATAAGGAGGAACCATGTCCACTAAGTATGCAATCGTTGGCGGCAAGCTCATCGACGGTACCGGTGCCGAGCCGGTCGAGAACTCCCTCGTTCTCGTCGATGACAACGGCAAGATCGAGTACGCCGGCGCCATGCAGGACCTTCCCGAGGGCGTTGAGGTCATCGACGCCGCCGGCAAGACCGTCCTTCCCGGCCTGATCGACACCCACCTGCACTTCTCGGGCAACTTGACCGACGATGACACCGACTGGGTCATGCAGCCGCTCCTCGAGAAGCAGGCCGTCGCCGTCAAGCAGGCCTACGACTGCCTCACCCACGGCCTCACCACCGTCTGCGAGATCGGCCGCTTTGGTATCCAGATCCGTGACTGCATCGACAAGGGCGTCTTCAAGGGCCCGCGCGTTCTGGCCACCGGCCTTGGCTTCTGCCGCGTTGCCGGCCACGGCGACTCCCACCACTGCAGCCAGGAGCTCAACAAGGAATCGCACCCCTGGGGCGATCAGGTCGACGGTCCTTGGGATCTGCGCAAGGCCGTCCGCCGTCGCCTGCGTGAGAACCCCGATGCCATCAAGATCTGGGCTACCGGTGGCGGCATCTGGCGCTGGGACTCCGGCCGCGACCAGCACTACTGCTCCGAGGAGATCCAGGCCGTGGTCGAAGAGGCAAAGATGGTCGGCATCCCCGTGTGGAGCCACTGCTACAACAACCACGCCGCTGCCTACGATTCCGTTCGCTTTGGCTGCGAGCAGCTGATTCACGGCTTCGATATCGATGAGCGCACCATGGACCTCATGGCCGAGCAGGGCACCTTCTTCACCCCGACGATCGCTTTCCTGCCCACCTGGTACGCCACCTATCCGCCCGTCTACGTCCCCGAGCTGCACGACAAGTACGAGGGCACCCTGGTCGAGAAGGAGCTGCAGCGCAACTACGACTGCCTGCGCGAGGCCAAGAAGCGCGGCGTCGTCATGACGATCGGCTCCGACTCCTTCTCCTTCGTCACCCCGTACGGCACCTGCTCCATCGAGGAGATGTACGAGTTCGTCGACAAGATCGGCTTCACTCCGGTCGAGACCATCACCTGCGCCACCCTCAACGGTGCCAAGATGTGCCACATCGAGGACGAGACCGGGTCCATCGAGGCCGGCAAGTGCGCCGACCTGCTGGTCGTCAACGGTGACGTCGCCGCCGACATCCACGTGCTCAACACCGACAACATGGACGTCATCATGAAGGACGGCTGGATTGTCGAGGGCGGCACCTTCGGCGAGGCAAACAAGTACAGCGCCTAAGCTACCGTTCATCGATGGCTTGATGTAAAACACAGTATTTGATTGCATAATGCAATGGAGAGGGTCGCTTGCGGCCCTCTTTATTGCTATGGGGTGCGTCGGTAAGAAGGAGATGACGGTGGATCTCAATAGGCTGATTCTGGGCAAGAGCTACAACTCTACCAAGGTCTTTCGTACCGCTCAGCATGTGGTTCAAGCCATCTTGCTCGGTATTGTCGTTCCGCTGCTTATCCTGCTGCTCATCTGGGATCTAACCGATAATCCCAATCCCGTTCCGGCCGTTGTCGTCATTGCCGGCTTGGTCATGCTGTGCTTCTTCTTCTCGTACGTCTTTGTCGTTCCCGACGACCTCACATCGAGCGCAACCGACCGCACGCTCGCCATCGCTTCAAAAATATTCGCCTACACGTCGCGCGGCCTTACGCCCGAAGCTGCCCTGGGCGCCTCTAAGATCATCCTGTCCGAAACTATCGCCTCTGCCATCTGCTTTACCGACGGCAAGCAGGTGTTGGCAAGCTGGGGCGAGGACTCGGCAAAATGCCCCGCGGGCACCCCGGTGGTGCTGCGGACTACGCTCAACGTGATCAACAGCGGTGAGCAAAGCGTGTT
Source organism: Collinsella aerofaciens (assembly GCF_040926405.1). Lineage (GTDB taxonomy): Bacteria > Actinomycetota > Coriobacteriia > Coriobacteriales > Coriobacteriaceae > Collinsella. The sequence continues at coordinate 5,223 of NZ_JBCOIG010000013.1, forward strand.
CTCGCGCGATGCCTCGACCGAGACAGGTGGCTACTTTCCGCGCCTGCGCGCCGGTATTGTCGCACCGCTTACCGTGCGCGGGCATTGCGTGGGCACGCTCGAGCTGTATTATCCCCGTCTGAGCAGCATCGATATGCGCCAGACGGCGCTTGCCTCGGGCTTTGCCGACCTCATTTCCACGCAGCTTGCGAGCTTTGAGCTCGAGCGCCAGGACGAGCTTACGGCCCGCGTGGAGCTGCGCGCCTTGCAATCGCAGGTCGATCCTCATTTTCTGTTTAACACCATCAGCACCATCGTGTCGCTCGTGCGTACCGAGCCGGACAAGGCCAGGTCGCTGCTGATCGACTTTTCCAATTACTACCGTCAGACGCTTTCTGATTCCGATACGCTCACCACGCTCGAGCACGAGGTGGAACAGGGCACTCGCTATATCAATCTTATGCAGGCTCGTTATGGCGACGGCCGTCTGCGCGTCTCGGTCGATATCGACTTTGAGGTGCGCGATTGCATGGTGCCGCCGTTTATCTTGCAGCCGTTGCTCGAAAACTGCATCAAGCACGCGCAGCGCGAGACCGAGCCGCTTTCTATTCATGTTAGGGCTTTCGAGACCGATGACGGTTTGGAGATCATCGTCGAGGACGATGGCATCGGTATGAGCGAAGAGGTCTGCGCGCATCTGTTTGAGCAGCATCGCTTGGAGGAGCCCGAGAGCATTACCGCCGACGGCTCCGTCAAGCGAGGTTGCGGCCTGGCGCTCTTCAACGTGCTTCAGCGCATCCATTTCTTTTACGGAGAAGATTCCGGCATGCGCGTGAAGTCCCAGGAGGGCGTGGGAACGCAGGTCATCGTCGAGCTGAACGGCGAGCCGCATGAGCCGGCGCCGTTGACGGCGTAGCACGCGGTTGGATTGAGAGAAAAAGAGGGGAAGCACATATGTCCGAAGGCTGGAACATCTTGGTGGTTGATGACGAGCCTCCAATTAGGGCTGAGCTACGCTATCTGTTGGAAAAGGATACGCGTGTGGGTCAGATTGCCGAGGCGGGCAATGTCACCGAAGCCGTGGAGTCGATTCTGTCGAACAAGCCCGACGTGTTGTTTTTAGACATTACCATGCCCGGTCGCTCGGGAATTGAGCTTGCCGAGACGCTGCAGAACCTAAAGACGCCGCCGGTGGTTGTGTTTGTGACGGCGTTTGCCGAATTTGCCGCTGATGCGTATAACCTCGATGCGGTCGACTATGTCGTCAAGCCGGTCGAGGACGCACGCCTGTCAAAGGCACTCGACAAGATCGAGGCAGCCTTTGGTGCCCGTCGTGTTATCCATGCTCCGCGCCAGCCTTTGCGTCTGACGGTGGACCGCGGGGGCAAAAAGGTGTTCATTCCCGCCGCAGACGTCTGCTACTTTGAGGCGCGCGCCGATTTTTGCAACGCCATCTGCGCCGAGGGAACGTACCTGATCAATGAGTCGATCTCTTCGCTCGAGCGTCGCTTGGACTCCGAGGGCTTTATTCGCGTTCATCGCAGCTACCTGGTCAATTTGGAAGACGTGCACAATGTTGAGATTGGCTCCACGGGGTTGATGGAGCTCAGGCTCGACCGCGTGAACTCGACGGTACCGGTGTCCCGTCGTCGTGCCGCCGAGGTCAAGTCGCACCTGGGGCTTGCGTAAGAGGCTTGCGTGCCGTCGTTTACCATCGCAGGTTTGGCATGGGCGCGCGGTGGGCATAATGGGTGGCATCGAATGAAATCGAAAGGATCATTATGCCCGCGCTTATCACCCATCATCTGTTTGGCGAGGAAAGCATCGACCGTCTTCCGCAGGGCGTCATCACGTCCGATGAAGAGCGCATTGCCTTTATCTTGGGCAACCAAGGCCCCGACCCGTTTTTCTTTCACATTCTGACACCGCGTGTTTCCGACTGCACGCTGCTGGCGCAGGTCATGCATCGGTCGCGCATGTCTCGCCAGTTCGCGTGCCTGCGCGACGGCGTGTCGCACCTGCAGCCGCGCGATGCCAGCTTGGGTCGCGCCTTTGCGTTGGGCCTGCTGTCTCATTACGTGCTCGACCGCAACGCCCATCCCTTTGTCTATGAGCAGCAGTTTGGCATCGTGGAGTCCGATTCAGAGCTTGAGGATTCGAGCAGTCAGGTCCATGCCGTGATCGAGAGCGACCTGGATGTACTGATGCTGCAGCTTAAACGCGATGGCGCTACGGTCGACGATTACCCGCCGGCGGGCGAGATCGTCACCACCGATCGCATCAATCGCGTGGCCGGCGTGCTGATGAGCTATGTTGCCGGACGCGTGTACGGCATTGACATTCCGGCGGGGGAGTACGGTGCTGCCGTTGCCAATATGCAGCGACTTTACCGCGCGATTGAGCCGGCCGGCTCCGCAAAGACGCGCGCGATCTCGCTGGTTGAGGGCTTGGTGCACGACTACTCGCTGCTCGACGGCCTTGCCCATCGCGTGACGACGGAGCTGCCCGAGCGCACCGGTAACCTGGGCCATCTGACATGGAAGAATCCCTTTACCGACGAGGTCTCGAACGAGAGTTTCCCCGAGGTCTTTGATCGCGCGCTGGTCGATTACGAGTGCACGGTCGCACGTTTTATCGAGACCGGTGACATGGATGCCGTGACCAGTCGCGTCAACTACAGCGGTCGCGTGCTCAATGCCGATGAGGAGTTCGACCGCGAGGAATAGGGCCCGTGCGTGCCCCTTTGCCGAATCCTTACCGGCGGTTCTGGACAATTGGGGTACGATGAACTAACTGCATATCGGGCGAATACGAAGGGTCCCTGTCCATGAAATACACCAAGCTCGAGCGTAACTGGGTTATGTATGATGTGGGCAATTCGGCCCTTGTGCTGCTCAATACCTCGGTGGTGCCCATTTACTTTAACGCCATCAATACCGGCGCTTCCTCGGCCGACCTGGTGGTCGCTTGGGGCAATGCGCAGACGATCGCCTCGCTGGTCATCGCCATGCTCATGCCCATTCTGGGCGCGCTTGCCGACTACGCCGGCAACAAGATCAAGTTCTTCTTGGGCTTCTTCCTCACGGGCCTGGTGCTTTGCCTGGCGCAGGCTATCCCAATGTCCGCCATGGCATTTTTGACCGTGTACGTGCTGTGCACCATCGGCCTTAACTCTTCTATGACGTTCTACGACGCCATGCTGCCCGACATTACCACCGACGAGCGCATGGACGCCGTGTCCAGCTCGGGCTATGCCTGGGGCTACATCGGTTCCACCGTGCCGTTCGTCATCTGCCTGGCGCTCATCATGGGTGGCCCCGCTCTTGGCGTCCCCACTATGCTGGCAACGCGTCTGTCGTTTATCATCACTGGTGCCTGGTGGCTCATCTTTACCCTGCCGCTCATTCGCACCTATAAGCAAAAGTACGGTCGCGAGCGCGGTCCCGAGGACACTATCGGCCACATCGTGGGCGGTGTGTTCTCCGAGGTCGGACACACCATGCGCGAGATCGCCCACAACAAGACCGTGCTGGTCTACATGATCGCGTTCTTCTTCTATATCGACGGTGTGCACACGGTCATTTCCATGGCTACCAGCTACGGCTCGGCTTTGGGCATCGATTCGACCCAGTTGGTCCTGGCGCTGCTCGTCACGCAGTTCGTGGCCTTTCCATCCGCCATCATCTACGGCAAGCTCGCCGGCCGCGTGGGCACGCTCAACATGATCTTGGTGGCAGTCGCCGCCTATATGGGCATTGTGCTGTTCGCCGCGTTCTTCCTAAAGACCGCCTTTGAGTTTTGGGTGCTTGCCATTATGGTCGGCCTGTTCCAGGGCGGCGTGCAGGCGCTCAGCCGTAGCTACTTTGGCCGCATTATCCCCAAGGAAAAGTCCAACGAGTACTACGGCTTCTTTGACATCTTTGGTCGTTATGCAAGCGTTATGGGCACCTTCCTGGTGTCGGTCGTCACCTCGCTGACCGGCAACCCGTCGCTGGGCGTCCTTTCCATTGGCGTGCTGCTGATCGTTGGCTTTATGCTGCTGGTCCGCCTGTCCCGCATGACTCGGGCGGCAGAGCATGCCGCATAGGAGCGAGCGGCTATTGTGCCTGTCCACGGTACTCTTTTGGGGTTATCCGCAATAAACATTGCGACTTGCGAGCAATGATTTGCCCAAGTGGGTATGATGGAATCAGCTAGGTCGCGGGGCGTCGCCTGTGTTTGGCGGCGCCCCGTTTTTGTGTTGCAGGGAGGGTAAGGCATGAACGCCACGGTCGTGATTCCAACGTATTGGGCGGGCGATGACGCTTGCGCAAACGCCCCTGGCACCTATGACCATTCGACGCGACTCAACGCCGACAATCCCGAACTCGACCGCTGCCTGGCCTCGCTTGAGCAGGTACGTGACATCCCGCGCATCATCCTTTTGGTGGTCTGTCCCGTTTCTGCCACAGCCGATGTGTCGCTGCGCGTGCACGAGATTGTCGACGCGCATCCCACGCTCAAGGTCACCGTTGTCACCAACACCCAGGCCTCGCGCATCGCAGACCGGGTTGCTCAGATCGCGCCCAAGGGTTCGGGCGAGTGCGTGAGCCTGCGAGGCTACGGTGCCATCCGCAATATGGGGCTAGCCTGCGCCGCTGTGCTGGGGCATGACGCGGTTATCTTCTTGGATGACGATGAGACTGTCATCGACGCCGACTTCATGAAGCGCGCGACCTATGCGTTGGGGCAGCAGACGCGTCAGGGCTTGCCGATCTTGGTCAAGAGCGGCTATTTCTACGATTGCGACGGCTCGCCGCTGGCTCCCACGGACAAGGCGGGCATCTGCCATCGTTGGTGGACCAAGCGCATCGAGTTCAACCGTTGGATGAAAAAGGCGCTCTCGGGCACCCGCATCTCGCGCTCCAACTACGTGTGCGGCGGCCTGATGGCCCTGCACGCCCGCGCCTTTACGCGTGTGGCCTTTGACCCGTTTATCACCCGCGGCGAGGACTTGGATTACCTCTTTAACATGCGCATGTTTGGCTACGACGTGTGGTTCGATAACGAGTGGACCGTGCGCCATCTGCCTCCGGAGTCCGAAAAGCGCTCACCGCGCTTTATGCAGGATGTATACCGTTGGTACTACGAACGGGCCAAGTTGACATTCGCCGCGCATCAAAAGGAGCTCATTCCCGTTACGGCGGCATCGCTCATGCCCTACCCGGGCCCGTGGATTTCGCGCGAGCTCGACGACCGCGTGCGCAAGACCGCTATGGTCCGCAGCGTGTTTACCCGCGAGCATGAGGGCTACCTGCGCATCTGGCGCCATGGTATCGACGAGGCAAAGGCCTATGCGCGCCAAAACGCTGCAAGCTACCTGCGTTTCCAGAGCTTTTGGCCCAAGATCATGGACGGGCTTTGGCGTGACGCACAACTGATCAGTATCCTGGAGGGGGCCGAATGATCGACCGCCGCGCCCAGCGCGATAGTTCAATATCAATCTTTCGCATCATTGCCGTTGCCTGCGCCATTTGCGTGCTGGTGTACTTTATTTTTGCCTTGGTGACCGGTATCGAGCCGATCGCCACGGTGATTGCCTGCGCGCTGCTGTGCATCTTTCTGTGCATCTTTATCTTTTTGACGCTCAATCCCGATTCGGTGCGCTCCCAGTACACCGAGGAGACGCTCTCGGTGGCCTCGGCCATGCTCGAGGACATTAAGGGCGGTCTGACGCAGGAGTCGGCGCGTTTGGTGTGCCGGCGCATTTTGCCCGAGACGCGCGCCATGACGGTGGCCATCACCGACGAGGACAACGTGCTTGCCTGCGCGGGCGAGTTTGAGGAAAAACTGCTGCCCGATACTCCCATCCACACGCTTGCCACACGCTACGTTATCGAACATGGCATCGTGCAGTCGTTCAACCGTATGGTGGATGTCGTGGGCTCGGACGGCTCGCACAACCAAGTCCCCGCCGGCATTATCGCCCCCATCAAGGTGGGCGATCGTACCGTCGGCACGCTCAAGTTCTACTACAAGACCCCGCGCGCCGTCGACCGTACCCAGTACGCGCTTGCCTCGGGCTTTGCCGAGATCTTGTCCACGCAGCTCGCCATCCACGAGCTCGAGGTGCAAAAGGAACTCACGGCGCGCGCCGAGGTGCGTGCGCTGCAGGCGCAGATTAACCCGCACTTCCTGTTCAACACGCTGAACACCATTGCATCGTTTACGCGCACCGACCCGCTGCGGGCCCGCGAACTGCTTCGTGAGTTCTCATCGTTCTATCGTGCCACGCTCGACAACTCGGGATCGCTTATTCCGGTCTCGCGCGAGGTCGCACAGACCAGGCGCTACCTTACCTTTGAGAAGGCCCGCTTTGGCGAGGACCGCGTGCTTGCGACGTTCGATGTGTCCGAGGACGTGGAAGATACGCTGGTGCCGGCGTTCGTGATCCAGCCGATTGTCGAGAACGCCGTACGTCATGGTATGGGCGATGACGACGCCCTGAGGATCGACGTGACCGTTCACCAAGACGGCGAGGATGCAATCTTGATTGCCGTGGCCGATAATGGCGTGGGCATGGATGAGGGTACCGCCGCCAGACTGTTTGACGAGCGTTCTGCCCGTCCCGACGCCAGCTCTCCCCAGGGTGGCGGCGCCGGTGTGGCCATGCACAATATTTCGGAGCGCATCCATCGCTTTTATGGGCCGCACTCCTATACGCGTGTCGAATCGGCGCCGGGCAAGGGCACCAAAGTGCTCCTTCATCTTGATTTGTCAGAGAGCATCTTCGACATTCAAGAGTAAAATAAAAGGCTACGGGCTCAACGTCATGCGACGGATGCCCGGCGTAGTTAGTTGACGAAAGGTTTTATCCCTATGCTGCGTGCGATGATTGTGGATGATGAGGCGCCGGCTCGCTCGGAGCTTCGCTTCCTGCTCGAGCAAACGGGCAAGATCGGCACGATCACGGAGGCGTCGAGCGTCCGCTCCGCCATCGAGATGCTTATGGAAAGTCGCGTGGATGTCGTGTTTCTCGATATCTCGATGCCCGGTGCCTCGGGCCTGCAACTTGCCGAGGCGCTGCATAAGCTCAAAAATCCGCCGGCGATCGTGTTTGTGACTGCGTATAGTGACCATGCGGTCGAGGCATTCGACGTGGATGCCGTCGATTATCTGATGAAGCCGGTCGAGGAAGCTCGCTTGGATCGCGCGATCGAGAAGGTCATGCAACGCACCAAGCCGGTTACGGACAGCAAGGTGACCATCGAGCGTATCCCGGTGGAAAAGGGCGGCCGCAAGGTGCTCATTCCCGTGGACGACATTCGCTTTATCATGGCCAAGGACGATTACTCCTGCATCTATACCGTCGATGATCGCTTTTTGTCGACGACCTCGCTGGCGCAGTTTGAGGCCAAACTCTGCGACTTTGGCTTCTTCCGTGTTCACCGCCGCTATATCGTCAACTTGGCGTGCGTCACGGATGTGGAGACGGTGCCCTCGGGCGCCATCCAGCTGGGCATTACGGGCGTCGACGAACGCGTGCCGGTTTCGCGCCGCCGCGTCGTGCCGCTCAAGAAGGCTCTGAGTCTCTAGCACACTGGCCCCGCAGCCCTGTAGACCCATCGTCTGCGGAGCCGTGGGGCCTTTTTGTATGTATCTGCCGAATCGTTTTTTGCGGAAGGGATCCCATGAACAGTGCAAGCGCCAAGCGTATCGACATCATCTCGGACACCCACGGCTATCTTTCGCCTGCGCTCCTGGATGAGCTTGAGGGCGCAGACCTGATTATCCACGCCGGCGACCTCACGTCAGAGATGGACTACGAGCATCTATGCACCATCGCCCCCGTGCGGGCCGTACTGGGCAACAACGATTACTACCGCGACTACGGCCCCGATGTAGACCGTCTTGCGCTCTTTACCTACGAAGGCCTTAAATTCGCCGTAGCCCACTACCGCGAAGACCTTCCGGTGGGATCCGTAGACGTAGCCATCAACGGCCACACCCACGTAACCAAAGAAGCCCAAGTGGGCCGTTGCTTAGTCCTCAACCCGGGCAGCGCCAGCTACCCCAGAGGCACCCGAGGCCCCACCATGGCCAGAATGCTAGTAAAAGACGGCAAGATCCTAAGCACTAAGTTTATTGACCTAGAGTAATCACAACAAAAACGGGGGATGCAGATGCGTCCCCCCCGTTTCCATTTGAGCCAAAGGCGGAAGTTCAACAAGATCCATCAGACCAACCCCGCCGAGGAGCATGCGGGCTAGCCGCGCAGCGGCGCACGCCCGCAAAACTGATTGAACAATGTGACGGCAGGGAGGGTCTCCGGGGCTGAGGGCGGGGGTTAAGTTTGTCGCGAGTTCCGCACGCAAAGGAAAGCACTTAATGTGCTTTCCGTCTTGCGCAGGACTGTAGAGCAGCAAACTCAACCCGCGCCCGCCGGCCCCGGAGACCCTCCCGGAGGGACCGAAAAATTTTTTCAAAAAAGTTGTTGCGCGCCGGACAGACTTCTGTGTATACTAATCCCCGCAGCGCACGCGAGCGGAAACAAACGCGAACGTCTGCCTGGGGAGTTAGCTCAGTTTGGTTAGAGCGCCGGCCTGTCACGTCGGAGGTCGCGGGTTCGAGCCCCGTACTTCCCGCCAACGCAATTAAAGCCACGTCTTCGGACGTGGCTTTTTGCGTTTGATGCACTTTGTTTCGATAGAACGATCGCCCTGGTGCATCTTCGCCCAGAATCCCCGCGCCTTCGGGAACGCAAGTAAAATCTAATAAGTATATCTGTCTGAACAACAGCTTTGTTGCGCAACACCTGTTCTACGAGACAGGGGGTTAGGTTATACTAAATTGCACTGTGCGCCGCATCTGATGCATTTCGCTCCAAGCGCGGCACTCAGTGGATATCCGATTTACCATTTGGATGTCCTGGCGGTCATTTAGCGTCTCGACACAAGCTCGGCCCCGGAGCTCGTTCGAGCTGTTCGTATTCCTTGAAAGGGGAAAAATGGACATATCGAGGAAGACTGATTACGCCCTTCGCATGCTGGCGATGCTTGCCGAGGATCCGGAGCGTTTGCTTTCTGTTCGCACCGCTGCCGAAGAGGTCAATGTCCCGTATTCGTTTGCCCGCTCGATTCAGCACGGTTTGGTCCAGGCCGGTATTGTGGAGAGCCTGCGTGGCGTCCACGGTGGCATGCGTCTCAAGGTCAGTCCGGACGACGTCACTATCCGCCAGGTCGTCGAGGCCGTTCAGGGTCCTATGGTTATGAACGATTGCACCGCGCCCGATGGTGACTGTGCGCGCATGGGCGCGTGCTGCTATCATCCCCTGTGGGCCGGAGCCCAGGCGTTGATGCGCGACTACCTCGATTCCGTTTCGCTCGGCGACATCGTCGCTCACCGCCAGTTCCCGGCCGTCGATCCCAAGTTCGCCGACCGCGAAGCGTTTCCCGAGTACGCCACCTGCGCGTGCGCTTACCGGGAGGAATAGCGCCGCATAAGGAGCATAGCCATGATTCAGGACCCCTTTCGTTCGATGATTCGTTCGGAAGGGGTCCTGCGTTATCGCGACCTTCCGTGGCGCCGCACACGCGATCCGTACATCATTTGGCTTTCTGAGGTCATGCTGCAGCAAACGCAGGTGCCGCGTGTGGAGGCGCGCATGCCGGTGTGGCTCGATCGTTTTCCGACTGTGCAGGCGCTTGCCCAGGCCGCGCCTTCCGATGTTTTGGACGCTTGGCAGGGCATGGGCTACAACCGACGCGCTCTGGCGCTTCATGGGGCCGCTCAGCGCGTTGTAGAGGACTGGGACGGGGAGTTTCCGCGTGAGACGCGTGACTTGGTCGCTCTGCCCGGCATTGGCCCGGCAACGGCGCAGGGCATCCGTTCGTTTGCGTTTGATCTTCCAGGCGTGTATCTAGAGACCAATGTGCGCACGGTCTTTTTGCATCATTTCTTTCCCGATGTGCCGGCCGTTCCCGATCGCGAGCTGGTGCCGCTGATTCAAGCCGCCTGTCCGGCGGCCCCTGGTGCGGCGGCGGATGAGATTGCGCCCTTTGCCGTGCCTCAAGACGATGCCGACACGCCGCGCGCATGGTATTACGCGTTGCTGGATTACGGCGCGTATCTTAAAAAGACGCTGCCCAATCCGTCCAGGCGGTCGGCGGGCTATAGTCGTCAGTCCAAGTTTGAGGGCTCGCGTCGCCAAAAGCGCGCCCACATTGTGCGCATGCTGCTGGCGGCGCGCGATGGACAACCGGCAGGTATTACGCTCGATGAAGCCGTTGCAGGCGTTAACGAGATGGAGACGGCAGCCGGCCGAGAGCCGGTCGAGCGCGAGCTGGTCGCAAGCATTCTTGCCGATCTGGAGCGCGAGGGCTTTTGCGGCTCCGAGGGCGATCGTTGGCTGAGTGTGTAGCTCACTCGAATCTGAAGAACGGGATTGTAAGGTTTAAATTCGCGGCTTGAGGGCATCCTAAAGACGAGGCCGCTCGAAGCCTACGGGCGGCATGCGTTGAAGGGAAGTACACCTATGGATTTTGAGAATTCCCAAACCAAGAAGAACCTCGAGACCGCTTTTGCCGGTGAGTCCCAGGCACACACCAAGTATCGCTACTATGCATCCAAGGCCAAAAAGGACGGCTACGTTCAGATCTCGAATATTTTTGCCGAGACGGCGGGCAACGAGTCCGAGCACGCCAAGCTGTGGTTTAAGTATCTGCACGACGGCGCCGTTCCGGGCACTCTGGACAACCTGCGCGACGCCGCTGCGGGCGAGAACTACGAGTGGACCACGATGTACGACGAGTTTGCCAAGACCGCCGAGGAGGAGGGCTTTGCCGAGATTGCCGCAAAGTTCCGTGGTGTCGCCGCCGTCGAGAAGGCCCACGAGGAGCGCTACAGCAAACTCGTCGAGCGCATCGAGTCGGGCGAGGTGTTTGAGCGCGAGGGCGTAAAGGTGTGGAAGTGCCTGAACTGCGGGCACCTGCACGTTGGTGCCGAGGCGCCCGAGGTGTGCCCGGTGTGTAACCACCCCAAGGCGTACTTTGAGGAGCAGGTGGTGAACTACTAGCGCTTGGCGCTGGCTGCTGCGGAGCGCAGGGCGGGGAAATACCTTTCCCTCTCGCTCACGGCTCCGCAGGGTCGCGCGAGGCAAAGGTATTTCCCCGCCCTGCGCTCCGGCGTTGGGTCGTCGCGTGCTCGTTACTGAAAAGCTGATAAGAAGTTTGTGTGCCGCCCCGATAGGGGCGGCACGTTTTTGTATGGGGGCTGGTTGGGATGGCACCGTTCATGGGTGGGGTACACTGGGTAGCGACTTTTAGTTTATCTACTACCTGATGGGGTGTTTTTGTATGGGTAAGAAGTCTCGGGCTCGGGTTGCTGCGGCGGGAACTCGCAAGGATCCTGATCGTCGGGTTGCCGAGGGTAAAAAGGCCGATCGTGCTGAGAAGGACAAGAAGGTCGGGGCGCATGCTCATCCTGAGTGGGCGCCTCATTTGAATTCGGCTAGCGAGGATTTGACTGCCAAGTTATTTACTCTGGTCGAGGTAATTTTGGGCGTGGTGCCCCTTGTGGTTATCGGTTTGTTCTTGGCTTCGAAGGACGCCACGAGTGTCGATAAACTCACCGATGTCTTTTCTCAGGAGCCCTCGATGGTGGTTACGTTTATTTCTGCGTGCTTGCAGCCGTTTGTGGCGTACATGCTGTATATGGTCTACCGCAAATACTGCGAGGGCGATGCTGGTTTTGTTGCCGGCAACCTGATCGGTCTTTTGTGCTCCGAGATCCTACTGCTCAATATCCCGGGCGTCATCGGTATGGGCATCTTGCTGTGGCGTGTTTGGCGCAACGTCGCCCCGCACTTTGAGAGTTGGCTGTTTGAGCGCCGCGTAATGGGCGTGCTGGCAGACATCGCCGGGTCGCTCGTGATTCTCGTCTTGGCATTTATGTGCGCCACCGCCGCCCGCGGTCTCGCGGGCATGTAGTCTGTTCTCACCGACCACGGGGCGCAGGGCGGGGAAACCTTCCCCTCTCGCTCACGGCTTCGCAGGGTCGCGCGAGGCAAAGGTTTCCCCGCCCTGCGCCCCGGCGTTGAGTCGCCGCATGCTCGTTACAGAAAAGCTGATAATAAGTTTGTGTGCCGCCCCTTTGGGGCGGCACTTTTTGTGTGGGGTCCCGGTCTCCACAATTTTCGTCAAGCTATTGGTTAGATTTTGGTCAGTTGGCGTAAGGGTGGAAGGCCAAAAGATTGTTGGCGAAAAAAGCTCAGAGAAAGTGCTGGTAGGGGAGTTGTTGAGCTTTTCGACAGCTTTTGAGCAGAAGAAACTTTGTGGCTATTGCCGGCGATTGCGTTGTCGCGGTCATGGCGGTGCGGGATGCTGGTCGTAAGCGTCGAATGCTCCGATTTTGGAGGCCAGCATGGATCTGTTTCTTGAGACTCCGCAGCAACAAGCCGAGCGCATGTTGCGCCAACAGCAACGGCTTATAGAGATGCAAATGCAAGGGGTTGCCAACCAGGCGCCCGTGCAAAATGTCGTGCCCGCTGCTGTACCTGCAGCTGTGCCCGGGTGTAAATCGGCGCCAGAGGCCTATTCCGTACAGCAAGATTCATATGCGCAGGAGCTCGCGTTCGACAAGCGTCGTGCGCGTCGTCGCCGCGTGGGCCAGCGCTTGCGCATATTGGCGATGATCGTGCTCATCCCGTTAGGGCTTGCGGCCATCTTTCTGGCGTCGTATGCCCTCACGTGCATCCTCAACGGCGCATCGCCCAACGAGGTGCTCCAACATCTGTCAGCCCTCGGCCAGCGCCTAGGCGATGTCATAACAACAATCCGCGCCGGCTGGGAGAGTTAGCGTTTTAGCGTCCGCGGCTCTAAGAGAAATTTGTCTGCAAGGCAGTGAGTGATCCGTGTGTGTGACGGGGTAAGATTGATCGCGATTTTGATTGGTGCTCGATTGGGTTTGTTGGGCGGAGTTTATGTCTGCTATTGATATTGTGCTTGTTGTGATCGCCTTGGTGGCGGTGGGGGTTGCTGTGGCTTGCGCCCTCCAGCTCAAGAGCCTGCGTGCCGAGTTGCGGGAGCGTGGCGACAGTAGCGCGGAAACGCTGGCAGCACTCGAGCAGGCCAACAACGCGCTCGATGCCCTGAACGTCGCGCTGGCCGAAACCCGCCGCACGGCCAATGCCATCGCGCAGCAGCAGACGACCGATGCGGCCGTGGAGCAGCAACGTTACCTGACCATCGCACGCGAGTTCTCGCAGGCTGGTGACCGGATGGATGACCTGCGCCGCGAGACGGCCCAACAGCTCGGCGCCAACCGCGAGGGCATCGAGCATCGCCTGGACAAGGTGCGCGAGACGGTCGATGCTCAGCTGGGCGCCATCCGCAAGGACAACAACGTGCAGCTCGATCAAATGCGTGCGACGGTGGACGAGAAACTCTCCCGCACGCTCAACGACCGCCTGTCGGCATCGTTTAAGCAGGTGAGCGACCAGCTCGAGGCCGTGTACAAGGGCCTGGGCGACATGCAGTCCATCGCCACCGGCGTGGGCGACCTTAAGCGCGTGCTGGGCAACGTGAAGGCGCGTGGCATTTTGGGCGAGGTACAGCTGGGTGCAATTCTGGCGGACATCCTTACACCCGACCAGTATCTGGAAAACGTCGCCACCAAGCCCGGCGCCTCGGAGCGCGTTGAGTTTGCCGTCAAGCTGCCGGTGGACGAGGGCGACCCCGTGCTGCTGCCGATTGACTCCAAGTTTCCGGGCGACGCGTACGAGCACTTGCTCGACGCGCAGGAGTCGGGCGATGCTGAGACCGTGGCGGCTGCGCGCAAGACGCTCGACACCATGGTCAAGCGCGAGGCCAAGGACATCTGCGAAAAGTACCTGAGTGTGCCGGCAACGACCAACTTTGGCATCATGTTCGTGCCGTTTGAAGGACTGTACGCCGAGGTCGTCAGCCGCCCCGGGCTTATCGAGACCCTGGGCCGCGACTATCACGTCAACGTTGCCGGCCCTAGCACCATGGCGGCCATTCTCAACAGCCTACAGATGAGTTACCAAACGTTTAAGCTGCAAAAACGCACCGACGATGTACTGCGCGTGCTCTCCGCTGTCAAGGCCGAGCTGCCGCGCTATCAAAAGGCGCTGCGCCGCGCCCAGCAGCAAATCGAGACCGCGGGCAAAACGGTCGAGGGCATCATCACCACGCGCACCAACGTTATGGAGCGCAAGCTCAAGGACATCGACGCGCCGGAAGACGCCGACCAAGCCGATGAGATCTTGGGACTCACGCTCGCGGGCCTTTCCACAGACCAAGAAGACGAGGACTAATTGCAACAAGGCAGCGGGGCACCGGCGCAAACGCGGGCACCCCGCTGCCTTTCACATCGCGCTTGCCTGAAGTGCGCTTTAGTGTGCAACAATGGCGTTTCGCCCTATCAGACGCGAAAGGAAGCCCATGTCTCAGAGAAGCACCAGTCCGCTCAAACGCTCCACCGTACGTCGCACGCTGCAGCGTTTTTGGGACGTCACGCGCACACAGCCGTTGATTGTTTTTCTCTCGGTGTTCTCGTCGGCGGGCTATATCTTTTTGCTTACGTTTGCCAACACCTACGTGATGGCCCTTATCGTCGACCGCGTCCAGGCCGGCCCCGTGGCGGGCGACCAGGTGTTTGAGGTCTTTGGTCCCTACATTCTGGCACTCGTGCTCGTTAACCTAGTGGGCCAAATCCTCTCCAAGCTGCAGGACTACACCGTCTACAAGCTCGAGATTGCGGGCAACTATCACCTGGCACGCCTGTGCTTCGACACGCTCTCCAATCAATCCATGACATTCCACACCAGCCGTTTTGGCGGATCGCTTGTGAGCCAGACGAGCCGTTTTATGAGCGGCTACACGGGGCTGGTGGACGTGACGGTGTATTCGCTCATTCCCACTATCACCTCGGTTGTCTGCACGGTGGCAGCACTCGCCCCGGTGGTGCCGACGTTTACCGTGATCCTGGTGGGCATCATGGTCGTCTACATCGCGTTTGTCTGGCTTATGTACAAGCGCATCATGCCGCTTTCGGCCGCGACGTCCGCCGCGCAGAACAAGCTGTCGGGCGTGCTGTCCGATGCGGTCACGAATATCCTGGCCGTCAAGACCTGTGGGCGCGAGGACTTTGAGCGCGACCTGTTCGATGCCGCCGACCGCGCTGCGCGCGATGCCGAAACGGTATCGATGCACGCCATGATGCAACGCAACTTTACGACCTCGGGCCTTATCGTTATCACCATGGCCGTGGTGAGTGTGTTCGTCGCGGGCGGCAACGCGTGGTTTGGCATCTCTGCCGGCGCGCTCGTCATGATCTTTACCTATACGTACAACCTCACCATGCGTCTGAACTACGTGAGCTCCATGATGCAGCGCATCAACCGCGCGCTGGGCGATGCGGCCGAGATGACGCGCGTGCTGGACGAGCCGTGTCTGGTGGCAGACGACGAGAACGCCCCCGAGCTCAAGGTGAGCGAGGGCGCGATTGATTTTGAGCACTTGAGCTTTGCATACCGTGATGCCGCGGCGGGCGAGAGCGTGTTCGACGACCTGACGCTCCATGTGGCGGCGGGCCAGCGCGTGGGCCTGGTGGGCAAATCGGGCTCGGGCAAGACAACACTCACCAAGCTGTTGCTACGCTTGGACGACGTGCAGGGAGGCTGCGTGCTCGTGGATGGTCAGGATGTCTCGCGCTGCACGCAGCAGAGCCTGCGCCGTCAGGTTGCCTACGTGCCGCAAGAGGCGCTGCTGTTCCACCGCTCTATCCGCGAAAATATCGCCTACGGCCGCCCCGACGCTACCGACGAGCAGATTCGCGAGGCTGCGCGCCTGGCCAACGCGACTGAGTTTATCGACCGCCTGCCCCGTGGCTTTGACACCATGGTGGGCGAGCGCGGCGTTAAGCTTTCGGGCGGCCAGCGCCAGCGCGTGGCCATCGCCCGTGCCATTCTCACTGACGCGCCGATTCTGGTGCTCGACGAGGCGACGTCTGCCCTCGACAGCGAGTCCGAGGCGCTGGTGCAGGAAGCGCTCGAGAACCTGATGCGCGGGCGCACCTCCATTGTGGTGGCGCATCGCCTGTCCACCGTGGCAGCGCTCGATCGCATCGTGGTGTTGGCCGACGGCGAGATTGTCGAAGATGGCACGCATGCTCAGCTCGTCGAGGCGGACGGCGAATACGCAAGCCTGTGGAGCCGCCAGACCGGCGCATTTTTGGAGGCTTAAGGCCCCCGTACGTGGGACAATCTTGCCTGTAGTTTGTTGTGCCGCCGAGCCGAGGAGTCGTTATGCCACGCGAGACCAATGCCGCCAAACGCGAGCGCGCCGTTGAGGTGTGCGAGCGCCTCAACCGCCGCTATGGACCGGTCGAGTGTTTCTTGGACCACGAGAATCCTTTTCGGCTGCTGATTGCAGTGCTGCTCTCGGCTCAAACGACCGATGCACAGGTCAACAAAGTGACGCCGCGGCTGTTTGCCCAGTGGCCCACGCCCGAGGCCATGGCGGGGGCGAGCGTGGCCGATGTGGCGGATACCATCAAGTCGCTCGGCTTTTATAAGAGCAAGGCCAAGCACGCCGTGGAGGCCGCGCAGATGATCGTTGCCGACTACGGCGGCGAGGTCCTGGCCGACATGAAGGAGCTCGTCAAGCTGCCGGGCGTGGGGCGCAAGACGGCGAACATCGTGCTCAACGTGGGATTTGGCATTGTTGAGGGCATCGCGGTCGATACGCACGTCAACCGCATCGCGCACCGCCTGATGCTGAGTCCCAAGACGCACGCCAAAGAGCCGCTCAAGACCGAGCAAGATCTGCTCAAGATTCTGCCGCACGAGTATTGGGAGTCGGTCAATCACCAGTGGATCACCTTTGGCCGCGAGATTTGCGACGCCCGCAAACCCAAGTGCGACGAGTGCCCGCTGGCGGATTTGTGCCCCAGCGTGCGCGTGATGGGGTAGGGCTCGGCACGTTTTGCCGGCGTCCGAAGACGGCGGCTAATGTTGCGCAACACATTTGGGCCGCGAAGGCTCAATATGATGGCGACAGATGCCGTTTGTTGTGAGGGGATGCCCGAATATGTTTTGCACCAAGTGTGGCTCCGAGATGCCCGACGGAACCGATTTTTGCACGAACTGCGGGGCACGCATGGGCGCCGCTTCTCCGGCTGCCGCGCCTGCTGAGCCCGCGCCGATGCCGGCGGCAGGGATGCCTCCCGTGCAGAAGAAGTCGCATAAGCGCGCGGTGATTGTCGGCGTGTGCGTGGTGGGCGTGCTGGTGGCGGGCGGTGCCGCTCTGGCGCTGACCGGCGTACTGGGTCCGCTTGGGCAGGGCAGCTCATCGCAGGTTACGGTGCTGGGGTCCGACGAGGGTTCGGCCGAGCATAAGGACAAGGGAAGCGCCAAGGAGAAGCCTACCGCCGACGAGGACGAGGCGGATGAGCCCGAGCAGACGGGCAGCAGTGTAAAGGTTGACCTCAACGACCAGGCAACCTATGCCGCCGCAAACCTGTTTCTGTCGAACTTTACGGAGGAGCACTTCGATCTGGACTGGTATCAGGCGGGTGCTTTCGATTCGACTGATGGGCTTTCGGATGACGAGAAATACAAGCTGGTCAAGTTTATCTGGTGCCATTTTATTGACAACGCGCCGTATCGAATCGAGAAAGGCGACTATGACAACGGTAATAGCCAGCGTATAGCGACTGATGCGGTCAATAGGGAACTCAACCGCTTGACGGGCCTGACGCTTTCCGATGCTGATATGACGTATGACAGAACGCCGGAGGGGCAGGTGATTCCTGATTCGGCCGAAGCGCATGGTGGGTACTTGTACCTGAAACAGGAATACGGCCAGGGGAATTACAACCCACCGTGTGCCATCGTTACGGGCGCGACTGACCTTGGCGACAACATCTACGAGCTCACCTATGAAGTCTACAGTGCTGGCGGCATGTTACTTCCTTCCGACATCCCCGAGAGCACCTACGGCCTGTCAAAGGATCAGTTCATCGCCGCAATTCAAGCGGACGCATCCAGGGGCCGTACCGAGACTTGCACGGTCCGCGTCGCGCAGGGTGACGGCGCCCCGACCTTCACGCTGCTTAAAATGGGCGTCTACGACTAGGCTCGGCGTATAGCTCACTCTGATAGCGCCAGGTGGCTCGTCTGTCTGGCGTTTTTGTTGCGGGGCTGGGCGTGCGCTTGAGCTGGAGTATATGTTGCCTCCCGCTGCCTCATGCAAAAATGTGTTGCTAATTTAGAAGGCTATTCAAGCGCGCCGAAGCCGCGCGCGCTGGCGTAGCATGAGCAAAAAATCGAGCAATGGAGGGTAACGTGGCAACATCGAAGACGCGAGAGCTTGAAGATTATTTTGAGCGCATCGTGCGCAAGCGCGAAGGTGACCTGCCTGGTCGTCGCAAAGGCGACGAGCACTTGTCTCAAACCCATGCGCTCTACCACGGCGATCCTGCGCCCTGGGCTCTGACGCCAAAGATATTCGACAAGAACATGACGGCGCTTCTTAAAGAGGCCGCCGAGCGTATGTACGGCATCATGGACAAGGTGACGCGGGCGTTTTGCTCCGATGCGTCCGTGCGTGCGTGGTTTCGCATGGATCCGGCTTTTGCTGACCTGTGCGCTATGGATGCCGGCTATGATTGCCAGATTCCCCTTGCGCGCGTCGATATCTTTCTTGACGAGGACACCGGGTCGTATACGTTTTGCGAGCTCAATACCGATGGCAGCGCTGGAATGGTAGTGACCGATGCGGTCTGCCAAGCCGTGCGAATGACACCTTCCTTTGAGGAGTTTGCGTCCAATCATCCCGGCTTTCGGCAGTACGATTTGTGCGGTAGCTGGATAGATGCATTGTTTGAGACCTATGCAGAGTGGGAGCTGGCCCATCCTCGCCGCACCGAGGATAGTGCACGATCGGACGACGGGGTCCGCGTTGACGAGGGACCCCATGCACCGCAATCAAAGATCTATCCCGCTTCGGTGGCAATCGTCGACTATTCGGAAAGCATCGACTTGGAAGATGCGGCTCATTTTGTCGACCTTATGAGGCGGCGGGGTGTAGTCGCACGCTTTGCGGACGTGCGCGACCTGCGGATTGCCGAAGAAGAGGGCGGTGCTAGGCGCCTGTGCGATGCCGCTGGTCCCATTGATTGCGTTTGGCGGCGCGCGGTGACCGGCGAGCTGTGGGATAAGCCGTGCGACGGACGCTCGGCCTTAATCGAGGCTGCCCAAGAAGGGCTTGCATGTATCGTTGGTGGTTTTAGAACGTGGCCGTGTGCGACTAAGACCGTATTTGCGTTTTTGTGGTCTCGGGCCGGTCAGTCCTTGTTGAGCTCGGAGGAGCAATCGTTTGTACGGGAGCATGTGCCCTATACCGAGATTTTGGACGAAAGCACCCAGTTGTTGAGATTTGTCGAAAAGGATCGATGGATCGTCAAGCCGTGCGGCGGCTACAATGCGGTTGGCGTTGTCGCTGGTTTGGATGTCACGGAACAGGAATGGTCCCAGGTGCTAGCTCGCGCTGCGGCCGCTGGGGCGATTGTACAGGAGTATGCTCAGCAGTATCAGACTCCCTGCTTGCGCGGAACGCTTGTCGATGGGCCGCATCGAGGAGAGGCGCCCAAAGGACTTGTGGATGATCTTGGTTTTGCGCCCGCTTCTAATATGGAAGGCCTGTACCTGTATCGCGGCCGTTTTGCGGGCGTGTATACACGCGTCGGTTTTGCCAACACCATAGGCGAGTGGACGAGCCGCTTAAACGTTGCGAGCTTTTTTGAGGAATAGCCGTTTCTTGGGGCACCTTCCGTGGTTGCGGCGTTCGACGTGACGGGGAAATTTTGGCGAAGCCGGTGAGTCCAGTTCTATCTGGCGTTTTTGTTGCGGGGCTGGGCGTACGCTTGAGCAGGAGTCCTCTCCATGCGCTACCATGACAGGCAGTGATTTTTGACGTACGACCCGCCGAGCTTGCCCCGGCGGGCTTTTGGCGTTGCAATGCCGGAGGAACAGCATGCTCATTCACCGTATAGCCGCGCAGCTCTACACTGCCGAGGCGCTGCAGACTGTCGAGGCCGGACTCGATGCCGGCGAGGACGTGACGCTGGCCGTGTCGCAATCGGGTCGCACGCTTATGGCGGCAGCCCAGTTTGCGCGCCGTCCGCGCCCCACGGTCTACATTGTGAGCGGCGAGGACGCGGCCGATCGCGCCGCGCGCAGCCTTGCTGCTTATGTGGGCCTGGCGCACGTGTGCCGTTTTCCCGAGCGCAAGGACTATCCGTGGCGCGAGCAGGCGCCTGACGATGCCGTGGTTGCCCAGCGCTGCGAGGCGCTCGGGCGCATCGTGCGCGGGGACAACTGCATCATGGTCGCCTCGGCCCGTGCGCTGCTGCGTTGCGTGCCGCCAGTCGAGAGCCGCTACTGGGAGTCCACTACTTTTGCGGTGGGCGAGGAGATTCCTTTTGACGAGGTGCCACAGCGCTTGGTGGGCATGGGCTACACCAATGCCGGTGCCGCCGACGCGCCCGGCCTGTTCCGTGTGCACGGCGACACCGTCGAGGTGTTCCCCGCGCAGGAAAAAGCGCCCGTGCGCATTGAGTTTTTCGGCGACGAGATCGATCGCATCCGCCGTATGGTGAGCTCAACGGGCCAGACCATCGGCAACGAAGACAGCATCGAGATCTTCCCCTGCCGTGAGCTGGCGCTTACCGACGAGGCCGTCCACAACATGCATGTGGCGCTCTATCGTGCCAGCCAGGACGACAGCAAACTGGCCGCATTGCTCGAGATGGTGGATGCGCGCATCGTCACGCCTGAGCTCGATCGCTTTTTGCCGGTGATGTACGGCCAGACCGTAAGCCCGCTGTCGCACGTGAGCGGCAAGGCGCTCGTGGTGCTGTCCGAGCCGCGCTCGCTGTTCGACGATTGCCTGCGCGCCTACGAGGATATCGAGGCCCGTGCCGGCGAGGCGGGGGTCGATCGCCTGGACGGCTTGTACGTGCGCGCCCAACAGCTCGACTTTGGTGCCCAGCAGCGCCTGAACTACGTGAGCCTCATCCGTGCCGGCGGTGCGGTGACGGCCGAGCTCAAGATTGAGCAGCCGGCCATCGCAGGCTCGGACAACCGTTTTATGACGCGCATCCAGGAGGTCGTGGGTAAGCGCTATGCCTGCGTGTTTGCCATCCCCGACCGCGGTGCGCGCGAGTCGATGGAGCTTACCTTTGGCGACGAGGGCATTACCTTTGAGGAGTCGCTGACCGCGGCGCCCGAAAATACCGGCGCTATCGGCGACCGCGTGCGCGTGGCAGCGGCGGATTCTGCCGACCGTGCCGCCCGCCAGGAGGCCCATGCTTCCATTCGCGAGCGCAAGGCAGATGCGCTCAACGCCCGCTCACTCGAGGCGGGTGCCGCCCAGGCTGCCGCCGGTGCTGCCGTGCCCACCATCTCGCGCGGACGCGTAACCTTTGTCGATGCCGCCCTGCCGCAGGGCGTAGTGGTGCCCGATGCCAACCTGGCCGTGTTCTCGATCGCCGACCTCAACGCCCGCATGGACGCCAACCGCGCGCGCAGCCGCCGCAAGGTGGACATTACGCAGATCACGTTCCCGTTTAAGCCGGGCGACTACGTGGTGCACGCCACTCACGGCATCGCGCTCTTTAGCGAGATCGCGCGCCAGGAAGTGGGCGGCAAGGAGCGCGACTACTTTTTGCTGGAATATGCCGACGGCGACAAACTCTACGTGCCGCTCGAGCAGGTCGACCGCATCACGCGATACGTCGGTCCCGACGGTGACAAGCCGCGCCTGACCAGGCTCAACACTGCCGACTGGACGCGTGCCACGAACAAGGCGCGCAAGAACGCCAAAAAGCTGGCGTTTGACCTGGTCGATCTGTATACGCGCCGTTCGTCGATTACCGGTATCGCCTGCCCGCCCGACACGCCCGAGCAGATCGAGATGGAGGAGAGTTTCCCTTACGACGAGACGCGCGACCAGCTGGAGGCCATCGCCGATATTAAGGCCGACATGGAGGCGCCCAAGCCCATGGACCGCCTGCTGTGCGGCGATGTGGGCTTTGGCAAGACCGAGGTCGCCCTGCGCGCGGCGTTTAAGTGCGTTGACTCCGGCCGCCAGGTCATGGTGCTCTGCCCCACGACCATTCTTGCGCAGCAGCACTATGAGACGTTCTTTGAGCGCTTTGCCCCGTTTGGCCTCGAGGTCGAGGTGCTCAGCCGCTTCCGCACGCCGGCGCAGCAAAAGCGCGCGCTCAAGGCGTTTGCCGAGGGCACGATCGACGTGCTCATCGGCACGCATCGTCTGCTTTCGGCCGATGTGAACCCCAAGAACCTGGGCCTGGTGATCATCGACGAGGAGCAGCGCTTTGGCGTGCAGCACAAGGAGCAGCTCAAGAACCTGCGCGAGCAGATTGACGTACTCACGCTTTCGGCAACGCCGATTCCGCGAACCATGCAGATGGCCACGAGTGGCGTGCGCGACATGAGCCTAATCACCACACCGCCGACCGGGCGTCGTCCCGTGATCGTGCACGTGGGGGAGTACGACCCCGACGTGGTGAGCGCGGCGATTCGCCTGGAGGTGGGTCGCGGCGGCCAGGTGTACTACGTGTCCAACCGCGTCAAGACCATCGACGACGCCGTGGCGCGCGTGCACGAGGCCGCGCCCGAGGCGCGCGTGGGTGTGGCACACGGCAAGATGAGCCCGCGTGAGGTCGAGGACGTGATGATCGAGTTCGCGACCAAAAAGATCGACGTGCTCATCGCCACGACCATCGTGGAGAGCGGCATCGACAACGCGACCGCCAACACGCTGATCATCGAGGACTCGCAGCGCTTGGGCCTGGCACAGCTCTACCAGCTCAAGGGCCGTGTGGGCCGCTCTGCCACGCAGGCCTACGCGTACTTTATGTTCCCGGGCGAGCTGCCGCTCACCGAGGAGGCCACGGCGCGCCTGACCGCACTTTCCGAGTTCCAGGACCTGGGCAGCGGCATGCGCATCGCCATGCGCGACCTGGAGATTCGCGGCGCCGGCTCGCTTATGGGCGCCGAGCAGCATGGCAACCTGTCGAGCGTGGGCTTTGACCTGTTTACGCAGATGCTGGGCCAGGCTGTGGCCGAGGCGCGCGGCGATGACGATGCCGGCGTGGAGGCGGCGAGCGTGGGCATTAACCTGCCGGCCGACTACTTCTTGTCCGAGGAGTACCTGCCGGCGGTGGACCAGCGCGTGCTCGTGTACCGCAAACTCGCGGCGGCCGAGGACCTGGAGAGTATCGACGAGGTGCAGGAAGAGACTGAGGCCGCGCACGGTGAGCTGCCGTTGGCGGGGCTTAACTTGTTCAACCGCGCTCGCATCCGCATTCGCGGCGAGCGCTTGGGGCTCGAGAGCGTCACGCTCAGCGGTGGACGCATTACCTTCCTGGGGGTTGACGTTCCCAAGAAGGTGGCCTTTGAGCTTAAGACCCGCTATGGCGCGGTGAACTTTCCCAAGAGCCGCAAACTGTCGGTGCCCTACAAGGCGGGTGCCGGCGCGGGCAGCGGCCTGGGTCGCGGTCTCGACGCCAGCGACGGCACCGGCCCCGTGGCCGCGGCACTCATGCTGCTGCAGCAATTAGGCACGAGCGACGATGACTAACAAGTAGGGGCGTGGCGGGGCATAGCTACCAGTTGTTCTTTGCCCCGCCACCTCGCAGGTTGATTCCAGCCCCATCGAAAGGAAAGCATGTTCGGATACATCTATAAGAAAGATGTCGCCATTATCGCGGTTGTCCTGTGTCTTTGTCTGGGCGTGGGCAGCTTCTTCGATTATCAGATCTCGAGCGCGCTGTTCAACATCGGCAGCATGTACGGCCGCTTTATCGAGGCGGCCGGCGAGCTGCCGTTCGAGCTGACGGCGAGCATCGCGGGCGTTATGCTCGTGCGCTCGGCGCGACCCGATTCCAAGACGAGCAAGTGGCTCGCCGTGCTCGGCATCCTCGTCAACGTTGGCCTGACCGGCTACGAGATCGTTTCGTCCCTGAGGGTTGGCGGCAAACTCATCGCGGTTCAGTTGGTGCTGACGTTTGTGCTGGTCATTGCTGCCAACCTCATCGTCTATCGCTTTACGCGCACGACCGAGCCCGACGAGCTCACGCGCTGGGCGTTGATGGTGCTGGCCGTGTGGGTCGCTCAGGCCATCATCCTCAACGTCATTGTTAAGCCGTTATGGTCGCGCCCGCGCATGCGCGTGATCGAGGTCACGCCGGGGCTCAATTTTCAGCCGTGGTGGGTGATCGGCAACCCCGACAAGTGGGCCTATATCGCCGCCGGCGTGATTAAGGACGGGTTCAAGTCGTTTGCGAGCGGACACACGGCGCATGCGGCGATTGGCCTTATGCTCGCCGGGCTTCCCGCGGCAGCCTTTAAGGAAAAACCTTCGCGTCGCCGCGTGATCTTTTGGGCGGCGGCTGTGATCGCGGCGCTCGTCGCCTTTGGGCGCATCGTGATTGGAGCGCACTTTTTGAGTGACGTGAGCTGCGGTTTTGCCCTGGTACTGGCACTTGAGTGCCTTGCCGCGCGCATCGCCTATCCCAACGGCGTACAATAGCCCCGTTTGAATCATCTGGCCGATACCCGGTAAGAGAGGATTGCCATGCTCGCGTTTAACAACGACTATTCCCACGGTGCACATCCGGCGGTGCTGCAGGCGCTTGTCGACACCAATATGGAGCCGCAGCCCGGCTACGGTACCGATGCGCACACCGAGCGTGCCAAGCAACTTATCCGCGAGGCCTGTCAGGCCCCCGATGCCGACGTGTTTTTTCTGGTGGGCGGCACGCAGGCCAACGCGACGGTGATCGACATGTTGCTTGCGCCGTACGAGGGCGTCGTTGCTGCCGAGACCGGCCACGTCGCCTGTCACGAGGCAGGCGCCATCGAGTTTGGCGGCCACAAGGTGCTCACCATCCCCGGCTACGAGGGCAAGATGCACGCCGAGGACCTCGAGAACTATATCCAGGTGTTCTACGAAAACGAGAGCTACGAGCACACGGTGTTCCCGGGCGCCGTGTACGTGAGTCTATCGACCGAGTACGGCACGCTGTACTCCAAGGCCGAGCTCGCGGCGATCCATGCAGTGTGCCAGAAGCGCGAGATTCCGCTGTTTGTGGATGGCGCCCGCCTGGCCTATGCGCTGGCGGCCGATGAGTGCGACATTACCCTGCCCGAGCTGGCGCAGCTGTGCGACGTGTTCTACATCGGCGGCACCAAGTGCGGCGCTCTGTGCGGCGAGGCTGTGGTGTTTTGCGGCATGCACACCCCGGCGCATCCCATTCCGCGTATTAAGCAGCACGGCGCGCTGCTTGCCAAGGGCCGCCTGACGGGTGTGCAGTTCGAGGCCCTTTTTACCGATGGCCTGTATTTTGAGATTGGTCGCCAGGCGATTGAGACCGCTCAGGCGCTGCGTCGCGTGCTGCACGAGCGCGGCTACCAGTTCTTCTTGGAGACGCCGACCAACCAGCAGTTTGTGATTCTGCCCAACGAGGACATGGCCCGCATTCGCGAGCATGCCTCGATCGAGTACTGGGAAAAGTACGACGAGACCCACACGGTGGTGCGCTTTTGCACCAGCTGGGCCACGACGCAGGAGGATATCGACGCGTTGGCGGCTGTCCTGTAGCCTGATGTAATGACAAGGGGCCGCCCTGCGCCTGAGCTTGGCGCAGGGCGGCCTTTGCTTTTGGGGAGAAGGGTTGTATGACCGAGATGTCCGAGCCGACGATTCGCCTGGCGACGCCCGATGATGCGCCGGCGTTGCTTGCCATCTATGAGCCGTATGTGCGCCAGACGGCGATTACCTGCGAATACGAGGTGCCGAGCGTTGAGGAGTTCGCTGGGCGCATCGAGCGTACGCTCAAGCGCTATCCATATTTGGTGATGGAGTTGGACGGGCGTCCGGTAGGCTATGCCTACGTGAGTTCGCTTAACAGCCGCGAGGCGTACGACTGGTCGGTCGAGACATCGATCTACCTGGCGCGCGATGTGCGCCACGGCGGGCTGGGCCGCAAGCTGCACGACGCGCTCAAGCAATGTCTGATCGCGATGGGCATCACCAACATGTGCGCGCTCATTGCCGTGCCGCACGACAAGGACGACGAGTACCTGACGCACAACAGCCAGGATTTCCATGCCCATATGGGATATCGCCTGGTGGGCGCCTTCGACCGCTGCGCCCAAAAGTTCGGCCGCTGGTACGACATGTGCTGGATGGAGCTGGTCCTGGCCGAGCGCGTCCCTAACCAACCTAAGCCAACCTGGTTCCCCGACCTCCTCGCCTAAAACCACCACAAAGGTGCCTGTCCCCTTTGTGGTGGTTTTGGTGTTGGTTAGCCGATGGGTTCGGTGTATTTGGCACGGTCGGTGCGTTGGATGCGCTTGGAGACATGGAGCGGGCGGCCGTCGGTGTCGTAGACGTAGTCGGTGATCAGGATTAGTGCCTGCCCGCGCTCGACGTTGAGCAAAAACGCCTCGTTTTGCGAGGCGTAGCACACCTCAAAGGTCTTATGCCCCTGTGCCGGCGCGCGATGGAATTCTTGGCGCAGCGTCGCGTAGAGCGAACCGTTGATATCGCGATCGATGAGCGTCTCGAAGCTTGGCGGCAGGTAGGTGGTCTCCAGGCACAGCGGCACGTCGTCCAGGTAGCGCAGACGGACAAGTTTGACGAGCTTGCTGCCCACGGCGGCGTCAAAGAACTTAGCTATGCTGCCGGCCGCCTTGGCAAAGCCCGAGTCCACGGTGCGCGTGGTGGGCTTCATGCCCTGACCTTCGACCTGCTTGGTATAGCTCGAAAACACTAGGTTGTTCTCGTGGAGCGCGGGCGTGTCGGCCACAAAGGCGCCACGCCCGCGCTCGGTGCGCACCAGGCCCTCATCAACGAGAACCTTAAGGGCGTGGCGCACGGTGCTGCGCGACAGCCCCGATTCGTCCATGAGTTCCATCTCGGACGGCAGCTTGTCTCCGCGTGCGTAGATGCCGGCGGCGATGCGGTCACGCAACATGCCCGCCAAGCGCTCGTATTGGTTCAGTTTCTTTTTAGACGAAGCGTTCATGTGATCAACCTGTATCTAACTTGTATGCCTATCTAAGCAAGCATGTATTCAATACAACAACAAAACCGCTGGTAGCCAGTTGTCGAAAACCGCATCAGCAAAATATCTAAGACAAATATAGCATACAACTAGTCGACATAACCAAAACATGTATGTAACTTGTATGCCATCGAGAGCATCAAACGAGAAGAAAGGCTGATGCACGATGACTACTCAGGAACAGGTTAAGGATGTCGTCTCCCAGGTTTTGGCTGACAAGGCAGACAAGGGCGGCATCAAGCGCGTCGTGTGGATTGGCGCTGGTGGATCCAACGGCGGCAACTATCCTGCCCAGTACTTTATGGAGCACGAGGCCACGCAGGTCGTGAGCTCCAGCTACACCAGCAACGAGTTCGTGCACGCAACCCCTGCCTACGTCAACGAGAACACCCTGGCCGTCGTCGTGTCCATGCGCGGCACCAAGGAGACCATCGTCGCCGCCCAGGTCGCCAAGGACCACGGCGCCAGCACCATCGCAATCTATGTTGACGAGTCCGGCCTCACCGAGGTCTGCGACTACAAGAT
>NZ_JBCOIG010000013.1:33039-58188 GCF_040926405.1 Collinsella aerofaciens
CCATCTATCGCAAGGCCGTCGAGTACACCCGTCCGCTCGCAGCTAAGTGGGCCGAGCAGAACGTCGACAAGCCCTGCATTAATGTCATGGCTCAGGGTCCGCTTTTTGGTGCCGCTTACGTCTTTAGCATCTGCAACGTGCAGGAGATGCTGCAGATCGACTCTTGCACCATCAACACCTGCGACTTCTTCCACGGCCCCTTCGAGATCCTGGACAAGCGCACCTCGCTGTTCCAGCTCATCAGCGTCGGCCGCAGCCGCTGCAACGACGAGCGCGGCATCCGCTTCGTCAACCAGTACGGTGGCGAGCGCGTCTATCAGCTCGACGCCAAGGAGCTCGGCCTCAACGACATCAAGGACAGCGTGAGCGAGTACTTCAACCACCTGATCTTTGCCCCGATCCTCAACAACGTCTACATGCGCGCACTCTCTGCCGTCACCCATAAGGACTACATGACGCGCCGCTACATGTGGAAGCTGGACTACTAGGGGATGGAGCAGCCTAACAGCTCGATGTCCTCATAAGTTGCGGTGGAATAGTTCCTGTTTGGGGGTCTGAAGCCTCTATTCAGGAACTATTTCACCGCAACTGAATTCATGGCAGCGCTTGGGGACGTTCCTTTTCTGCCGGCAGTTGGGGACAGTCCTAGTCGTTGGGGACGTTCTTAAATGACTAGTCATCCAAGAACGTCCCCAACGACTACTCATTTAAGTACGTCCCCAATGAGCACCCAATGAGTGTGTGGGCGATCGGATTTTCCCGCTCGCCGATTTGTGTCTTGAAAAATGTATATAACGACTATAACGTAGTGTGAAACATATTGGAAACAATACCGAGGAGGCTGCGTTGAAGAAAAGCAATCTGGGCTATGTGCTGGTGCTGGTCGCCGCGCTTATGTGGGGCAGCATCGGAATCTTTGTAAACGGCATCTCGGCCATGGGCGTTTCATCCCAGAGCATGGCTGCCTTTCGCTTGTTGGTCGGAGCGCTTATCTTGGCACCGGTCCTGATGTTTATGGGCTGCCGTCCGGGTGAGGGGTCTACCGTGGCTCAGGGTCCGCTGGCCCTGTTCAAGGCAAGCCCCAAAGAGCTCGTCCCCTGCGCGCTTGTCGGTATCGTCGGTCTGGCCGCCGCCAACACCTGCTATTACGAGTGCATGGGCGAGGTCGGCATGTCCACGGCCTCGGTGCTGCTTTACACCTCGCCGGTGTTTGGTGTCATGCTCGGCCGCGTACTTTATCGCGAGGACGTGACCCCCAACAAGCTCGTTGCCATTGTCTTTAACATCGTTGGGTGCGTGCTTGCAGTGACCAATGGCGACCTTTCCGGTTTCCATTTTTCGGTTTGGGGCGTCACGTCGGGCGTGATTGCAGGCCTTTGTGGTGCGTCGCTCGCGGTGTTTAGCCGGATAGCAACCAAGACGGTCCACCCGCTGGCTGTCACGTTTTGGGGCTTTGTTTTTGGCGGTGCGGTTATGGCGGCTATCGCGGCTCCGTGGCCGGATGTCGCCGCGGCAATGTCGCCACAGCTGCTGCTGCTGTTCCTTGGCTTTGGACTCATCCCCACAGCTGTGGCCTACATCTTATATATGCAGGGTCTGTCCATGGGGCTCGAGACATCGAAAGTTCCCGTCGTAATGTCATTCGAGACGGTCGTCACCGTACTGGTGGGCATTGGCATCTACGCCGAGCCCGCCGGCGCGATCAAGGTCCTGGGCATCGTGCTGGTGCTCGCGTCCATCCTGATCATGAACACCGACTTCTCCAAGCTGCGCAACAGTGTGTTTGTCGGTCATGTCGTTGAGAGCATGACCTTTAAGCCCAACGCGTGGTGGACGGAGAAATCGCAGGACATGGATCTGTTTAAGGAGCGCACCGGCATCGCGCTGGAGCCCACCGTGCAGGAAAGCCCCTGGTACTTTGTGCGATAGAGGATTGCGCGCAGGGTCTGACCTCGGGTTATCCAGCCAGCGCCGGCCTACCCGGCCCCAACGTTTCAAGTACGTTAAACCCGTCAACGGTCGATTTTCACCCGCGAACGGTCTTTATACTAATTAGCAATATAAGCAACGTATAAGACGTTATAATGACCATAACGAAAAGGAGGAGGCAAGATGAATCAGATCATTCTCGCATCTCATGGCGGCCTGGCCGCAGGCGCCAAAGACACGCTCGAGATGGTTCTCGGCGACGTGTCGAACGTCCACGTCGTGTCGCTTGCTCGTGACGACAAGGAGCCCATCACCGATAAGGTGGACGCCATGATCGCCACGTTCAACGCGGACGACACCGTCTATGTGCTGACCGATATGCTCGGCAGCTCGGTCAACAACAACATGGTCGAGCTTTCCAAGAACGGCACGAAGTTCACGGTTGTCAGCGGTTTCAACATCCCGCTGGCACTGACGCTCGCTATGAGCCCCGTCCCCATCAAGGGCGCCGAGCTCGCGGCCCTCATCAACGAGGCCCGTACCGGTCTGACCAACCCCAACGCACCGGTCGAGGCTGCCGCGGCTCCCGCCAAGAAGGCCAAGGCGCCCCGTCACAGCTCCGGTCCCGCCAAGATCGTCCTCGCACGTCTTGACTACCGTCTGCTGCACGGCCAGGTCGTCTTTACCTGGACCACCAAGGTTCAGGCCGAGCGCATCATCGTCGTCGACAACGCTGCCGCCAACGATGACATCAAGAAGGGCGCTCTTAAGCTGGCCAAGCCCCAGGGCGTGCGCCTGAACGTCTTCACCGTCGAGCGTGCCCTCGCCAAGATGGACAAGCTCAACACCCTCGGCGAGCGCGTCATGTTCGTCTTTGGCAACACGGCCGAGATGCTGCAGTTCTGCCAGGGCTACAAGCTCGATGCCATCAACCTGGGCGCCACCGCCAACCACGACGGTGCCGATCAGGTCGGAGGCAAGGACAGCTCCGTCTTCCTCGACGCCAACCAGAAGGCCGACGTCAACCAGCTGCTCGACATGGGCATCAAGCTCTACGTCCAGCAGACCCCTACGTATCAGAGCGTCGACATCGACGCCAAGCTGTAATCAACCAGGCTTTTGCCTGACTGAAAGGAGAAGGGTATGAATACGTTCATCAGTGCGGTGCTCGTTGGCCTCGTCGGCGTGTTCTGCATGTGGGACTCCCGCCTGCTCGGTCGTCTTAACTTCGAGCAGCCCCTCGTTGGCGCTACGCTCGTCGGTCTGCTGCTGGGCGATGTGCCCACCGGCCTTGCCGTCGGTGCCGCCGTCGAGCTCGTGTCCATGGGCCTGGTGCAGGTCGGCGCCGCCGTTCCGCCCGATATGGTCCTGGGCGGCATCGTGGCCGCTGCCTTTGCGTGCCTGACCGATGCTTCTGCCGAGACCGCCATGACGATCGCCATCCCGGTCGCCGTCCTGGGTCAGCTCCTCGGCATCGTGTTCCGTTCCATCATCGCCGTCCTCACCCATGTGGCAGATAGCGCGATTGATAACGGAAAGTTCAAGACCGCCTACCGTATGCACATCTGCGCCGGCTCCGGTTTGTACGCCATCATGTACTTCCTGCCGATTTTCCTCGCCGTCTTTGTTGGCACCGACCTGGTTCAGGCCATCGTCAACATGGTTCCCGAGTGGCTGTCCACTGGTCTTAACGTTTCGACCAAGATCATGACCGCCTACGGCTTGGCTCTGCTGCTCACCATGATGATCAAGAAGGGTATGACTCCGTTCCTGTTCATCGGTTTCCTGCTCGCCGCTTACCTCAACCTGTCCGTCATCGCGGTCGCTCTGATCGGTGTATGCCTGGCTGTCGTCTTCATGGGCTTCAAGTTCAACGGTTCCCATGCAGCCGCCGGTGTCGATTCCGACTACGATCCGCTCGAAGACGACGAAGACTAAGGAGGAACACACTATGGCAACCGCAACCAAGGACGTGTCCCTGAACAAGAAGGTCAGCCAGTTCTTCTGGCGCTCCTGGGCCATCCAGGCCTCTTGGAACTACGAGCGTCAGATGAACATGGGCTTCCTCTACGGTATGGTTCCCACGCTCGATCGCCTCTATCCGGACGAGTCCGACCCCAAGCAGCTTGCTGCTAAGAAAGAGGCTTACCACCGTCACATGGCGTTCTACAACTGCACCCCGCAGACGAGCGCTTTCATCCTGGGCCTCGCCGCCTCCATGGAGGAGGAGTACGCCAAGGATCCCGAGAACTTCAACCCCGATTCGATTAACGCGGTCAAGACCTCCCTTATGGGCCCGCTTTCCGGCATCGGTGACTCCTTCTTCCAGGGCACCATCCGCGTTATCGCCTTTGGCTTGGGCGTTCAGCTGGCTCAGCAGGGCTCCATCATGGGCCCGATCCTGGCCCTTCTCATCTCCATCGTCCCCTCCGTGCTGATTACTTGGTTCGCAGCCAAGATGGGCTATCAGGGCGGCCACGAGTACCTGAGCAAGCTTCAGGGCGGCGACCTCATGGAGAAGCTCATGTATGTCTGCGGCATCGTGGGTCTTATGTCCGTGGGCGGCATGATCGCCACGCTGATCGGCGCCACCACCCCGCTGCAGTTCGCTGACGGCACCGTCGTTATCCAGGACATCCTGGACAGCATGATGCCCCAGATGATCTCCCTTGGCCTCACCGGCCTTATGTACTGGCTCATCAAGAAGAACGTCAACACCGGTTGGCTTCTCGTGATCGCCATTGTGGGCGGCATCGCCCTCTCCGCGGTCGGCATCCTGGCTTAGTCGCGACTAAGCGCCTAACCGCTTTCCCCCGGGGGCCTGCCTGGCATCCCATACCCCAGGCAGGCTTCCATCCCCAAAATGCGACAATGGGACAGTCCCTTTGTCGCATCCTCAACGGGCCGGCGACTCGGCCCAAACCACGGTAACCCTGCGAGCGCCCGGCAATGTGGCGCCGCAAAAATTGAAAGGAATGTGTCAGATGTACGAGATCGACCTTAACCTCCCTAAGCAGATCGTCGCTGACGTCCTGTCCAACCACGAGATTCACAGCGTCGCCTTCGTCGGCTGCGGTGCTTCCATGTCCGACCTTTACCCCGCCAAGTACTTCCTGGCCAACAACACGGACAAGCTGAACGTTCAGATCTTCACTGCTAACGAGTTCAACTACGACACGCCTTCCTGGGTCAACGAGCACACCTTCGTGATCACCTGCTCCCTCGGTGGCTCCACGCCCGAGACCGTCGAGGCCAACAAGACCGCCAAGAAGCACAACTGCCCGGTCGTCTCCCTCACCAACAAGGCTGGCTCCGCTCTGACCGTCGACGCTGACTACGTCATCGTTCACGGCTTCCACGCCAACTTCGCTGCCAAGTGCGAGAAGCCCGGCTACGCCATCGCTCTTGCTGTCGAGATCCTTCAGCAGACCGAGGGCTATGACCACTACGAGGACATGATCACCGGCCTCACCAACGTCTTCGAGCTCTGCGAGAACGCCGCTCAGTCCTGCAAGAAGCTCGCCAAGAAGTTCGCCGAGGACTTCAAGGATGACAAGATGATCTACTTCATGGCTTCCGGTGCCTCCGAGAAGATGGCTTATTCTCACGCCGCCTTCCTGTTCACCGAGATGCAGTGGATCGACGCCGCCGCCTACAACACCGGCGAGTACTTCCACGGCCCGTTCGAGGTTTCCACCGAGGGTAAGCCCTACGTCTTCTTCATGTCCGATGGCGCTACCCGTCCGATGGACGCCCGCGCCCTCACCTTCCTTAAGCGCATGGGCGCCAAGGTCGCTCTGATCGACTCCAAGGACTACGGCCTGGCTGACGCCGTGCCCGCGAGCGTTGTCACCTACTTCAACCCGCTGCTGCACCTCGCCGTTATGCGTGAGTACGGCAACCAGATCGCCGAGGCCCGCCAGCACCCGCTGACCATGCGTCGCTACATGTGGAAGCTTTCCTACTAATCACAAGTAAGTAAACCTTACGGGTTGATTGAAAGGGGATGGGGTTTGCGCCCCGTCCCCTTTTTTTGCTCTGGGGAGGGCGTATCCCTCGCGCCACAAAACCTCAGATAAAACCTACCAAAATAAACCTGTCCCTTTTTGGCAGGTGGGAGGAGATGCGTATGATCAAGGCAGTGCTGTTTGATATGGACGGCGTGCTGGTCGATACCGAGTGGTTCTACAACCGTCGCCGCGTGGCGTTTATGGAAGAGAAGGGGTTCCACTTTGACGAGATCCCCGATCTTTCGGGGTCTAACGAGCCTGCCATTTGGGAGGCGCTGGTGCCCGACGATGTTGAGCTGCGCGAGCGCCTGCGCGTTGAGTACAAGCAGGTCTATAGCCCGGACCATCCCGTTCCGTATGCCGAGCTGCTCAACGAGCAGACGGAGCCGGTGATGCGTGAGCTGCACGAGCGCGGCGTGAAGTGCGCCATCGCGAGCTCGTCCTATCGCGAGCTCATTGACGAGCTGGTAGAGATTGCCGGTATCGCCGATGTGCTGGACTACACCATCAGCGGTCACGAGTGCAGTGCGTTTAAGCCCGACCCCGAGATCTACCTGCGTGCCATGGAAGCACTGGGGGTTGAGCCTTCCGAGTGCCTGGTTATCGAGGACTCGCCTTTGGGCATCGAGGCCGGCAAGCGCTCCGGCGCCCGCGTCCTGGCGCTGCGTCCGCACGAGGGCGTCAACCTGGACCAGTCCGCCGCCGACGTTGTCATCGACAACCTGACCGACATCCTACCTGCCATTTAGGGACAGGTTTATTTTGGCAGGTTTTATCTGGGCAAACGCCGTATTCGCCGTGAAGGGACCGCTCTCTTCACGGCGTTTTTCTTTTGAGCGGCCTCACGGTCCTTCTGATGGTTGTCGAGAGAGGGTGAATTGAAGCGCCCTCGCACACTACATGCTACAATCGCGGACATGCCCCACAACTACATCTGCCTTCGAAAGGAGCCTACGTGGCGAACGCCATTGATCAGCTCACGGACCGAGTGCTCGTACTCGGCCGTCTCGCCATCGTTCGCCGCGCCATCACCGCCGTGGCGGTCACCATTTCGGCCGTTCTCCAGACATTTCTGATCCAGGCGTTCATTCGGCCCGCTGACCTGCTTCCGAGCGGCCTTACCGGCGTCGCGGTCCTGCTCGATCGCGTTACCTCGCTCGGCGGCGTTCACATCGACATCTCGCTCGGCATGCTCGCGCTCAACATCCCCGTGGCGCTCCTATGTTGGAGCGGCATCAGCAAGCGCTTTGTCATCTTCTCGATGATGCAGGTCGTGCTCTCGTCGCTGTTCCTCAACATCTTTCACTTCGCTCCGTTTTTGGGCGACAAGATTATGCTCATCATTTTTGGCGGCGTGGTCTCGGGTCTGGGCGCTGCCATCGCGCTAAAGTCCGGCGCATCCACCGGCGGCACCGACTTTATCGCGCTGTGGGTCTCCAACCACACGGGCAAGACTATCTGGGGTGTCATCTTTGGTTTCAACTGCTTTATCCTGGCGATCTTTGGCTTTATGTTTGGCTGGGACAAGGCGGCGTACTCCATCGTGTTCCAGTTTATTTCGACCAAGACTATCGACAGTTTCTATCGTCGCTACGATCGCGTGACGCTGCAGATCACAACGCGTAAAGCCGACGAGGTCATGACCGCCTATGTTGACCATTTTCAGCACGGCATTAGCTGCGCCGAGGTCATTGGCGGATACAGCCGCGAAAAGATGTATCTGCTGCACGCCGTTGTCTCGACCTATGAGAGCCAGGACATTATCAAGCTAGTGTGCGACATTGATCCCGGCGCCGTAATCAATGTGTTCCACACGCTCAACTTTGTGGGCGGCTGGTGGGGCGGTCATGTTGACGAGCCCATGCCCACGGCCGTACCCGATCCCGACAAGCCCGCGCGCATGGCCAGCAGGCAGGCGCGCCTCATCGAGCAGGACAGTCTGCAACAGGACGACGGCAAGTAGGGTATTGGCATTTTGCCGGTCCTGCGCAACCCATCCGAACGAGCCCCCCGAAAGCCCCGTTGCTTTCGAGGGGCTCTCGTTTGACATGATAAAAACCTACCAAAATAGACCTGTCGCTTTTTTGGTAGGCAGGGTGTATCGTTTTATCGTTATGATGTAATATAGAGCTAGACGTTATATATGTATTAGTAATTTCGATATTTTGATAAGAGTGATCAGATATGCCCGCGACCAAAAATGCACCGCTTTACCAGCAGATTTACGACGAAATCAAGGATGCGATCGAGAAAGGTGTTTATGCACCCAAGGAGCGTATTCCGTCCGAGCTCGAGCTAGCCGAGCAGTACGAGGTGAGCCGCATTACGGTGCGCCGCGCCGTCGAGGAGCTGTGTTCCGATGGCTACCTGGTTAAGCAGCAGGGCCGTGGCACCTTTGTTTCCACGCCGCACATCAACCGTCAGTTCCACGCCTCGACGCTGCAGACGTTTACCGCGCTGTGTGCCGACAATGGCATGAAGGCCGGTGCACATGTGGTCGATCGCCAGATTGTTCCGGCGCGCCAAAACGAGATGGAGTTCTTTGGCCTGCAGAAGGGCGCGCTGCTGCTGCATATCAAGCGCGTGCGCACGGCCGACGGCGAGCCCATCTTTGAGGAGAACGTCTTTGTGCCGTTTGACGCCTACCGTGAACTGTTGACAGCCGACCTTGAGGACAAGTCGATTTTTGCCGAGGTCGGGCGTGTTGGCGGAACCCCGATTGTCTCGGCTGGCTACCGTACGGTCGAGGCCGTTCGCGCCAGCGCTGAGCAGGCGGCCGAGCTGGGCATCGCTCCGCACGATCCGCTGCTCAACCTGCGCGCCGGCTTTATCGGTCCCAATGGCGAGCCGGTCTTGCTCGGCAAACAGTACTACGTGGGCAGTCGCTACGTCATGGTCCTGTAGGGTTGGTTCCGCCGTTCTAACGAACGGCGGACCGGTCGACGCTGCAAACGCTCCTAAGCGGCAATCTGCAGAATGAGCGTGGATAATCTCCCGTTTTTTGCTTGATGACGGGCTCAAAGTGGGAGATTATCCACGCTCATCCGGAAAGTGTCCAAAAATCCACGCTCATTCGCCTTGGATTGCGTTGCCCGTGGCCGGCAGCCGCGCGGCACCGGTCCGCGTGGCGGCGTATAATCGGCGGCAGATGACTTGGACGTTAGGAAACCATGACCGATAACATGCAGCAGATGGCGCTCGACACGCTCGGCGCCTATTTTGGCTACACCTCGTTTCGCCCGGGACAGGACCGCATGGTCGATGCGATCCTTGCCGGTCGCGATGCGCTGGGTGTTATGCCCACGGGCGCCGGAAAGTCCATTTGCTACCAGGTGCCCGCGCTCATGCTGCCCGGCATCACCTTTGTGGTGAGTCCGTTGCTGTCGCTTATGGAGGACCAGACCCGCGCACTGCTCGCGGCGGGTGCGCGCCCCAGCTATCTCAACTCCAGCCTTACGCTGGCTCAGCAAAATACCGTGCTCAAGCGTGCTCGTGAGGGGCGCTACCAGCTAATGTATGTGGCACCCGAGCGCCTGCTCGAGCCACGCTTTCTGGCCTTTGCGCAGGAAGTTGCGGCCGAAGGCGGCATTGGCGTGCCACTCGTAGCTATTGACGAGGCCCACTGCGTGAGCCAGTGGGGGCAGGATTTCCGCCCCGCCTACCTGCAGATTCGCGAGTTCATCGATTCGCTGCCGCAGCGCCCCATCGTGGCGGCGTTTACCGCCACGGCGACCGAGCGCGTGCGTGCGGACATTCAGCAGATGCTCGGCCTGCAAAACCCCGCGACGGTGGTGACGGGTTTTGATCGCAAGAACCTCTACTTTGGTTGCGAGGAGATGGGCGACAAGGCCAAGACCGCGTGGGTGCGCGACTACGTGATTGCGCATTCGAGCGAGAGCGGCATCGTGTATTGCTCGACCCGCAAGACGGTCGACGCGCTGGCCGCGGAGCTTGCCGAGGCTCTGGGCCCCAGCGGCATTCGCGTTGGCCGCTACCATGCAGGCATGGGCAACGACGCCCGTCGCCAAAGCCAGCGCGCCTTTATCGACGACGATATCCAGGTGATGGTTGCCACCAACGCCTTTGGCATGGGCATCGACAAGCCCAACGTGCGCTACGTGATCCACAACAACGTGCCCGAGAGCATTGAGGCCTACTACCAGGAGGCGGGCCGCGCCGGCCGCGATGGCGACCCGGCCAGCTGCCATCTGCTGTGGAACGGCAACGATTTTCGCATGCGCCGCTTTCTGATCGATCGCGGCGATGCTGCCGATGAGGCACTCGACGACGAGCAGCGTGCGTGGGCGCTCCAGAATCGATATCGTCTGCTCAGCCAGATGGAGGGCTACTGCAATACCACCGGCTGCTTGCGCGAATACATGCTGCGCTACTTTGGCGACGAGGCCGCGGTCGAGCATGCCGCGGCCGGTACGGGCGGCGTCGCCACGGACGACGTCGAGGGCTGCGGCAACTGCAGCAACTGCCTCACGCAGTTCGAGGTCGAGGACGTCACCGATATGGCCCGCGCTGCCGTGCGCT
The DNA here is from genome assembly GCF_040926405.1 of Collinsella aerofaciens. Taxonomy (GTDB): domain Bacteria; phylum Actinomycetota; class Coriobacteriia; order Coriobacteriales; family Coriobacteriaceae; genus Collinsella. The sequence continues at coordinate 43,518 of NZ_JBCOIG010000013.1, forward strand.
ATGTGGCCATGCGGCCCATGCGCTTCGGCAAGTCGCTCATCGCCGACGTGCTCCACGGCGGCAACACCGAGCGCATTCGCCAGATGCATTTGGACGAGGACCGCGGCTACGGTGAGCTGTCGAGCGAATCGGTCGGGCGCATCAAGGACATCATCGGCCAGCTGTGCGGCCGCGGTTATCTGGCTACCTCGCAGGGACAGTACCCGGTCGTGGGGCTGGGCCCGCGTGCCGCCGAGGTCGAGGATGAGGCGTTCGCCTTTACCGTTAAGCGTCGCGCGTCCAAGCGCAAGGCCTCGGCCCGCGCCCGCCGTGCGGTGGATCTGCTGCGCGAGGAGGCCGAGCTGGATCAGCGCCCGCGCGTGGGTGACGATGCCGAGCTGTTCGAGCGCCTGCGTGCCCTGCGCAAGGAGATTTCGACCGAGCTGGAGATGGCGCCGTACATGGTCTTCTCCGACAAGGCCCTGCGCGGCCTGTGCCGTCTGCGCCCCCAGACGCGCGACGAGCTGATTCAGGTCAACGGCATTGGCGAGAAAAAGGCCGACGCCTTTGGCGAGCAGTTTATGACGGCGATCGAAGAGTTTGAGTCCGAGCATGCGCGGGATGGAGCGTAACGATGGCATTCGACGATAAAACCGAGCGCACTGAGGTATCCGCCGTGCCGCTGTACCAGCAGGTTATGGACGACCTAAAGGGCGAGATCGCGCGCGGCGTGTACGCATCCGGCTCGCGCATTCCTTCCGAGATGGAGCTCGCGAAGTCCTACGGCGTGGGACGCATCACCGTGCGCCGCGCCATCGAGGAGCTGTCGCGCGCGGGGTATCTCAACCGCCAGCAGGGGAGGGGCACGTTTGTGTGCGCGCCCAAGCTCAAGCGCAAGATTGTCCAAAAGGGTGACGTTCAGAGCTTTTCCGAGGGTTGCGCTGCCAACGACATGGTGGCCGGAGCACACCTGGTGTCGCGCACGGTGGTTGCGGCGACGCGCGAGGACGCGGCGTTTTTTGGGGTGGAACCCGGCTGCGAGCTCATCGTTGTCGAGCGCGTGCGCACGGCAGACGGCGTGCCCGTCATGCTCGAGAACAACGCCTTTGTGCTGGCCGACCATCCCTACCTGCAGACGCTTGCCGACAAGGACCTCACGGACAATTCCATCTTTGCACTCGTTGCCGAGCATTCGGGCCGCGCGCCGCTCAAGTCCGACCCTTGTACCGTGGAGATTGCGCTTGCCGATGTTCAGGCGGCCTCACTGCTGAAGGTGCCGGTCGGCGAGCCGCTGTTTTATATGGAGGCGTACTTTACCGATGAGGACGAGCGGCCCTTGCTGCTCGGACGCCAAAAGATCGTGGGCTCGCGCTACGTGTTCGACATCTAACGTCCACAGATAGAACAACATGGAACAAATTTGTCGCAATGGCTTCCACCGTGGCTGCTTGCGTGGTATATATAGAACAACATAGAATGACAGCAGGTACGAGCTGCCGTCGTTCAAAGCCGCCACACAAGGAGGAGCATCACCGTGAACGCACACGATCTGGTTCAGGAAATTATCGAGCGCAAGGGCAAGATTGAGAACGTCTTTTGGATCGCCTGCGGCGGTTCGATGATCGACCTGATGCCGGCCAACGAGCTGCTCAAGCGCGAGGCCACCACGTTTGCCTCGACGGTCTACACGGCGCGCGAGTTTTGCCTGATGGCTCCCAAGAGTCTTGGCGAGAAATCACTCGTCATCGCCTGCAGCCACAGCGGCAATACGCAGGAGGTCGTCGACGGTTGCGAGATGGCGCTGGCAGCCGGCGCCGAGGTCGTGGCCATGACCGACTGCGAGGGCTCCAAGATTGATAACGGCAAGTGGACCACCTGGGTCTATCCGTGGGGCGAAGGCGTGCCGCAGGCCGAGGTTCCGCAAGGCATCGGCGTCCTGATGGCTGCCGAGCTGCTCGACCAGCAGGAGGGTTACGAGGCACTCGCCGACATGTACGCCGGCCTTAAGCAGATGGATGCGCTGTTGCCCGCTGCCCGTGAGAAGGTCAACGCCGAGCTGGGCGATCGCTTTGCCGAGCTCTGCCAGCAGCATAAGTTCTTCTATATCCTGGGTTCCGGCCCCAACTTTAGCCAGACCTACGCCATGGCCATCTGCTCGCTCATGGAGATGCAGTGGCAGCACTGCTGCTATATCCACTCCGGCGAGTATTTCCACGGCCCGTTTGAGGCCACCGAGCCCGGCGTGTTCTACTTTGTGCAGCTCGGATCGGGCGAGTGCCGCCCCATGGAGGAGCGCGCGCTCGCGTTCCTCAACACGCACACCGATACAGTCATGGTGCTCGATGCACTCGAGTACGGCGTAGGCGAGGTGCCCGCCAGCGTGCGTTCGTTCTTGGAGCCGATCTTCTTCTACAACATGAGCTGCGAGCTGCGCGCCGCCCGCGGCAAGGTGTTTGACCACAGCCCCGAGGTTCGTCGCTACATGGGCATCGAGCAGTATTAGGTACCGGGAATTATCTTTTTTGACGGGGTCTGCGCTGCGCGCGGGCCCCGTATTGCGTTGTGGCGGCCGGATTCGTGTCTGCGCGAAAGCGAAGTTGAATACTTTTCCGCGAAGTGAACGACCTGTTTTGGACCCCCGAAGCATCCACACTTTTTGGCGGTAAAACTGCAGGAAAAACTCGACGAAACCGCAGGAAACAGCGCCTGAAAAATGTCGATGCTTCGGGGGTCCGATTTTGCTCGTTCACTTCGCGGAAAAGTATTCACCTTCGATTCGCAAGGGCACTGCGTGAGTCAAAAAAGCGGGCCGCGCCGGTAGTATTCCGGCGCGGCCCGCTTGGTATTGCGCTTAGATTCGCGAGATTGCGGCGATTGACGGCCTACTTTGCGTCGTAGGCCTCGGCGTCCCACCAGTCGAGCTGGGCGATGTTGTCGCGAATGTGCTGGCAGCTCTTGTGGAAGCCCTCGAGCTCGTGCTCGGACAGGTCCAGTGTGTAAACCTCCTCGACGCCCTCGGCACCGATCACGCACGGCAGGGAGGTAAAGATGCCCTCTTCGCCATACTGGCCGGTCATAAGCGTAGAGGCCGAAAGCACGGCGTGCTCGTTGTGCAGCACGGCAGCGCAGACGCGCGCGGCGGAGTTGGCGACGGCGTACTCGGTGCACTGCTTGCCCTGGTAGGTCACATAGCCGCCCTTGCGTGCAAGCTCCTCGACCTCCATGTGGTCGAAGGCGTACTTGTCGGGGTTTTCGGCCTGAAGCTCGTTGAGGCTCTTGCCGGCGATGGTCGCGGCCTTAAAGGCAGCCAGCTGGCTAAAGCCGTGTTCGCCGATCATGTAGGCGTCGATGGACTTGGGGCTCACGCCGACCTTCTTGGAGATCTCGGTGCGCAGACGGGCGGAATCCAGGCCGCAGCCCGAGCCGATGATCTTCTTGGGATCGTAGCCGGTCAGGTGCCACAGCTCGGTGCACACGACGTCGCAGGGGTTGGAGATGCTCACAAAGATGCCGTCGAAGCCGGCGTCGACGATGCGCTTGGCAAAGGTGCGGGCGGCGTCGGTGGTAAAGAACAGCTCGCCGTCGCGGTTGCCGGCGGCCAGCGCGACCTTGCCGGCGGCGTTGACGATGACGTCGCAGCAGGCAAGCTCCTCGTAGTGGTCGTAGCAGTTGACGATCTTGGTGTTGTACGGGACAAACGAAAGGGAGTCGCGCAGGTCCTGGACCTCGGACGTCACCTTGGCCTCGTTGATATCGCACAGGTACAGCTCATCGGCAATGCCCTGCATGAGTAGGCTGTTGGCGACATGTGCTCCTACGTGGCCCTGGCCGACCACACCGATCTTACGCGTCTGGTACATATATGTATCCTTTCGGCCGAGTTTTTCGCGTCGAACCATTGTAGCGTCCTGCTGCCACTTTGCTAGGCTAAAGCGCCGTAGATTTTTGGACATGCCTTAATCTCTACTTTTGGAGTGATCTGGGCCGCTGACGGCATCGCTGGGCGATGTGCTCGCGCGGATGGGGCCGGTCGTTGTACCATAGCTGTAACTGACTCGTAAGGAGCATCCATGCCCATTCGCATTCCCGACGCCCTCCCTGCCGCCGCGCAGCTCGAGAGCGAGAACATCTTTGTCATGACCGAGTACCGCGCGCTGCACCAGGACATCCGTCCGCTGCGCGTGCTCATCCTCAACCTCATGCCCACCAAGATTGCCACCGAGACGCAGATCATGCGCAAGCTCTCCAACACGCCGCTGCAGGTGGAGGTGGACCTGCTGCGCACCAAGACGCACGAGGCCACGCACGTGAGCGCCGGCCACCTGGAGACGTTCTATCGCACGTTCGACGACATCCGCGATATCCACTACGACGGCCTGATCATCACGGGCGCGCCGGTGGAGCAGATGCCGTTCGAGGAGGTCGACTACTGGCCCGAGCTCTGCCAGATCATGGATTGGTCCACCACGCATGTGCACTCTACGCTGCATATTTGTTGGGGCGCGCAGGCCGGTCTGTACCATCATTACGGCATCCAGAAGCATGACCTGCCGGCAAAGGCGAGCGGCGTGTTCGAGCATTATCTGGTGAAGCCGCAAAGTCCGCTGGTTCGCGGCTTTGACGACCGTTTCTATGCTGTGCATTCGCGCAACACCGATGTGCGTCGCGAGGACGTGGAGGCCGAGCCGCAGCTTGAGGTCGTGGCCGTGTCCGACGAGGTGGGCCTGTACATCGTCAAGTCGACCGACAGCCGTCGCTTCTTTGTCTTTGGCCACCCTGAGTACGATACCGATACGCTGCGCCTGGAGTACGAGCGCGACGTGAAGCGCGGGCTCAACCCTCAGGTGCCGGCGCATTACTTCCCGGGCGACGATCCCACCGCCGAGCCGCGCAACGTCTGGCGCAGCCAGGCTCAGCTGTTCTACACCAACTGGCTCAACTACTACGTCTACCAGACCACGCCCTACGACCTAGCCCGCGCCGGCGAGGAGCACTAGGCTGTCGGGAGGTGCGCCAGCCGTTGGGCGCTGATGATGTGGGGTAGCGGCAGGTCGTGGGCGTCGGTGGGAACGTGGTCGACACGCTGCTCGTCAAAGGCGATGCCGATGATTTGGCATGCGGACGAGAGCGTGGGCAGGTAGCGGTCATAGCAGCCGCCGCCGTAGCCCAGGCGCGCGCCGGCGCGGTCGAATGCTACGAGCGGCACGACGATCATGTCGAGAGCTTCGGCAGGCACGATAGGGAAGCGGCTGCTGTCGATGTCCGTGGCCGCGAAGGCCCGCGTGGGGTGGGCGATAAACGGAGCCGCGGACGCATCGTCGGCGGCAACTGCCCGCATGCACATGCACTGGCCACAAGCTGCGGCATCAATTGCCGAGAGCATGCACGGATAAGCTACGCGCCAGCCGCGCGCAGCGGCCGCAGCGGCAAACGCGGCAGGGTCGACTTCGGAGCCCATCGCGGCATAGATGGCAACGGTGTGCGGCGCCGCGGCACCCAGGCAATCCAACAGCTCAACAAGCCGCGCACAGATAGTGGCGGACTTCGCCGCCCGCACATCCAAATCAATCGCATCGCGCCGAGCAATCACCGCCCGTCGCAACTCAGCCTTATCCATCCCAGCTCCCTCTCCCAAACCTACCAAAAAGGGACAGGTTTATTTTGGCAGGTTTTATCTGGGCAAACGTCGAAGCCGCCGCAAAGGCACCCTTTGTGGCGGCTTCGACTCGACGTTGGCTTCACAGCGCCGCAGCGATCGCTTCAGTCACAAACTTATTGAGTGACTCACCCTTCTTTGCCGCCGCTAGCGCTGCTTGCTTGTGGAGCTCAGAGCCCGTTCTTACGTTGAACGAGCCCTTAAAAGCCCGCTCGGGTTCCTTGCCCTTCTCGGCGCAAAACTCAAGGTAATCGTCGACGGCGTCGTGGAAGCATTGCTCCACTTCTTCAGCCGTGGAGCCTTCAAATACGATTGCGTCCCTAATGCCGGCGACCATACCTGTTAGCACATGCTGTTCGGCATCGAACTCGACCGGGGCGAAATAACCCTTGTATGCCAAAACGTTACTCATGACTACCTCCGACATCTTGCAGAAAGCGAACGATGTTTCGAATGGTCCCCGCTGTCAATTCGTCAGATGGATGAGGCGCGTGCATTACGAACATCCTGCCATCTGATGGCCTGTAGAAGCGAACGCGCGATCCGGATGTCTTGCCTTTGCTGTCCATTTCAAAGCCATATGAAGCCATAACTTTAAGAAAGTCAGCGAATCTATACGTTGAAGGACAGCTAAGCAGCTGGGCGATGAGTTTGTCGATCCGAGTCATCCTGCCTCACATCCCGCAACTATATTATAGTTGCAATTTAAGCCCGAAGCAATCACCCATACTATAGAACACATGTACGTATAGAACAAGTGTTCGAACCACAACTGAGGAAGGAGACAGGCACCTTTGTGGTGGTCTGTGCTGTGGAGTGGGCGTCTGCGGCGGTTTGTCTCAATCTGTAACAGTAACTCGGCAAAATTGGACCTAGATGTTACAGATTGAGACAAAGAGCTGGTGCCGTTTGGGAACGTCTCGACCTGTAACATCTGGAGCCGATATTGCCGTCTAGATGTTACAGATTGAGACAAACCGCCGCGGTGGGCTGCGCCGCCCCGCTCAAACCGCAGAAAAAAGGTAGATTTTCGGGCATGTCCCAAAAATCTACCTTTGCCGTGCGTTAGCCCATCAGGTCGACGACGTTAAAGCCGGCGTTGCTCTTGGCGATGACTTCGCGGCCGCCAAAGACGCAGGTGGGCGACTCGGCTGCGATGCGCGTCACGTCGGCGCCGAGCGAGCGGAGCTCACCGGGCGTGGCGGCGAGCATCTGGGCGCGGCGCTCCTCGCGTGCGTGCGGATCGAGCCCGGCCAGGTAGGTCGTGTTGCGGCGCTTGGTGAGCGCGTACGGCTTCACCGGCGCGTCCATGCCGCTCACGCAGCTCACGATAAAGCCCTCAAAGGCGGCCTCGTCGGGCTCAAAGCTGCCAAGCCATGCACCCGCGCGCTTCACGCGCTCAATCGAAGGATCGATCGCCGGGTCGCGGTAGGTGTAGAACGCCGTCTGGCGCTCGCCGGCTGCGCGGAATCCGCAGCCGTACGCACCGCCCTTCACGCGAATCTCGTTCCACAGGTAGTCGTAGGAGAGCGCGTTGGCAGCCACGGCCCAAGCGCCTGTCACGTCAATGCCCAGGCGACGCGGATCGCACGCACGCGCGGCAAAGCAGATGTCGCTGGGGATGACGAAAGCCTCGTGGCGGTCGCGCGGCTCCGGCACCACGAGCGTGCCGCTGGCAGCGCCGTCGCCCGCGCCAAGCCCCAGGTCGCCCGCGGCATCCCAGTACGCGTCAAAGTCCTCGTCGCTGCCGGTAAAGCTCGCCATGCAGCCATCGGCCACAAAGATGCGCTCCGCCAGCTCGGCAAGCTTGGTACGCAGCCCGTCCACGCGCTCGTCAAAGTGGTCGAGCAGATCGCGCAGGAACAGGTAGAAGTCTACGCCCGAGAGCTGCTCACGCACTACGGCCGAAGGCGAGCTGTAGCTCATCGCGCGACCGAGCGCCGTCGAGTGGCCGTTGTTGATAAAGCCCTGTTCAAGCCCAATGCGAATCTGCGTGAGCACGTCGCGCACGCGGTCGGCGTCGGCATCTGCCAAAAGCGTGCTCGACCATACCTCGCGCGGCAGACTCGCCAGCGCATCGATTTTCTCGGACAGGGCGCCGGCGCTCACCAGCAGATAGGGGCGCACGCCGTCCACGTCGGGCTGGGTCATGACTTCGGTCGTAAAGCTCAAAAAGCCGAGCTTGCCGGCGAGCAAGTTGTCGAGTTCCTCGGCCGAGTGCTCGCGCGTGGGCAGCTGCTTGAGCAGGCGGCAGAGCAGTGTCACATAGGGCAGGTCCTCAAACGCGACGCAGCTCAGGTCGAAATACTGCATGGCGTAGGCCAGACGGTTGGTGGGGATGCCGTGGCGCAGGCAGGGGATGGGTGCGGTCGTGTCCACGATCAGCGGCTGCTCGGGGTGCGCCTCGCCAATGTCGGACACGCGCAGGCGCGGCAGCGTGGCCTTGGCCTCGGGCGTGTCTTCGGCCTCCTGCGCGGCACGCAGCGCGGCCGTGCGCTCGACCACGTCGGCCAGCTCGGCATCGGTCATGGCATCGCGCTTGGCTGCTAGCTCGGCGGCCTCGGCACCCTCCGAACCCTCGGCGGCGTCCACCGGCACCAGCTCGACCAGTGCCATGTGATCGTTCTGCAGCACCAGCTCGCGCAGCAGGTCCTCAAAATAGCTGCCGTCCAGCTCGCTACGCAGCTCCTCGTACACCGGGCCGTACTTGAGCGCCAACGTCGCGGCGTCGTCATCGTAGAGCCAGGTGCTCAGCGCGTCGCACGCAATGGCCACGCCATCGGCGATACCGTAGTCGCGCTGGCGCAGATCGTATTCGTTGCTGCTGATGATGGCTTCCAGGCGCTCGCGCGGAACGCCGTGCTCGCACAGGTCGCGGCAGGCGTCCTGGAACACGCGACGCAGCTCGCGCGCCACGCCGGGCTGAGCGTTTTGCAGCATGATGAGCTCGTAGGGCTGCAGGCTCTCGGCCGCGGTGTAGCTCACCACGTTGCCGCCCAGGCCGGCGGCCAGAATGGCCTTCTTAACCGGCGCTTCGTTGGAGCCTAGTAGCGCCTCGAACAGGATATCCGCCGCGATCGTGCGCTTGCGGTCGAGCGCGCTGCCCAGCACAAGGCCCAGGCCCACCAGGGCGTTCTCGGGCGTGGTGGCCATCTCGACGCGCTTATACTCGCAGGTCACGGGCGCCTGCACGCCCAGCGGATTGGGTGCCAGCGTGGACGGGTCCTCGCCGGCGGCGACGGCAGCGTCCATGCGGCGGCTTGTAGCGCTCGGCTGCGACAGATAGCGCTCGTCCAAAAATGCCAGCGCGCGGTCCACATCTAGGTCGCCGTAGAGTGTTATATAAGAGTTGGAAGGATTGTAGTGGCGCGCGTGCGTATCCAGGAACTGCTCGTAGGTGAGCGCGGGAATCGCGCGTGGGTCGCCGCCGCTCTCGTGCGCATAGGCGGTGTCGGGATAGAGCGCGGCGTTGACGGCGTCGTCCAGCACGCTCATGGGGTCGGACAGCGCGCCCTTCATTTCGTTGAACACCACGCCGTTATAGCGCAGCGTGCCCTCGCGCAGGCTGGCGGCGCTGCCTTCGCCCTCGGCGCCCTCCGGCAGGTCCAGCTCGTAGTGCCAGCCCTCCTGCTCAAAAATGGTGGGCTTGGTATAGATGGCCGGGTTGAACACCGCGTCCAGGTACACGTCCATCAGGTTGTACAGATCCTGCTCGTTGGTGGTGGCAACGGGGTAGATGGTCTTGTCGGGGTAGGTCATGGCGTTGAGGAACGTCTGCATGGAGCTCTTAATCAGGTCCACGAACGGCTCCTTGACGGGAAACTTGGCCGACCCACACAGTACCGAGTGCTCAAGAATATGGAACACGCCGGTGGAATCGGCCGGCGGCGTCTTAAAGCCAATGGCAAAGGCCTTGTTTTCGTCGTTGCACGCCAGGTACAGCAGGCGAGCGCCCGATGCGGTGTGGCGCAGCACGTAGGCGTCCGAGTCGAGCTCGGGCACGGTCTCGCAGCGCTCGACGGCAAAACCGTGGCAGGTGGTGCCGGGTACCAGCAGCGCGGCAGCAGCGGCGCGCGGGTCGGTTGAGGTGGTGGGCATATGCAGTCTCCTTTGACGCCCCGGCGGGGGCGAATCGAGTCGAATCCTCGAGAGTATACCCATATGGGGCCGCGGCTCTGCGGCGAACTGAAGACGATGTGGGTGGATTGGCATGGGCCCCGCGTGTCCCGCCAAATGAGCGTGGATTTTCGGACGAAATAATCCGTCGCAGGCCCAAATGCCGTCCAATTATCCACTCCCGCACACCTTTCGTCTCCAACCGTGAGATGAGAGATAGACGAGAGACGTATACGAAAGATGGCTGTACAGCAAAGAGCCAAACAATTAATAGTGCTGTTTGGTTGGTGATTGTTTTTCAGTAAAAACACTTACGAATAAAGCAAGTTGCAAACAGCTGCCCCCTTATTTCGTGCTCATTTTTAAGGCGAGAAATTGCCGCCATATGATCGGACGAGTTTCAACGATTGCGATTTAGTATTTGGCGCGGATGCGGTCGATTCCGATGAAACGCTAGCTGACCACGCGGTAGATTGCGCTTTCTCCCAGATGCCCCGGCAATGCGCAATAAGCCAGATAACGAAGCGATTGCCAGTGCGTCTATCCATAGGGAATTCCGGGAAAGCTTCTGCGGACAGTCAAAAGATTCGTCGGCTCCAAGCGGATTAAAGGTATTTGCATAAGACGTCATTTAACTAGAGACGATGCATACTGAACCGTTCAATGAACTTGCACGCTGTGTCCAACAACGCCGATTGTTGTTTTAAAGGGGTTTGATGAAAGAACAGAACCAAAATAATACTTGCATAGTTAGTTATATAAAGTATTATAACGTTATGGGATGAATGAAGGGTTCATCTAAGTGAGTTAGGAGTAAGGGATGTTCAATTTCGATGAGCCTCGTTACGAAAAGGTTGTGAGCGATGCCCTCGCTCTCCGTCCTCAGATTGAGGCTGCCGTGGACAAGGTCTGCGAGCAGGGCTATTCCAACATCTTCTTCATCGGCTGCGGCGGCACCTGGGCCCACACGCTCCCGATGAAGTATTGGGTCGAGACCACCACGGCCGACGTCGACGTCCACTGCGAGATCGCCGCCGAGTTCCTCGCGTGCCCGCCCAAGGCCTTCAACAAGGACTCGGTCTGCGTCTTCTCCACCCGTACCGGCACCACCCCCGAGATCATCGAGGCCGCCAAGTTCTGCCAGGAGCAGGGCGCCCGCACGCTGATGTACGTCTCCAACGACAACACCCCGGCCACCGAGTACGCCGACTACAAGTTCTTCAGCTTCGCCGAGGACGACGTCCTGTGCGAGGCCATCTACACCTACCAGATCACGCTGGTCGCCCGCTTCCTCAAGAACGCCGGCGCCTTCCCCAAGTACGACACCTTCATGGAGGAGTTCGGCAACATCGCCCCGTACCTCATCAAGGCCAAGGACGCCCAGGACGAGCGCTGCGCCGCCATGGCCGAGGACTTCAAGGACACCGACTACCACATGGTGATCGGCTCCGGCATGCTCTGGGGCGAGGCCTACGACTACGCCATGTGCATCCTCGAGGAGATGCAGTGGATCAAGACCAAGTCCATCCACGCCGCCGAGTTCTTCCACGGCACCATCGAGCTGTGCGAGGAGGGCACGAGCCTCATCATGCTCTACGGCGAGGACGACACCCGCAAGCTCATGGACCGCGTGGACAACTTCACCCACATGCTCGCCGACGAGAAGGGCGTCCATGTCCGCGTGAACAAGTTCGACACCGCCGAGGTCGAGCTGCCGTTCAGCGACCCCGAGTTCCGCAAGATCGTCTCCCCGATGGTCACCTACACCATCACCGAGCGCCTGAGCTGCCATCTCGAGCACGTCCGCAACCACCCGCTCACCACGCGTCGCTACTATCACCAGATGAACTACTAAAGCAGCTTTCAGCGGCCGTTACTATGCTCGGAAATAATTCGTTATGTTGCGTTCGTAAAACAATGCAAACAAATGTCGCAGTCTCGTTCTAGAGAGCCATGCCGTAGCTGGCCGCTTGAGGTCGTATTTGCTTGGACTCGACCATGTGGCTCGTTGGCATTTCACGGTAGCGACTTCAAGGCGAAATGGGGCATTTTTGCCAAATGCCCCTCTTGTTTGCGCCACAAGTGGCATTCGACACCTTCATATGGAGTGTTTGATATTGTAGACGGTTCAAAAATAAGATTGAACCGTCTATTTCTTTCAAAATAATACGTAATAGGTTATTTTATAACGTATAGAAGTTTCATAGAATGTTGTACGGAGAACGTTATGATTAACCCGACTAGTGCTGTGCCGCTATATGTACAAGTAGCTGATGATTTGCGCCGCCGTATTGAGATGGGCGAGTTTTCCGAAAGTGGCGTGTTGCCTAGCGAAAATGGTTTTTGCGAAGAATACGAGGTTAGCCGCGCGACGATACGGAAGGCAATTCAAACTCTTGTGGATGACGACGTGCTTGATACGCGTCATGGCAAAGGCACATTTATCCGGCAGCCTAAAATCGTCTCGAGCTTGAGCACGTTTAAGGGTTTCACTTATTTTTGCCATGAAAATAATATCGAAACCTCGTCTCGTGTTCTCGCTCTTCAGGAGGTCGAGCCGCCCGTTGCCGTCCGTCGTCATTTGCGAATGGAAGAGAATGAATCTGCGGTTTACCTCAAACGTGTGAGGTCAATTAACCACATAAATGCAATGATTGAACATATTTATCTTCCAGTAAAGAACTTCGGGTTTTTACTGGGTGTCGATATGGAGAACGCATCACTTTATGAAACGATTGAGAGAGAGACGGGGCTGCGACTAGAGGATAATTGTTTCCCGTCTATTGTGCTTGAAGCAGGGCTTGCTACGGATGAGGAGAAGCGCATCCTTAACATCGCAGGAGAAGCTGCGATGTTTATATTGAGTGAGACCGTCTATATGAGCACTGGTAAGCCAGTGCACTTTACTAAGCAGGTGATGTTGGGTGATTATTTCAAATACTTCTTTTCGATTAAGGCTAATCAACTCGGCATCAATTGGCAGGGACTTGAAGCCGTTGAGTGTAGAAAGCAATAGGTTGAATAATGGTTAAAGTGGAGAGCGCTGTTCCATTGTATAAGCAGATCGTTCACGATCTTGTGAGTCGAATAGAAAGTGGCGTATATAGCGAAGGGGATAAGCTTCCTACTGAGACGGAGCTTATGGAGGAATATGGCGTTAGTCGTATTACTGTTCGATCGGCAATCAAGGAACTAGAGGATGCCGATATCGTTGAGCGCACGCGAGGGAAAGGTACTTTTGTTACCACGACGCGCAATGCCTATGCAGCCGATGACCAGGAAAGCTTCACCCATTCCTGCATTCAAGAAAATAAAAAGCCTTCTACCGTAGTGCTCGAAGTAGCTTGGATTTATCCTACGCTGCGCGACGTGCGTTTTCTTCAGGTCCAGGAGGACGAGAATATTCTTCAGACTAGACGTTTGCGCTTAGTCGATGGCGTGCCAACGATGTTGGAAACCAATAGCTACACTCCTTCTCTTGCCTTTTTGGAACATGAAGATTTATCGGGTTCTCTACTTGAGGTGCTGGGAAGACGCCATATCGAACTTGGCAATAACGAGCGAACGTTGCAGGTGTGCTTTGCAAGTGCTTACGAGGCAGAACATTTGAATGTAAAGCCGGGATCTGCCCTTTTATTATTTGTGGATAAGCGTTGCAGCGCGCAGGGAGTGCCATTGTTTATTTCGCGGCAGGTGTACTGCACTGAGCGCTTAAAGTTTTATCTCTAGCGAAAGCCAAACCCCGGATCTTTCTTAACCGAATAACAAGAGATTGAAAACGCCCCGACAAAGGGGCGTTTTTTTGCCGTTTACGGGCGAATTATTACCGCTTAGGAAGCTTGATTGATCTGTCTTGACAAAGCGAAAGTTTCGAGGATACTGTAGATAACAATACAAAATATAACGTTCTATTAACAGATGATTAACTGAGATTGGGAGATAAATGAGGAAGTTGCTCTTGGCCAGCCATGGGCCACTTGCTAGAGCGATGCGTGAAACGCTCCAGCTATTTTGCGGTGAAGATCCTCGCGTTAAGGTGCTATGCGCATATGTCGATGAGGACACGATGGATGTAAAGGTAGTGTCGAGAAAGTTGGTGTAAGGGCCCTTGCGGCCCCTGTGTCCGATATCCGGAATCAGTTGATATCCTAGGCCGCCTCCACGCTGTCGGCAAGTTCCAGGCTGGATTCGATCATCTTCCTGGCCGCCTTCTCCAGCTCCGCCCAGTCGTGCTCGCCCGCGGCACCCATTCTGAACGCGGCGTCATGCATCTCGGCCATCTTCCTTTCCGAGAAGTAGCGCGAGCCGGACCATGTCTCGGCCTGGTCGCACATGACGGCGCCCACGAGCCTGAGCAGCGAACTCTCCGACGGGAAGACCTGCACCACGCGCGAGCGGCGCTTGATTTCCCTGTTGGCGCGCTCCTGCACGTTGTTGGTGCGCAGGCGCTTCCAGTGCGACGGCGGGAAGTCCAGGTACGCGAGTGCGTCGGGCTCCGCCTCCTCGAGCACCCTCGCCGCCCTCGGGCAGCACCCCTCCAGCATCTCGCATGCCGCGTGGTACATGGCCACGGCGGTGGCGGCGTCCCTGGCGCGGAAGACCGAGGAGACGATGCGCCCCACGCGGCGCCTCAGCTGCCAGGAGCCGGCCTCGCGCATGCAGTCGCGCATCAGGTGCACGGCGCATCGCTGCCAGGCCGCCCCCTGGAAGACCTCGCCTATGGCCCTGACCAGGCCCCCGTGGGCATCGGATACGACGAGCTCGGTGCCGGTCGCGCCGCGGTCGCGCAGCTTCCGCAGGAAACCGAGCCACGATTCGTAGGACTCCGTGTCCACCACGGACACCCCCAGCACCCGCCTCCAGCCGGACTCGTCGCAGCCTATCGCCGTGACCACCGCGGTCGAAGCCACGCGGCCCCCG
>NZ_JBCOIG010000014.1:0-34328 GCF_040926405.1 Collinsella aerofaciens
CCAGATTCTAGGACAGGGGCCGCTTGCGTTTGGCGGTCAGCCGTCGGCGCGCTTACACCAACATTTCCGACGCGATCCGACGACGATTACTATGCGGCGCTTGATCGCCATACCGAGTTCTTTAACATCACGCCTCATGTGCTTCCGTTTGTAGCCGGCCTAACGGTTTCGATGGAAGAGCAGGCGGCTGCCGATAAGAACTTCGACACGTCCTCGATTAACGCCATGAAGGTCGGCCTCATGGGACCGCTTTCCGGCATCGGCGATTCGTTCTACTGGGGTACGTTCCGCGTGGTCGCCGCCGGCATTGGTATTGGCATCGCGTCGACGGGCAACCCGCTCGGCCCCATCGTGTACGCGCTCATCTACTCCGTGATTAACCTTGCAACGCGTATCGTCGCAGCCCATCTGGGATACGACCTGGGAACCAAGTTCCTGCAGCAGTCCGAAGAGAACAACCTCATGTCTCGCATGACGCATGCTGCCGGTGTCCTCGGAATGACCGTCATTGGCGCAATGATTGCGGCACAGGTCTCGCTGTCCACAGCTTTGACCTTTGATGTGGGTGGTTCGGAGATTGTCCTGCAGGATCTGTTCGATTCGATCTTCCCCGGTCTGCTGCCTTTGCTGGCAACGTTCGCTTGCGTTGTCCTCTATAAAAAGGGTGTCAAGACCATTTGGATTATTATTGGCATCTTCGCGATCTGCATCATCGGAACGGGCTTGGGAGTGTTCGCAGCGGCGTAATGTTGACTGCTTTGCTCGCGCGTTGGATAACTAACTGTCCGTTTGAAAACGGGGTTCGGCGTAAGGCCGGCCCCGTTTTTTGTTTGAGGGATTTTCTAACCGTCCAATAGTCTAGGCTCATGCATCACTCACGTATCTCTCATCTCTCACTCGTCTCTAATATGAGAGATAACAGAAAGACGAGAGATAAATATGAGAGATAACTGATCAGCAAAGAGACAAGCAATCATGGTATTGTCTCAATACTGATTGTTCTACCAGCAAAAACATGTTTAAATGAAACAAATGGCAGATATCTTATCTTTCATCTCTCACTTATCTCTAATATGAGAGATAGCAGAAAGGTGAGAGATAATTACGAGAGATAACTGAGAGACGAAGGAAATCTATTCGCGGCATTCTCCGCCGGGCCGAGCGAAAGGACATGCAGATGAACGAAAACGAGCTGACCGGTCTGCTCGAGTCTTTAAGGCGCATGGGCTCGGACGATCTTAACGTCGAGGTCAAGGAGAGCGCCACGACGCTTTCCCGCGACGTATGGGAAACGGTTAGCGCATTCGCGAATACCGCTGGCGGAATTATCGTGCTCGGCGTGAGCGAGCGCGCGGGCTTTGTCCCGGTTGAGAACTTTGAGACCGAGAAGGTGCTCAACCAATTCGTAGCGGGCATGGGTGATGCCGGCGGGCGCGGAAAACTGGCCAATCCGCCCAAATACACCATTGAACGCGTGGAGCTCCAGGGCACCGTGGTTCTGGTCATCACGATTGAGGAGCTCGACCCGTCGAGCAAGCCTTGTTATGTCATAGAGCGGGGCGCTCAAGGCGGCAGCTACAAACGCATCGATGATAAAGATGTTCCGCTCTCGTCGACCGAGGTCCTGTCCTTGTCATCGTATGAACGGGCGAGCCCCAGTGATCGCGATGCAGTGCCCGGCGCGGTCGCAGGCGATCTTGACGAGGCCCTGGTCGACCGCACGATAGAGCGTGCTTTCTCACTGACACCTCGTGCGATGCGCGGCGCGCCGGACAAGAAAACGAAGCTGGAGCGCCTGAATTTCCTCGACTCCCAGGGCAATGTCACTAAGGCCGGACTCCTGGCTGCGGGTGCCTATCCTCAGCAGTTCTATCCCAAGCTCTTTATCGATGTGGCGGTCTATGCCGGAACGCAGAAGGGCGCGGCGGGGTCGTTGAGGTTCATGGACCGTACGATCTGCGAGGGAACGTTGGGCGAAATGATCTCGGATGCCGTCGCGGCAATCGCCAAGAATTTGCGGCGAACCTCGACGATCCAAGGCGTCTCGCGTGTCGACTCGCTGGAGGTTCCCGAGGAGGTCCTGCGCGAGGCAATTGCCAACGCCGTAATCCACCGAGAATACGGAGATCGGTTCTGTGGGCAGTCGATCGCTGTTGACGTCTTTGATGACCGTATCGAGGTGACGAACCCCGGCGGCCTATACGGGGGAAAGACTCGCGAGAACTTGTTTGACGGCAGCTCCCGATGCCGTAACGCGACGCTCGTGAAACTCATGTCGATTGTCCCGCTGCCGGATGGCGCAGGTTCGCCGGCTGAGGGCAATGGCTCGGGCATCCCGATGATGATCGATGCCATGCGCGCGCATGGTCTGGCCGAGCCCCTGTTCTGCCCGGGGTTCGATCGGTTCAAGGTCGTACTTTACCGTTCAAAGATCGAGCCGGTCGATCATGGCGGGGGCTTAATTGTGACGGCACTCAAACATTACGGCGAGCTGGGGACGCGTGAGCTGGCAGAGCACACGGGGCTCACAATTTCCCAGGTTAGGTCGCGCGTCAACGCGCTCATTGCTCAAGGCGAGCTTGAGCCCACGGCGCCGGCGACGAGCCGCAACCGCAAGTATCGACTGTTGGAGCGCGTGGAATAAATGCGTTAGCGGACGAGGCGACCCAATAATCGACTCTCGATTGGCGCCCACTAAGGTTAAGCGGTTGTTGCCCAGTTGACGGTGATGCTAAAGACTCGGCTTACGCCGGCATGGCCGCGAACCCGTCCATCAAGAACAGCCTAAGAACCAGCTTGATGACATATCCCGGTTTGACTTCAGCCGCGTCAAAGACATGGCGCTCGGCGAGCTCGCTGCAGTATGTATAGATGTCGCGGATAAGGTCCGCGCCCGAAAGCGTAAACATGTAGCCTGCGTCCGAAAGCGCATTGGGCGCGGCGGGCAACTTGGCCATGTGGCAGAACGTTTGCAGGTCGGGCGCCATAACATTCTGGTAGTCGAGGTGGCCGCTGGCATCCTGTGCGGCAAGCTCCAATTGGCGCACAAAATCCAGCGCCGCTGCCAGCACAAAGCTCGGCGTAGGCGCGTTGACGTCCTGAGTGGTCGCCACGAGCCTGCCCGCCGCCTGCGTGACAAGCCAAGCGACCTCGCGCTGGCAACGCACGGCCTTGCGCGTAACCGGCTTGATGGACGAAGAAGAAACGCTCCCCTTAGGCGGATTCGAAGCAGCCATAAGACCCTCCCATGAACAATCCGGTCCAACAAGCCCGGATGAAACACGTGCTACATCAGTATACAGAGGAGTGGGGTAGCGGGGTACGAGCGCGCCAGCGGCAAACCGAGAGCATCAACGATGTGCCGATCGCGGAATGAGATCTCGTAATAATTGACTCTCGGTCATATTATTGAGGGGCATGACTCGCGTTCGTATGGTTGTAGGTGCTGGCGATGAACGACATTGACCTTGCTGTTCCGTTGATGGATGGACCAAGCTATGACCGTGCCTGCAGTCTCGTGCCTTCTGAATACGTTGAGGCATGGGAGTGGTTTCTGGGTGAGGAGCAGCGCGGCGGCGTTTGGACCAGCCTTCCGCACCACACCAAGGAAGATAGCCCTCAGTATCAGTATCGTTTGAGAATTGGCTCGGACTTCTTTCCCGTAACGCGGGATTCAGGGATCTTCTGGCCGGGCCAGGATCGGGTGAAGCAAGATCCCAATAAGATCTTTGCGCTTTCGGTCCATAACTCTAAAAAGAGCTTCTACACCGATGTGCCTCCGCTCTATTTGGACGATGGTACGTGGGTCATTAAGTACTCGGTTCAAGCGCCGGGTACCGTTGGTTTTCGAGACCAGAATTACAACCGTAAAATGCTCAACTGCATGGAATGCGGCGTTCCAGTCGGAGTCATATTTGCAACCGAGGTGGGCTATAAGGTGCTCGGCCTTGCGTTTGTTGAGCGGTTCGAGCCCGAAAACGGATGGTTTGTTCTGCACGGTCCTGTTCATAAAGGCGGGCCGGACCCTCGTTTTGCGCCCGACATGAGTTATCTGAAGCGCATGCCCGTCGATATTGAGTTTGCCGGACAGGGTGCGACCGACGACGAAAAGGTCCGCTATGCGTTAAGGCGCGAGCGATTGGGGCAACAATGGTTCCGCAAACAGCTCGTTGCCGCCTATGACGGCCGTTGCGCGGTGTCGGACTGCGGCGTCAGTGAAGCTCTGGAGGCTGCGCATATCGAGAATTACTCGGGACCCAAATCGCAGGTTGCCAGCAACGGCATTCTGCTTCGGCGCGACCTTCATTCCCTATTTGATGCTCACCTGATTTCGTTTGAGCCTGTTTGCGGCGAATATCGGCTGTGCGGATCGTACCTGCTGGATAAGACTGACTACGCTTCCTTTGCGGGTGCGACGCTAAGGCAGCCGAATGAGCGTCAGTGGCGACCCAATACGGTGTTTCTTGAGGCCCATCGCATTGAGTTCGATCGCTCGGAAAAGAAGCGTGAAAAGGCGGGGCTTCTGCCGTATTAGCGTATTTGGCTTTGGCATTCTTTGACGATCGTGTTGTTTGATCGGATCGCGTGGCGATGCAATCTCGCGTACGCTCGCCGGTGCATGCTCTTCCTGATTTGTATAGCGAGAGGGGAGCGTGTATGAGCTGGCGAGGCGATATTGCGATGGGGAAGTACGGAAAACTGCCGTGTGCCCTTATCGACAACAATATGTTTCCGAGCGTAGAGGTTGATCGCGGGTCGTTTGTCGTCGCCTGCCCTTGCTGCGGCTCGCAAATACCGTGTCTCGACATTCGGTTCATCGATGCGCGCGACAGGCTCAGCGACGAAGTGAGAAAACGGACAGGCGTTCATATGCCGGTGTATCCGGAGAAATGCCCTGTTTGTGGCCTCGATATCGTGTACGACGCCGGCGACGAGGGATAGGTGATGCGGAGGAGCTGACTGTGAAGGCCTCTCCGTCCCTACAAATAAATCCCCTCACCGAGCTGCTTGTGGAACTCGGCGTGATGGTCGCGTGCCCAGGTAAAGAGCGCCTGGTCAAAATTGGTACGCGTGGCCGGGACGCCAAAGACGCCGGCAACTTCGACGCGTATAAACTGCAGTGCCGGCAGCTTGTTGATGGCAGTGAGGGCAAACGGGGACGAGGGCTCCTCGAACAGATAGCGACTGCCTTGCAGCGCGTCGCAACTGGTGCACGTGTTGCCGAGCGACGGGGCTTTGGAGGCTCGCGCGCCTACGGGCTTGTAGCCGCAGCGCTTATGAAGGTAGTCGCGGATCTCGCCCGGCACGCAGCCAAGAGCGGGCACGATGGCGAGTGCGTTGGCGTTGGCCGTGTCGATGGCAATGTGCCCAGCTTCGTTGGGCGCGTGCGCGATGGCGATGCTCTCGTCGTTATCGGTTCGATAGGGAATGCCGAAGGCCGCGACCGAGGTCTCTTTGTGACACTTCCAGCACTCGCGCTCGCCCAGTACTAGATATATATACGGCGCTGAGGGGTCGAATCGGTCAACACCGGGCAGCCACTCGGCAAAGGGCTCGGGGTTGACGCCGCTGGGTACATACCAGATCTTCTTGGTCCGGTCCCATTTGGCGCCCAGCGCCTTGGCTTCTTCTTTGTGCGAAAAGGGGACATCGAGCTCGGTGCGCATGGCGGCTCCTTGGTGCTGCAGGTGCAAGTGGCTCAAGGATACCGCAGGGCGCAGACATCGCGGCGTTTTGCCGAGAAGTTGCGGTGCGGATGGGTTCGAGACGTGTTGGTCTCGGCCTCGGTGGCTATTGGGGCGGTTTTGATTGACTACGGAGTCAGCCGGGATAGGCACTTGGGTCGCTGACGCGGTTTTGTACATGGGCAGGGTGGTTGGAGCAGTTTGCGGCGCAGTTTTGTGCCCGGCTGTTGTTGATGTTGGGGTATTGAATTTGTTTGGCAGCCATTCGTCAGGTGAATTGATGTTACGTTGCGATGACGGTTGGAGTTGCCAGCGGATTTGGCGACATAAAACAAAACAGCTCAGAGACATAGCCTCTGAGCTGTGAACATTTGGTGGGCGTTAGAAGATTTGAACTTCTGACCTCTTCCGTGTCAGGGAAGCGCTCTCCCCCTGAGCTAAACGCCCGATCAAGGGTGCGCAAGCGCGCAAGGGATAATATAACGGAGCCTGAACTCGGTGGCAAGAACATTTTTAAAAATCGCTTACATTGTGGAATTCGGGGGCTTTGTCATATCCATTTCAAAAGAGCCTGCTGCCGCGATTTGGCTGTTGCATAATGCAAGCCCATTGTGGTATCGAGCTATGGAAAGACGTCTGCGGAATTGTCCTACCGATAAACGGACAAGCCTCCAGCTGGTGCCTTTGCCGTGGTAAGGTAAGCCGAATTGCTTCCAGACTGTTTCGGGGGAGTGGAATGAGCAAAGAGTGTGTCGAGCAGGTCGAAGGCGCAGGGGCTTCGGTGCCGATGACCGATATATCGAACATTGATGTGCCCGAGGGCACCGACGAGCTCAGCCGTAGCACCCGCCGCGCCTGGCGCGAGCGCCTTAACGATGCGTCGTCGCGCAAGATGATCACGGGCGTCTTGGCTACGCTGGTGGGCGGTTCGTTTTGGGGCTTCTCGGGCACCAGCGCGAGCTTTCTGTTCGATACCTACCACGTCGACACCTTGTGGCTTATGAGCGTACGTCAGATTCTCGCCGGTCTACTCTTTATGGCCGTGGTTGTTACGCGCGACCGCGAGCGCCTGATTAAGCTCTGGACCACACCCGCCGATCGCAAGCAGCTGCTGCTCTTTACCGCCTTTGGCCTGCTGTTCAACCAGTTTTGCTATCTTTCGGCCGTGCGCCTGACGAACGCCGGAACCGCGACGGTGCTCCAGTGCCTGCAGCTCGTTATCATCATGGGCTACACCTGCGTGATCGATCGCCGCATGCCACGTACTCGCGAAGTCATCGGCATTGGCCTAGCTCTGGGTGGAACCTTTTTAATCGCCACCGGCGGCGACCCCACCAGCCTGAATATCTCGCCGCTTGGCCTGGCAGCAGGTCTTATGTGTGCGGTCAGCGCCGCGTGTATGGCGGTGATTCCCGCCAAGATCCTGCCCGAATACGGTAGCCCCATCGTCACGGGCTCGGCAATGCTCACGGCGGGCGTGGTTTCATGTGTCTTCGTGCGGCCCTGGGCGCATATGCCGGCGCTCGACGCTGCCGGCATCGAGGCGCTCGCGGTGTTCGTGGTTATCGGCTCGTTTTTTGCTTACATGCTTTATATGCAGGGCGTTAAGGACATCGGCTCGGTGCGCGCGAGCCTCATCGGAACTGTGGAGCCGGTTTCGGCGACTATCACCAGCGCCGTTATGCTGGGCACGGTGTTTTTGCCGACCGACCTTATCGGCTTTGCCATGATCATCGTGATGATGTTCCTCACGGTGTAGCTGGCGCCGCCGCCAAGACAGAAAAGGTGTTGTGCCGCATTTTCGCCAATTGACGTCCGTGTCTGGAGTTTAGCTGTCGATGCCCAAAATGCCATAAACTAGTAACGTTATGGACTTTTTCATTGCGACTCAATTGCGAGGATTTCTTTATGGCTGGTAATCACTTTAAGGGCAGCGATAGCGGCCGTCCTGCAGTTCCGCCGCGTCCGAACGGGGCTGGTAAGGCCGGCACGCCGGGCGGCGCTGGACAGGGCGGTTCCGGTAAGCGCGTGTCCCCGGGCGAGACGGCGATGTTTACCGCTCTGTACGAGCAGTCTCAAAAGGCAAAAAAGACCGGCCGTGCAAGAGGGAATGTCTTTGCGGGCGGTGCAACCTCCGCGTCGCAGCCGATCGGGGCTCCTTCGGTACCCGCGAACAACGCGGGTGCTGCCAACGCCGCGAATGCCGCCGGCAACGTTAATGCCGGCAAGGCCGCCAACAATACTCCCTCTGCCGGTGGCGCGGGGCTTACGGGTAACCTTGGCACGATTTACACCGGCGCCTCCGAGACTGGCACGTTCGCCCGCCTGGATGATAGCGGTGCCGAGTTTGCGGGCTCGGGTTCCAAGGAAGATTATTACGATTTTGGCTTGAACTACGGTAGCGACGCTTCGTCGAGTTCGACCTCTGACGGTCTGGTCCGTCATCGTCATCGCAAGGGCGAGCGCAAAAAGCGTCACACCGGCGCCATTATTGCCGCTGTAGTCGCGGTGCTTCTCGTTGCGCTTGGCGCAAGCGGCTTTATGCTGCTTAACTCGGCAAAGACCGTAAAGAGCGAAGCGAAGGAGGCTGTCGAGATCGTCGGTGGCCTTAAGGACAAGGTCACGTCGGGCGATTTTTCGACGCTGCCTGACGACGCGAAGAAGATCGATGAGCTCTGTAACAGCATGAAGGCGAAGACCTCGAGCCCGCTGTGGGCGGCGGCTTCGTTTATCCCGGTGTATGGCAGCGATATCAATGCGGCCCGCACCATGATCGACGCCCTGTCCGATGTCTCGAGCAATGCGCTGGTTCCCATGGCCGATAACCTTTCGCAGGCTACGCCCGGCAAGCTGTTCCAGGACGGCATGATTAACGTGTCCGCGCTGCAGGCGGTCGCCGATTCGCTTTCCAGCAGCTCGAAGGTGTTCAAGAGCGCCAACGAGAAGGTCCAGGGCATTGGCGATACTCATATTTCCCAGGTGACCGAGCTGGTCGATAAGGCCAAGGACGGCTTTGCCACCCTCAACGGTGCGGTTGACGCGGCGGAGAAGGTCGCCCCCGTCCTCCCCCAGATGCTCGGCGCCAACGGCCAGACGCGCAACTACCTTGTGTACGCCATGAACAACGTCGAGATTCGTGCTTGCGGCGGCTTTGGCGGTTCGCAGGGCCTGATTTCGGTCACCGACGGCCAGATGTCGATTGGCGAGTTTGTTCCCCGCATTGGACTCAGCGAGGATGAGGCAGTCGAGAGCGTCGACGAAGAGGATGAGGCGCTGTTCGGCAACCACAGCAACCTGTACAACTCGGGCAATACCTATTCGCCTGATTGGCCCCGCAACTCGCAGCGTGTCGCCGCGCTGTGGAAGTCCCAGTATGGGCAGGACGTTGACGGCGTCGTGGGTATCGACCCGGTGTTCCTGCAGTATCTGCTGGGCCTGGTCGGTAACGTGTCGCTGCCCGACGGAACGGTTGTCGACGGCACCAACGCCGCAAAGGTCCTCATGCACGATGTGTACTGGAACTATCCGGTCGAGGAGTCGGACGGCATCTTTGCATCCGTTGCCAGCGCTGCCTTCGACAAGATTCTCGGTGGCATCGGTGACGTCGACGTTACAAAGCTTGTCGGTGCATTCGAGCGCGGTGCCGAAGAGGGCCGTCTGATTGCTTGGATGAGAAACGATGATGAGCAGAATGCCATCAAAGAGACGGGCATTGACGCCTCGCTGCCCGATCCGGATGATCCGAGTGCCGATCCCGTTGCCGGCGTTTACTTTAACAACCTGAGCTTTTCCAAGCTCGACTGGTATCTGAACGCCGACACGCAGATTGGCCAGGGCGTGAAGAACGGCGACGGCACGTGTTCCTATCGCATCACCGTTACCCTGACGAACATCATGACGCAGGAGGAGGCCGGCAAGCTGCCCGACTACGTCGCGGCGAGCGCGCCCGATGCCGCGCGCGACGACGAGCGTCTGAATGTCTCACTGTTTGCCCCGACGGGCGGCAACATCAGTGACCTTACGGTTGAGGGCACCCAGTTTGGTCTTGGCGCCGCTACGTGGCATGGAATCCCCTTCTATTCGGGTACCGTTGACCTGCATGCTGGCGAGACGACGACGATCACGTATACGCTGACCACGTCGGCCGAGGCGGGGGACAAGCCGCTTACACTGCGTCAGACTCCTACATGCCAGGCGGCTCGCGACAGCGCGTCGGCGTAGGGTTTTTCTGGTAGCGCAGATAATCGAGTACCATTTTGGGGCGGACAGGCAATCTGTCCGCCCCTATTTTGTAAGGAGAGCGCATGAAGTACTTTGGCACCGACGGCTTTCGCGGTGAGGCCAACGTTGGGCTGACGGTAGAGCACGCTTATAAGATTGGCCGTTTTGTGGGCTGGTATTACGGCGCCAACCGCAGTGCTAAGGCGCGCGTCATCGTGGGCAAGGACACGCGTCGCTCGAGCTATATGTTTGAGGCGGCGCTGGTGAGCGGCCTGGTCGCGAGCGGCGCGGACGCCTACATGCTGCACGTGATCCCGACGCCGGGCGTGGCGCATCAGACCGTGGAGGGCTGCTTCGATTGCGGCATCATGATCAGTGCGAGCCACAACCCGTTTTGCGATAACGGCATTAAGCTCGTCAACAGCGATGGCTTTAAGATGGACGAGGACGTGCTGGAGCTCATCGAGGACTACATCGATGGCAAGAGCGAAGTTCCGCTGGCCACGGGCAACCACATCGGTGCCACGGTGGACTACATGCAGGGCCGCAACCGCTACATTGCTTCGCTCATCGCCAGCGCGAACTTTTCGCTGCAGGGCGTCAAGATCGGTATTGACTGCGCCAACGGCTCGGCTTCCTCGGTGGCCAAGCCGGTGTTTGACGCGCTGGGCGCCGACGTGCGCGTGATCAATGCCGCGCCTGATGGTTTTAACATCAACGTCGACTGCGGCTCCACGCATATGGAGCGCCTACAACGCCACGTGGTGGAGCAGGGCCTGGACGTGGGCTTTGCCTACGACGGCGATGCCGACCGCTGCCTGGCCGTGGATGAGCGCGGTCGCATGGTAGACGGCGACCAGATCCTGTACGTGTGCGGCGTGTATCTGAACAAGCACGGGCGACTCTCGGGCGGTACCGTGGTGCCGACGATTGCCAGCAACTTTGGCCTGGTCAAGTCGCTGGAGCTTGCCGGTCTGAGCGCCGTGACCAGCGGCGTGGGCGACCGTCACGTGTATGCCAAGATGCGCGAGGGCGGCTACAGCTTGGGCGGCGAGCAGACGGGCCATACGATCTTTGGCGATATCGAGCGCACGGGCGACGGCATTATGACTTCGCTGCGCGTGATGGAAGTGATTCGTGCCGAGCGCGAGACGCTCTCGCAGCTCACGGCTCCGTGCAAGCTGCTGCCGCAGGCGCAGGTGGCCGTGCACGTGGCGGACAAGGACGCCGCGCTCGAGAACATGGGCGTGCAGAACGCCATCGCCGAGGCCGAGGCCGCGCTGGCAGGCGAGGGCCGCGTACTGGTGCGCAAGAGCGGAACCGAGTCGGTGATCCGCGTTTTGGCCGAAGCCCCCGACCAAGCCGCCGCCGACGCCGCCATGAAGCGCATCGCAAGCGCTCTGGAAGCTTTTTAGTTACGCGGTTTTACCAAACCGCGTAACTGCTCGACGCTGCAAACGGCCCCAAGCGGCAGTCTGACGTTCAATTTCAAGGGCGCGACCAGAAGGTCAGCGCCCTTTCATTTCACGTCACCTTGCTCGCTTAGGGTCGTTTTCGCTGACGTTGCCAAGACATTAGCGTCAACGAACTAGTCATTGGGTACCTAGTTATTGGGTGAAAAAAGGGGACGCTGCGGATTGGTTCCGCGGCGCCCCCTTTGCGTTGGCGTGTCGGTTATGCCTTACAGCTCGTAGAGCGTGGTGAACTTGTCCTGCAGGTAGCTGCAGTAGTAGCGGGCATCGAACGCCATGCCGCAGGCGCCCTTGATGAGCTCCGGCGCGTCCTTGGCGCGGCCCCACTGCCAAATGCGCTCGCCCAGCCAGGCGCGGACGGGCGCCAGGTCGCCGCTCGCACAGGCGCCGTTAAGGTCGACACCGTCGCGGCACATGGCCGGCACAAACATGGCATCGTAGGCACTGCCCAGCGCATACGTAGGGAAGTAGCCAAACGAGCCGCCGCTCCAGTGCGTATCCTGCAGGCAACCACGCGTGTCGTCGGGAACGGAAATGCCCAGGTACTCGTTCATAAAGCGATTCCAAAGCGCGGGGATGTCCTTGGCCGTGGCCTCGCCGGCAAACAGCATGCGCTCGATCTCGTAGCGCACCATAACGTGCAGCGGATAGGTGAGCTCGTCGGCCTCGGTGCGGATCAGCGAAGGCTGCGCGATGTTCACGGCGTGGTAGAGCGTGTCCTCGTCGACGTCGCCGTAGACCTCGGGTGCGTGGCGGCGCAGCACCTCGAGCAGCGGTCCCATAAAGGCGCGGCTGCGACCCACGGTGTTCTCGAAAAAGCGGCTCTGGCTCTCGTGGATGCCCATGGAGGTGCCACCCTCCAGGCACGTGCGCGCATAGGCGGGGTTCACGCCCAGCTCGTACATGGCGTGACCTGCCTCATGGATGATGCTGAAGACGTTGGAGATACAGTCGTTCTCGTAGATGTGCGTCGCGATGCGCGCATCGCCCACGGCAAAGCCCTCGCTAAACGGATGCTCGGTAAAGGCAAGCGTGGTGTCGTCCAGGTTCAGGCCGACGAGCTTCATGAGGTCGAAGCTCATGGCGCGCTGGGCGGCCTCGGGCACGCGGGCGTGCAAAAAGTCGGCAGCGGGCTGCTGGCCGCGCTCGCCGATGGCGTGCACGAGCGGCACGACCGTCGCCTTGACCTCATCGCAAAACGCATCGAAGCTCTTGGCGGAAAGGCCGCGCTCGTACTGGTCGAGCCAAACATCGTATGGGTCGCGCTTGGGGTCCATGAGCTCGGCCTGATGCTTAAGTTGGGCGACGATTCTATCCACATAGGGCTCAAAGCTCGCCCAGTCATTGGCCGTCTTGGCTTTGTGCCACACGGCATCGGCCTCGCAGGTGAGCCTGGTCCAGGCCTCGGCCTCCTCGGTGGGGATGACGCTTGCCTCGCGCTGGTCACGGCCGAGCACGCGGATCTCGTCGAGCAGCTGCGGGTCGTTGATCTTGCCGCCGACGACGGTCTCGCGCGTCAGCGAGCGTACGAGCTCAACGGACTTTTCGCTGGTCAGGAGCTTATGGTGCTCGCCGGCAAGGGTGCCCATGGCATCGGCGCGCGCTGCGGCGCCGTTGGCGGGGGCAATGGTCGCGCCGTCAAACTCGGCAATCTTGAGCAGGTACTCGCGGGTCCACAGCTTGCCCTCGAGCTTGCGGAATTTTTTGACGGTCTTATCGACCTTCATGCCTTTGGGCGTCTTGCCCGCTGCGGGCTCTGCCTTCTTATCGTGTTTCTTTCCCATACCATATCCTTGATCTCGCGAGCCGAGCGCCACAGATGGGCGCACGGCCAGTTTGCACAGCTACCTGCCTTGTACCCAGCACGAACAAAACGGAACGCGGCGATACGCTCACACAATGTGGTATCCTATAGCCCAATGCGTTGACGGAGAGGGTTTTGCCCGCCGCGTCGCCGGCAAGAGAGGGAAGGTCATGGGCTGCAAGCCTTCCTGCGGTGGCAAGGGCCAAGCGTTCACTCCCGAGCAGCGACCTCAACGGGCGCGCGGCCAGCGGCGGCGATGTCCCAGTAGGGAAGCCGTGAGCCTCGCGACAAGGGGCAAAGAGTGGGCGCGGCGGGCCAGACATCCGCCGGGTCAAACAAGGTGGTACCGCGGAATTCAACCGTCCTTGGGCAATGCACATGCCCGAGGGCGGTTTTTTTGTTACCGAACCGGGCCGCGTTTTCGCAACGTCAGACGGCGGCAGCCGCCTCGGCAAGCGGGGAGCGCGAGAGACGAAAGGGAAGACATGAGTCTGATTGATGATCTGGTCAAACTCGAGGAAGAGGCCAAGGAGCTCGTCGCAGGTGCCGACGACGCCGCCAAGCTCGAGGCTGCGCGCGTTGAGCTGCTCGGTCGCAAGGGCCGTATCACCGGCCTGATGCGTATGATGGGCAAGCTCGCCCCCGAGGATCGTCCCATGATGGGCAAACGCGCCAACGAGATGCGCCAGCTGATCGAGGGCATGCTCGACGAGCGCACCACCGAGATGAAGGCCGCCGCCCTCAAGCACGCACTCGAGCACGAGGCCGTCGACATCACGCTGCCGGGCATCCGTCCGCAGATCGGTCACCAGCACCTGATCAAGCAGATCATCGAGGAGGCCGAGGACATCTTCTGCGGCATCGGCTACACCGTCGAGTCCGGCCCTATGGTCGATACCTCCTACTACAACTTCACCGCGCTCAACGCGCCCATGGATCACCCGAGCCGCTCGGCTCGCGACACGTTCTATGTGGTCGACAACAACCCCGGCAGCGTCGCGCATCCCGAGGCTCACGCTCACGGCGAGTCCGACGTGCTGCTGCGCACCCAGACCTCGGGCGTGCAGATCCACACCATGGAGTCGCAAAAGCCGCCCATCTACATGATCTGCCCGGGCACCGTCTACCGTCCCGACACGGCCGACGCCTGCCACCTGCCGCAGTTCAATCAGATCGAGGGCCTGGTCGTCGACGAGGGTATCACCTTTGGCGATCTTAAGGGCACGCTCGACTACTTTGTTAAGTGCATGTTTGGCGAGGACCGCAAGACGCGCTACCGCCCGCACTTCTTCCCCTTTACCGAGCCGAGCTGCGAGGTGGACGTGAGCTGCCACGTGTGCGGCGGCAAGGGCTGCAACTTCTGCAAGCACAGCGGCTGGATTGAGATCCTGGGCTGCGGCATGGTCGACCCCAACGTTCTGATCAACTGCGGCATCGACCCCGAGAAGTACACCGGCTTCGCCTTTGGTATTGGCGCCGAGCGCGTCGCGGCACTGCGCTACGACTTGCCTGACCTTAGAACTCTCATGACTGGCGATATGCGCTTCTTGAATCAGTTCTAGGCTGCGGCTTGCCCAAGCACGACACCTCGGCGCTCATTCGTCGCTTGCGTACCAAAGTACGCGGCGCTCCTCTTTCGGGCCGATCTGCCGCACTTGGACAACCCTCGCTTTGTAAGGAATGTTCACAAAGTTGAAGTTTCCACCTGCATCTCTTCGCAGGCTTTCAGTATGAAAGGAGAGCTAGATGCGTGTTTCTTACGACTGGCTCAAGACCATGATCGATATTCCGGAGGATCCCAAGACCCTTTCGGACGAATATATCCGTACCGGCACCGAGGTCGAGGCGATCGACACCGTGGGCGAGTCCTTCGACCACGTGGTGACCGCCAAGGTGCTCACCAAGATCCCGCACCCCGATAGCGACCACATGTATGTGTGCTCGGTCGACGTGGGCGACAAGAATCTCGACGCCGACGGCAATCCCGCTCCGCTGCAGATCGTCTGCGGCGCGCAGAACTTCGAGGCCGGCGACCACATCGTCACGGCCATGATTGGCGCCGTGCTTCCCGGCGACGTCAAGATCAAGAAGAGCAAGCTTCGCGGCGTCGTGTCCATGGGCATGAACTGCTCCGCGCGCGAGCTCGGCCTGGGTGGCGACCACTCCGGCATTATGATCCTGCCCGAGGATACGCCCTGCGGCATGCCGTTTGCCGAGTACGTGGGCTCGAGCGACACCGTGCTCGACTGTGAGATCACGCCCAACCGTCCCGACTGCCTGTCCATGATCGGCATGGCCCGCGAGACCGGCGCCATCTTCGACCGCGATTTCCACGTTGAGCTGCCCGCCATCAAGGTCGAGACCGGCCGCGCGACCGACGACGAGCTTTCCGTCGAGATCGCCGACGAGGGCCTGTGCGACCGCTACGTTGCCCGCATCGTGCGCAACGTCAAGGTCGGCCCGTCGCCAGACTGGATGGTCAAGCGCCTCAACGCCCTAGGCGTGCGCCCGCACAACAACATCGTCGACATCACCAACTACGTGATGATGCTCACCGGTCAGCCGCTGCACGCCTTTGACCTGGACACCTTTGCCGAGCGCGATGGCCACCGTCGTGTGGTGGTTCGTGCCGCCCAGCAGGACGAGAAGTTCACGACGCTCGACGGCGAGGAGCGCGTGCTCGACGCCGGCATGGGCCTCATCACCGACGGCGAGCGCCCCGTGGCGTTGGCCGGCGTTATGGGTGGCATGGATTCCGAGATCGAGGACGATACCGTTGACGTGATGGTCGAGAGCGCCTGCTTCAACGCCGGCCGCACCTCGCACACCAGCCGCGACCTTTCGCTGATCTCCGACGCCTCCATTCGCTTTGAGCGCCAGGTTGACGAGACCGGCTGCGTGGATGTTGCCAACGTTACCTGCGCGCTGATTGAGGAGATCGCCGGCGGCGAGGTCGCTCCCGGCTATGTGGACGTGTTCCCCGCGCCCAAGACCATCGACAGCATCAAGCTGCGCCTGGCCCGCGTGCACGCCATCTGCGGTGCCGACATCGAGTCCGACTTTATCGAGCGCTCGCTCACCCGCCTGGGCTGCACCGTCGAGCGCGACGGCGAGGACTTTATGGTCACGCCGCCGAGCTTCCGTCCCGACCTGCCGCGTGAGATCGACCTGATCGAGGAGGTCTTGCGCTTATGGGGCATGGGCCGCGTGACGGCGACCATTCCGGCTGCCAAGAACCACATCGGCGGTCTGACCCGCGAGCAGAAGCTCACTCGTAAGGTCGGCGAGATCCTGCGCGCCTGCGGCCTCAACGAGACCACGACTTTTGGCTTTGCCGCCCCGGGCGACCTGGAGAAGATCGGTATGTCCACCGAGGGTCGCGGTTGCCCCGTGGTGCTCATGAACCCGCTGGTAGCCGAGCAGACCGAGATGCGCCGCTCGCTGTTGCCAGGCCTGTTGCAGTCTGTGGCCTACAACGAGGCCCACGGCACGCCCAACGTGCATCTGTACGAGGTCGGCAGCTTGTTCCACGGTCGCGAGAACGCCAGCCTGCCCAAGGAGACCAAGTCCGTGGCGGGCGTGCTCTCGGGCCAGTGGAGCGAGCGGTCCTGGAACATGAAGTACCGTAAGCTGCGCTTCTTCTTTGGCAAGGGCATTGTCGAGGAGCTGCTTGCTCAGCTGCGCATCGAGAAGGTTCGCTTCCGTCCCGTCGAGGGCGAGGGCTATGCCTTCCTGCAGCCGGGTCGTGCGGCTGAGGTTCTGTCCGGCGGCACCGTGCTGGGCTGGGTTGGCGAGATCCACCCCAAGGCGCGCGAGGCCATGGGCATCGACGAGGTCGTCGTTGCCTTTGAGCTCGACTTGGACAAGCTGATCAAGGGCGCCTGCAACCAGGAGAACTACCGCGAGTTCTCGCAGTACCCGGCCGTTGAGCACGACCTTGCTATCGTGGTCGACAACACTGTGACCTGCGAGGATCTTGAGCGCCGTATTACCAGCGCCGGAGGCAAGCTGCTCGAGGGCGTGCGCCTGTTCGACGTCTACCGCGATCCCGTCCGTATCGGTGCGGGCAAGAAGTCCATGGCCTTTGCGCTTACGTATCGCTCCGACGACCACACGCTCACCAGCGAAGAGGTCGAAAAAGCGCACCAGAAGATCGTCACCAAGGTGTGCAAGGGCGTAAACGGCGAGGTCCGCGGCTAGGTCCTGCGCTGGGGTATGGGTCAGCGGTGGCTGCTGCCGAGTCCTACGTGACTGCTGTGCCCGGTATAAGGCACCGTTGAGCCTGCATATATGACACGCGCATTACATAACGGCGTGCTGCTTTGTCGGCAGTGCGCCGTTTTGCTATGATAGCCCGCGGCGTGTTACGAATCTGACATTACGTAACACTGGAAAGGTGATTCAAGCGGCGTTGCAATTCCGTGCGCCGATAACCGGGAGGCGTACATGCACATTCCAGATAATTATCTGTCCCCGCAGACCGATGCCGTTATGGCGGTGGCGATGGTGCCCGTTTGGATCCACTGCATCAAGAAGGTGCGCGCCACGCTCGATCGCGAGCACATGGCGTTCCTGGGCATCTGCGCCGCGTTCTCCTTCCTGCTCATGATGTTCAACGTGCCGCTGCCTGGCGGCACCACAGGCCACGCCGTTGGTGGCGCACTCATCGCGCTGCTGCTGGGCCCCGAGGCCGCGGCTATCGCGGTTTCGGTCGCGCTGGCGCTGCAAGCGCTGCTGTTTGGCGACGGCGGCATCCTGTCCTTTGGCGCTAACTGCTTTAACATGGCCTTCGTGTTGCCGTTTGCCGCAGCCATCGTGTTCCGCGCGCTTAACAGCCGTTTGCACGACAAGAGCTGGGGCACCTCGGTTTCGGCCATCGTAAGCGGCTGGGTCGGCCTGTGCCTGGCGGCCCTGTGCGCAGCAATCGAGTTTGGTATTCAGCCGATGCTTTTCACGAATGCTTCGGGCGCTCCGCTGTACTGCCCCTTCCCGCTGTCCATTGCCATTCCGGCCATGATGATCCCGCATATGTTGGCAGCCGGCGTGGTCGAGGGCGTGGCGACTGCCGCGATCTACGGCTTTATCAAGAAGACGGCGCCGAGCGTTATCGTCGGCCCCGAGGCCGCCGATGGACAGCTTGCTGCCGAGGGCGCTGCTGCCAAGAAGACCTCGCTGGTCCCCACGCTCATCTTGGTTGCCGTGCTTGTCGTGGCCACGCCGCTGGGCCTGCTGGCCACGGGTGACGCCTGGGGTGAGTGGGACGCCGAGGGCGCCGCGACCGCCGTTCAGGAGGTTGGCGACGACAGCCTGCAGGCTTCGGTCGGTCTCGACACCCCGACCTTTGCCGATGCGCTGCCTACGGGTGATTACCTGCAGGCCTATTCCGAGGAGCAGGGTCTCGGCTTTGCCGGTCAGGCTGCCATGTATATCCTGTCCGGCGTGATTGGCGTGGCGGTGCTCACCATCGCATTCCGTCTGATCTCGCTGACGGTCAAGGAAAGCGGTGCTCATGGCGATGGTCGAGCTGCCTAGCTGGCTTGCGGTCGAGCAGCGTTACGAGCCCACGGGCGCTCGTCATCGCGTGATGCAAAAGAACGTCCTGCACCTGGCGAGCCTGCTTGAGCGGGTTCGCCTGGGCGGGGGCGCGCACGAGGGCGGGTCGATGGTCGACCGCGCCCTTTCTTGCGTTTCGGCTCCGGTGCGCCTGGTGGGGATGTTCTTTTGCGTCCTGTGCGTGTGTCTGACGCAGAGCCCGCTGTACATCATGTTGATGGCGGCTATCGCGCTGGTGCTCGTTGCCGTGCGCCCTGTACGCGGGCTGCGCGCGACCTTTGTGCCGGCGTTGGCTGCCGCGGGGTTTGCCGTGGTTCTGGCACTGCCTGCCCTGCTGCTGGGCGCTTCTGCCGCGGGTGCCATGCTCAAAATTGCGCTTAAGACGTTCATTAACGTGTCGCTCGTGCTGGGTGTTTCGTGGACCCTCACGTGGAGCCGCATGTCGGCGGCGCTCAAGATGCTGCATCTACCCGACGAAGTTATCTTTACGTTTGATATGGCGCTCAAGCACATCGAGGTGCTGGGTCGTACGGCGCACGATCTGTGCGAATCGGTCATGCTGCGCAGCGTTGGCCGTGCGCCCGAGGGATTTTCGCGTACCGATTCGATCGCGGGTATCATGGGCATGACCTTTATCAAGGCGATGAAATGCAGCCGCGCGATGGACGAGGCTATGCTTTGCCGCGGCTTTGCCGGTGCGTATCCGGCTCCCGCGCGCGCCAGGTTTGGCTGGCGCGATGCGGCCTATGCGGCCGGCGTGGCGCTGCTGACAGTGTTGTGCGCCGTGCTGTAGGCGCTGCTGGTTCCGACTGGGGATGCAAATGGGGAAGGGCGACGTTTTGGCAAACGATACAAATGACGCGATGGGCGCGAGCGGTGCTGTTGGCGCCGAGGCAACGCCGCTCATCGAGTTTCGCGACGTGGTGTTTTCCTATGCGGGCCATACGGTGGTCGACGGCGTTTCGCTGCGCGTGGACCGTGGTGAACTCGTTGCCCTGCTCGGTCCCAACGGCTGCGGCAAGACGACGATTATGCGTCTTATTAACGGCCTTGAACTCGTGGATGCAGGGGCATACCTGTTTGACGGGCACGTGATCGATGAGGCGTTTCTAAAGGATTCCGCGGCCGCTCAGCGTTTTCATCAGCGCGTAGGTTTTGTGTTTCAGAATGCCGATGCTCAGCTGTTCTGCGCTACGGTGGGCGAGGAAGTTGCTTTTGGTCCCGCGCAGATGGGGCTGCCGGCAGACGAGCTCGAGCGCCGCGTGCGCGATGCCATGGGGCTGTTCCAGGTTGCCGACCTTGCCGACGCCTCTCCCTATCAGCTCTCGGGCGGGCAAAAGAAGCGCGTTGCGCTGGCTGCGGTGGTGTCGATGAACCCGGATATCTTGGTCCTCGACGAGCCTACCAATGGGCTCGACGAGGATTCATGCGACATTGTGGTCAACTTCTTGCTGGCCTACGTCGCGGCGGGTAAGACGGTCTTGATGAGCACACATCACCAGGATTTGGTGCGACGCCTGGGTGCCCGTGCAATCTATATCGATCGATATCACCATGTGATCGAGGCGCCTTCGCCGTCGTATGGAACCGAAAGCGGTGCTACGGACTAGTTGCTGCGTAGAGCGTGCGTAGCCGCCCGCGCGGCTTTGCCGTGATGGTATAGTTATCCAGGTTTTTTATGGGGGTGGCTATGCCAAGCTGGAACATTCATATCGCTCAGACGGAGCGTTTGCTGGAGCGCACCGGTGCGCTTGCCAATAGCGTGCGCGACCGCAATGCCTTTTTGTTTGGCTGCGTGGTTCCGGATATCTTCGTGGGCTATATGGTCCCTGGCATCGCCGATCCCATCCCGTACCGCATTACGCACTTTGCAAAGCCCGAGCCTATCCCTAAGCCTCGTGAGCATGAGTTCTGGGATACCTATGTGGCACCGTTGCTTAAAAGTTCGCCCACCGGTGCGCCAGCCGCGGCCACCTCGATTGTCGATGAGCGCGAGCGACTGAATCGCGTGCACTATCCCCAGCGCTACAGGGATGCCGAGCCGGTTGCCGGTCCCGGCGCCTGTGAGTTCTCGCTTGCATCCGAAGATGTGGCGCAGTCGTTGCTCGATTTGACACTGGGTGTCTGGTCGCATCTGGTGGCCGATACCGTATGGAATACGCGCGTGAATCAGTACCTGGAGGCGCACGGCGGCAAGCCGTGCGAGGAGTTCCGCATTAAAAAGCAAGGCGACTTTGACTGGTTTGGCAAGACGCTCGGCATTGTTTCGATTCCGCGCGCGACCGATCGCCTGTATACTGCGGCGACGCGTTTTGGGCAGTATCCCATCCATAAGGAGTATGTGCTCAAGACCATCGGCGTTATGCACGAGATCGTGCGCGAAAACCCCGGCGAGCCCGACCATCCGCCATACCGCCTGCTGACCGAGAAATTCTTCGACGCAACGTTTACCGAGGTCATCGAGCTGACCGAGGCGGGCTTTGCGGCTCGCGTTGCCGCTTCTGGCGTTCCCGCAGTCCCCCTGATTGCTAGCTGCTAGCCGGCCGGCTTAACGGTGAACAGTTCATCCCAATTGACCAACAGCTCCCGTCGCAGGGCATCTTCGGTGGTACGCTCGGCATCGGAAAGGTTCGCGACTGATCACAAATCGATGAAGCGGCATATGAAGTAGGTCCTAAAAAAGGGCCCGGAAGGCAAAGCCTTCCGGGCCCTTTGCAATGCAAGTGTGCTTGCAAGTGCGATTTAGCGCACCTGAGCGACGTAAGCGACGTTGGTCGAGGAGACCTTGTCCTCGAGCTGGACGCTCATGCGGGGATCGCCAGCGGTGGCGACGGTCAGGTCGCCGGCCTCGACGTAGCCGAGCTCCTTAGCGGTCTCGATCGCCTTGACGATCGTGCCGTTGACGGTGCCCTGGGTAATCTCGGCCTGGTGCGGGATAACGCCCCAGTACATGATCATCTGCTGGACGGCCCACTCGTGGCGGGAGAACGCGCAGATCGGCATGTTGGGACGGAAGTGCGAGATCAGGCGAGCAGTACGGCCGGTGGTCGTCGGCACGGTGATGCACTTGGCGCCAACGGTGGTGGCCATGTTCACAGCGGACATACCCACAACGTTGTTGACAACGCGGGTGCCGTGAGCGTCAGCCGGAACCTCGAGCGGAGCGTGAGCCGGGAGGTACTTCTCGGTCTCGAGAGCAATGCTGGCCTGCATCTTGACGGCCTCGACCGGGTACTTACCGGCAGCGGACTCGCCGGACAGCATAACGGCGTCGGTGCCGTCGTAAATGGCGTTAGCAACGTCGGCAACCTCGGCGCGCGTCGGGCGCGGATTCTGCTGCATGGAGTCGAGCATCTGCGTAGCGGTGATAACGGGCTTGTAGGCCGCGTTGCACTTGGCGATGATCTCCTTCTGGATGTGCGGAACGAGCTCGGGCTTGATCTCGATGCCCAGGTCGCCACGGGCGACCATGATGCCGTCGGAAGCCTCGAGGATCTCGTCGAAGTTCTCGACGCCCAGGGCGCACTCGATCTTCGGGAAGATCGTCACGTGCTCGCCGCCGTTCTCGCGGCAAAGCTCGCGGATGCCGCGGACGGACTCGCCGTCGCGGATGAAGGAAGCGGCGATGTAGTCGATGTTCTCGGTCAGGCCAAAGAGGATGTCCTGACGATCGCGCTCGGTGATGGCGGGCAGCGAGATGTTGACGTTGGGCATGTTGACGCCCTTGCGCTCGCCGATCAGGCCGTCGTTCTTAACGACGCAGGTCATGTCCTGGCCGTCGACGGACTCGACCTCGAGGGCAACCAGGCCGTCATCGATCAGGATGAGGGAGCCCTTCTCGACCTCGGAGGGCAGAGCCAGGTAGTCGAGGGAGATGTGCTCAGAGGTGCCGTGGAAATCCTCGGTCGTGGGCTGAGCGGTGACGACGATCTTGTCGCCGGTCTTGACGGCAACCTTCTTGCCGTCGACCAGAAGGCCGGTGCGGACCTCGGGGCCCTTGGTGTCGAGCAGGATGCCGACGGGCATACCGAGCTCCTTGGAAATACGACGGACGCGCTCGATGCGACCGTGGTGCTCGTCGTAGGAGCCGTGCGAGAAGTTAAAACGGGCGACGTTCATGCCCGCCTTGATCATCTCGCGGATGGTCTCGTCGCTATCGCAGGCGGGACCCATGGTGCATACAATCTTGGTGCGCTTGTACATTCAGACCTCCATCTGACATCGTCTTGCGCTGATAGATAAACCATAAGAAATAAAACCGAGTTGATTATAACGAAATGGCGTCCGAATACCCCAAAAAATCGACCGTATGCCGAATTAGAAGTTCATTTTTTGCGGAAAAACGGTATATGCAAAAACTTTACCAACCGTTCTAACCGCTGCTATCTGGGCGATATTTCAATTTGATGATGCGCCGAAGAAAAAACGTTTTATCAGTATTGAGCATCACACGGTCTGCACCGTTGCTTATGGACCATATTTCCAAATGGATTGTTTTGGCTAGACGCGTTGCTTTGGGGTACCATAGCTCCACTATCAACTGCCGCTCAGCACGGCAGCCTTGATGAGCCCTTGCCCTTCTCCTGGGAATTATGATCGGGCATCAATCTGCTGAGTGGCCCGAATCCCAGGAGGGGACTCTATATGCAAAAGGAATACCTGTCCGCCGCGGCGGAGGTGCTCAGCGACCAAGGTGTCGATGAGAACCTCGGCCTGAGCGACGACGAGGCGTCGTCGCGCCTCGCTAAGACAGGCCCTAACAAGCTCGAGGAAGCCGAGAAGACGCCGCTGTGGAAGCGCTTCTTTGAGCAGATGGCCGACCCCATGGTCATCATGCTGATCGTTGCCGCCGTCATCAGCGCGCTCACGGGCATGGTCAAGGGCGAGGCGGACTTTGCCGATGTCGCCATCATCATGTTCGTCGTTATCGTCAACTCGGTGCTGGGCGTGGTCCAGGAGGCTAAAAGCGAGGAGGCTCTCGAGGCCCTGCAGGAGATGAGCGCGGCGCAGTCCAAGGTGCTGCGCGACGGCAAGCTCGTGCACCTGCCGAGCGCCGAGCTCGTGCCCGGCGATGTGATCATGCTCGAGGCGGGCGACTCCGTCCCGGCCGACTGCCGTGTGCTCGAGAGCGCCACGATGAAGATCGAGGAGGCCGCCCTTACCGGCGAGTCCGTGCCCGTCGAGAAGCATGCCAACGTCATTGAGCTCGCCGCCGGCACCGACGACGTGCCGCTCGGCGACCGCAAGAACATGTGCTACATGGGTTCCACCGTGGTATACGGCCGCGGTCGCGCCGTCGTGGTCGGCACCGGTATGAACACCGAGATGGGCAAGATCGCCGGCGCCCTGGCCGAGGCCAAGGAAGAGCTCACGCCGCTGCAGGTGAAGCTCGCCGAGCTCAGCCGCATCCTCACCATCATGGTTATCGTCATCTGCGTCGTCATCTTTGGCGTCGACATCATCCGCCACGGCGTGGGCAACGTTCTCACCGATCCGACCGCGCTGCTCGACACCTTTATGGTCGCTGTCTCGCTTGCCGTCGCCGCCATCCCCGAGGGCCTGGTTGCCGTCGTGACCATCGTGCTGTCGCTCGGCGTGACCAAGATGGCCAAGCGTCAGGCGATTATCCGCAAGCTCTCTGCCGTCGAGACCCTTGGCTGCACGCAGACCATCTGCTCCGACAAGACCGGTACCCTCACCCAGAACAAGATGACCGTCGTCAAGCACGAGCTCGCTGCGCCTAAGGAGAAGTTCCTGGCCGGCATGGCTCTGTGCTCCGACGCCCAGTGGGACGAGGAGCTGGGCGAGGCCGTGGGTGAGCCGACCGAGTGTGCGCTCGTCAACGATGCCGGCAAGGCGGGGCTCACTGGCCTGACTGCCGAGCATCCGCGCGTGGGCGAGGCCCCGTTTGACTCGGGCCGCAAGATGATGTCCGTGGTCGTCGAGACCCTGGACGGCGAGTATGAGCAGTACACCAAGGGCGCGCCCGACGTGGTGATCGGCCTGTGCACCCATATCTACGAGGGCGACAAGGTCGTTCCGCTGACCGAGGAGCGTCGCGCCGAGCTCGTGGCCGCCAACAAGGCCATGGCCGACGAGGCCCTGCGCGTGCTGGCGCTGGCAAGCCGCACCTACACCGAGGTCCCGGCCGACTGCAGCCCCGCTGCGCTCGAGCACGACCTGGTCTTCTGCGGCCTGTCCGGCATGATTGACCCGGTCCGCCCCGAGGTCGCCGACGCCATCCGCGAGGCCCACGATGCCGGTATCCGCACCGTCATGATTACGGGCGACCACATCGACACCGCCGTGGCCATCGCCAAGCAGCTGGGTATCGTCACCGATCGCAGCCAGGCCATCACGGGCGCCGACCTCGACCGCATGAGCGACGAGGAACTCGACGCGCACATCGAGGACTACGGCGTGTACGCCCGCGTTCAGCCCGAGCACAAGACCCGCATCGTCGAGGCTTGGAAGTCGCGCGACCAGATCGTGGCCATGACGGGCGACGGCGTCAACGACGCCCCGTCCATCAAGCGCGCCGACATCGGCGTTGGCATGGGCATCACCGGTACCGACGTCACCAAGAACGTCGCCGACATGGTGCTTGCCGATGACAACTTCGCCACCATCATCGGTGCCTGCGAAGAGGGCCGTCGCATCTACGACAACATCCGCAAGGTCATCCAGTTCCTGCTTTCGGCAAACCTTGCCGAGGTCTTCTCGGTGTTTATCGCCACGCTCATCGGCTTTACCATCTTCCAGCCGGTGCAGCTGCTGTGGGTGAACCTGGTTACCGACTGTTTCCCCGCGCTCGCGCTGGGCATGGAGGACGCCGAGGGCGACATTATGAAGCGCAAGCCGCGCAACGCTAAGGACGGTGTCTTCGCCGGACATATGGGTCTGGACTGCGTGGTCCAGGGTCTGATCATCACCGTGCTGGTGCTGGCGAGCTTCTTTGTGGGCGTGTACTTTGACATGGGCTACATTCACATCGCTGATATGATCGCCGGCAATGCCGACGAGGAAGGCGTGATGATGGCGTTCATCACGCTCAACATGGTCGAGATTTTCCACTGCTTCAATATGCGCAGCCGTCGTGCGTCGCTGTTCACCATGAAGAAGCAGAACAAGTGGCTGTGGGCTTCCGCCGCGCTGGCACTGGTGCTGACGGTGATCGTGACCGTGCAGCCGACGCTTGCCGAGATGTTCTTTGGCCCCGTGACGCTTGAGCTCAAGGGCGTTGTCGCTGCCCTGGGCCTGGCCTTCCTGATCATCCCGCTGATGGAGATCTACAAGGCGATCATGCGCGCGGTCGAGAAGGAGTAGGTCGAAAGGCCATCCTTCCCACCGGCCCGACCGCCTGCGGGGTTTCTTCTTCGCTGGTCCTCGCGCTTCGCGCTGCGGGATCGCTCAGAAGAAACCCCTCCCGGCGGGCGGGCCTTCGGATGACCTCTCGGGACCGTAAGCTGAGGAAAAGTTTGTGAGCTGGTCGGGCTTTGCCCGGCCAGCTCTTTTTGATTTAAAATACCTGCTCAGTTGTGATTTATGGTGCTGGGAGGCGCTTGTGGGCAAGGCGAAGGCTAAGGCGAAGAAAAAGACGACGGGGGCGCGGGCTAAGCGCGATCGTCGTCGGAAGCTCGCGACCGAAGCCCCCGCGTCTGCCGAGGAGCTGCTGGCAAACGTGCCGGGACTTGACGCGCTGCAGGATGTTCCGGCGTTCGATGACCTGCCGGTCGATGAAGCTCAGCAGGCGGCATTTGACGACTTTTGCGCACATACCGAGGAGCCCGAGCAGATGCAGCTTGGCGCCGTGGTGCGCTTGGATCGCGGGTTTCCGCTGGTGGCGACTGCCGACGACACCTTCCGCGCCGAGCATGCCGTGGGGTTTGCCAAGTCGCGCGGCGAGGACGAGGTCCTGCTGCCTGCCGTGGGCGACCGTGTGGCGGTGCGCCGCGCTCCCGGGCACGATATGGGCGTGATTGAGTGCGTGCTGCCGCGCCGTACGAGCTTTGAGCGTTGGCGCGGCCGTGCCCGCGGAGAGCGTCAGGTGCTCTGCTCCAACGTGGATTGCGTGCTAATCGTGCAGGCGCTCGGTGCCGGTGAGGTGCTGCTCGACCGCGTGGCGCGCTCGCTGGTGTTGGCGCTCGACTGCGATGCCGAACCGGTGGTGGTGCTCACCAAAGCTGATCGCTGCGATGCCGAGGAGCTCGAGCGCGATCTGGACCGCGTGCGCCGCCTGGTGGGTCCGGACGTGCGCGTGATCGTGACGTCCTCTGCCGAGGGGCGCGGCCTGGACGAGGTTCGTTCCTGCGTGCCTGCCGGGAGCTGCGCCATGATTCTGGGCGAGTCGGGTGCCGGCAAGTCGACGCTGCTCAATGCGCTGCTGGGCCACGATACGTTGGCGACTGGCGGTGTGCGCGAACGCGACGACCAGGGCCGTCACACTACCGTCGCGCGCGTGATGGTGGCACTGCCGGGCGACGCCGGCGTGATCGCCGATGCCCCGGGCCTGCGCAGCTTACCGCTCGTGGGTCACGAGCGGGGTCTGGCGCGCGCCTTCCCCGAGATTGTCGAGGCATCGCGCGCGTGCCGGTTTGGCGATTGCACGCATACCCATGAGCCGGGTTGTGCCGTTCGCGAGGCCGAGGACGCCGGGCAGATCGACAGCCTGCGTTTGGAAACGTTCCAAAACCTGGCGTCATCCATGCGCGTGAGTGCTCAAATGCTCGATCCCGATGTCCACCTGTAATTGATTTTTCCTATGACAGCCGTCTTCCAACTGTTCGGGAGACGGCTTTTTTGCTGCGAAAAAGCCTCGAAACATGCAGTTTGCTGACGTGCTGACCAAAACCTTGCCACGAGCTTGACGGGCTGGTTAGTTTTTGGTCAGCGATTGGTTTGACATCGAAAACCGAGATCGCGATTGCGCCGCTTTGCACTCTGACCACCCAGACAATGGTGGTACGGGCATTCGCCCGGCACTGCCATGAGAGGAGCGGCCGTGAACAAGAGCAAGCGCATCGCCATCAGTCTGGTCGCGGGCGTGCTCGCTGCGCTGCTCTGCATGGTTTACGGCTCGTCGATTCGCTCGCAAGCCGAACAGGTCCAGGCTGAGACCTTGGCCAAGTACGGTGGCGATCGCGCCGAGGTATGCGTCGCGGCGCGCGATATCGATGTGGGCGAGACCCTCGATGAGACCAATGTCATAACCCAGGAATGGCTGACGAGTCTGCTGCCGCGTGACGCGGCGACCGAGCTGCGCCAGGTGCGCGGCGACGTGACGACTTCGCGTATTCCCAAAAACGCCGTGATCTGCAATGTCTACACCAAGGCCGAGAGCCACAAGCTCGAGGTGCCTAAGGGCAAGGTCGCCGTTTCGGTGGCGGTCGATGCCGAGCACTCGGTCGGCGGTGCTACGGGCGTGGGCAGCTACGTGGATGTGTATGTGCAAAAAGACGGCGTAACCGATCGACTGTGCGGCGCGTACGTGATCGATACCAGTGAGGATTCCGGTGCCACGCGCGAGGGCAAGATCGAATGGGTGACGCTGGCGGCTGACCCCGAAGACGTCAAGGAACTGCTGGGAGCCTCGGGCAAGGGAACGGTCAGCTTGACGATTCCCGCCACGGCGCGCGGCAAAAAGAGCGGAGGCGACGAGTGATGAAGGCGATCTGGCTTGCGTGCTGCGCGTGCGGCGATTACGGGCTGTTGCAGCGGGAAGTCGAGGGCCGTGATACGGGTGCACAGGTGCTTCGCGTGGGTGACCTGGACGGGCTGGTTTCCATGGCGCGGGCGTTTCCGTCGCGCCGCGGAGCTGCCATCATCGCGGCGTCTCTGTTTGATACCGAAGATGTGCG
Source organism: Collinsella aerofaciens (assembly GCF_040926405.1). Lineage (GTDB taxonomy): Bacteria > Actinomycetota > Coriobacteriia > Coriobacteriales > Coriobacteriaceae > Collinsella. The sequence continues at coordinate 28,592 of NZ_JBCOIG010000014.1, forward strand.
CAAGACTGTTGCGCGCCTGACGGCCGAAGGCCGCGTGAGTCGCGTGGTCGTGTTGATAGAAGCACTCGATCCGTCGGATATCGAGGGGCTGTTTCGCGCAGGGGCGACCGAGGTCATCGCTGCGCACAGTATATGCGGCAACGGGCGAGCGGGCGAGGGAGCGGTTGATTCCGATCGGCGCATGACGATTGAGCCCGATGCTTTTGTTGATAGGGAACCCGGGGCGCCTCGCGCTACAAGAGGCCCGCGTGTTGATGATTATGGAAAAGCGGAAGCCGAGCATGGTCGGCGCCCCCGGAACCCCCTTGTATACGATGACGCTGGAGGACCGGCGCAGCATGCTGGCGACTCCCCGGCTGTAGATATGGGATACGTGCGCGGCGTGAATCTGGCGGATGAACTCGACGAAGTTGAGGGCTTTGCCGGGTGCGGCGAGTTGACGCTGATGCAGCATGAGCAGATTGCGCAGAACGAGCCTGCCTCGCAGACCGAACAAGCCGCCATGCCGGCTTGGACGCAGCGTGTAGTTGCGGCGGGGGAGACGGGGACGCTGTCACCGACGCCCGCCCCGCCGCCTCCGATGCCGCCGGCAGACGCTGCCGCTTCGCCGCATCGAGCTCCGGTCATCTGCGCCATTTCGGGTTCGGGCGGTTGCGGCAAGTCGACGATCGTTGCCACCATGGCACACACATCGTCGCTGTTGGGCTTGCGTGCCGCCGTGCTCGACCTGGACCTGATGTTTGGAAACCTTTACGACTTGTTAGGCGTCGATGCTCCGCACGATATGGCGGCACTTATCGAGCCGTCGGCGGCGGGCACGCTCACCGAGCCGGATATCGTGGCCGCATCGATGCGCGTCGCCCCGGGCGTTACGCTCTGGGGTCCCGTCGCGGCGCCCGAGCAAGCTGAGCTCATGGCACGTCCGGTGGAGCTGCTGCTCGATGTCCTGCGTCGCGAATCCGACGTGGTCTTTATCGATACCTCGGTCTTTTGGGGCGATGCCGTGGCGGCTGCGGTGGCGGCGAGCGACCGTTGCCTGGTCGTTGGCGATGCGGCGGTGTCGTCCGCGACATCGGCGTCGCGCGTCATTGAACTGGCAAGTCGAGTAGGTGTGCCGCGCACGCGCATGAGCGCCGTGTTCAACCGGTTCGGTGCGCGCGGGGCAGACGAGGACGTCGCCATGCGCTTTGAGATTGCCTGTGCGTTGAGCTCCAAGATTCATATCGCCGATGGCGGGCAGGATCTCGCCGCGCTCATGGCGTTTGGACGCGCTGACGAGGCAGTGGGGCAGACCAGCGCTTTTGCGACCAGCGTGCGCGAGGCTACGCGCGAGATGCTCGTGGAACTGGGGTGCGCCGTCGGCCCTTGGAGCGATATGGTCGCCGACCGTGCAACGCGTACCGAGCGCCCGCGTATCCGCCTTCCCTGGTCGCGCGAGGGTGATCAGCGATGAGTCTGCAAACGAGGATTAAGGCTGCCGGCGCTGCAGCGGCGGCAGCGCCTGTAGATGCGGGGCGTCGCCGCGCGGTGAAACGACGCACCAAGCGCGCCGTGATGGACCGCATGGGTTACGACGAAGTGGCGCGTATCAGCGCCTATATCGACCCGGCACTTGCCCGCTCGGAATTGCGTCCCGCGGTGGAGGCGGCGCTCAATGTTGAGGAACCGACCGATCTCGCGACGCCCGAGCGCGAGACCATCATCGACGAGATTTTGGATGACGTGGTGGGCTTGGGGCCGTTGCAGCCGCTCATCGAGGACGACACCGTTACCGAGATCATGATCAACGGCTGCCGCTCGGCTTTCTTTGAACGTGGTGGCGTCTTGTACCCCATCGAGCATGCGTTTGAGGATGATGAGCAGATCCGTGTGCTTATCGACCGCATCATCTCGCCACTTGGCCGCCGTATCGACGAACGCAGCCCCATCGTCAACGCCCGCCTCAAAACGGGCTATCGCGTCAACGCGGTGATTCCGCCTGTGGCGATTGACGGACCGATTCTCACCATCCGAAAGTTCTCGGACCGCATCTGCTCACTGGACGAGCTTGTGGGGCTGGGGTCGCTGCCGCTTTGGTATGCGCAGCTGCTGTCGTGCGCGGTGTCGCTGCGACAGGACCTGGCGGTTGCGGGAGGCACGGGATCTGGTAAGACCACCCTGCTCAACGCGTTGTCATGCGAGATTTCCACCGGCGAGCGCATCGTGACGATCGAGGACTCTGCCGAGCTCAAGTTTGCGCATCATCCGCACGTGGTGCGCCTAGAGGCGCGCGAGGCTTCAATTGAGGGTGAGGGTGCGGTGACGATTCGCGACCTAGTAACTAATGCCCTGCGCATGCGCCCCGACCGCATCGTGGTGGGCGAGGTGCGTGGTGCCGAGTGCTGCGACATGTTGCAGGCCATGAACACGGGCCACGACGGGTCGCTCACCACACTTCATGCGGGTTCAGAACAGGAGACCGTGGTGCGTCTGACATTGCTTGCACGTTATGGCATCGATCTGCCGAGCGAGCTCATCGAGGAGCAGATTGCCATGGCGCTCGACGGCATCGTGATGTCCGAGCGCCACGCCGATGGCAGGCGTTTCGTCTCCTCGTATTCGGGGGTGCGTCGCGCCGCGTCGGGCGGCGTAGAGCTCGAGCGCTATGTGACTTTCGATGCCGCCGAGCGCACCTGGACGCTTGACCGCGAGCCGCCGTTTATCGCAGAAGGCCTGCGGTCGGGGACGCTCACACAAGAGGAGGTGGACGAATGGAGGTCGCTGTGCCCCTCGTCGTAGGGGGTTTGGCAGGGTTTTCTGTCGCGACGGCGTGCGGGGCGGAACCTCGTGTGCCGCAGGTGCCGCCGGCGGAGCTGGCGCGTCAGGCGTTCGAGACGGTGGCAGAGAAGCTGCCGCGTGAGTTGGTGGAAAACGATCTGCTGAAAAAGATTGCCCGTTCGTGGGCATCGCTGGCTCCGGCGCGTCGCCTTGGCCTCGTGATCGAGGATGCTTCGGAGCGTTTGGCGTTTCTGCTGCTATCGAGCGGTGCCTGCTGCGTTTTGCTAACGATGGTGTCGTTATCGCCCCTCGGGTTTGCCTTGGGACTTGTTGCTCCGATTGCCGCTGGCGCCGCTCGGGATGGCTTTGAGAGCCGGCGCGAGCAACACGATGCAGAAGAGGCCATGCCCGAGGCGTTTACCGCACTTTCCATGTCGCTTGCCTCGGGACATTCGCTGGCCCAGGGCATGCGCTTTGTGGGCGCTCATGCGCAAGAACCGGTGCATACCGAGTTTTTGCGGGTGGCGGCGGCAATCGATTGCGGTATCTCGGCGACCGACGCGCTCGATGACTTGCTCGTGCGCATCGACGCCCCCGGTCTTTCGCTTGTGACCTTGGCGCTTAAGGTGTCACAGCGCACCGGCGCTCCGCTTGCCGACTTGCTGTCCGAGGCGTCGAGCATGGTAGGGGAGCGCATTGAGCTCAAGCGCCGCCTGGATGTCAAGACGTCGCAGGCTCGCATGTCGGCGCATATGGTCGCGGCGATGCCGGCAGGCATGTGCGCGGTGCTGGCGCTGCTTTCGGCAGATTTTCGTCGCGGTCTCGCGACGCCTGCCGGTGCAGGCGCTATGGTGCTGGGCCTTGCCCTCAACGTCGTTGCCTTGGTGGTTATCCGGCGCATTATGAGGGTGGAGCTATGAGCGCCCCAGTTGCAGTTGCGGCTTGCCTGTGCGCCCTGAGTGTATTTGTCGCGACGGGTTTGGATCGGGCGGATGCGCGCAAGATCGCAGGGGCCTGCAAGCGCGAGGCGGTGCTGGTCGCTGCCGCGGGTCGCTCGGTGGCCGATGCCCTGACCGCGCGAGTGAAGGGCGCGGTTGGAGCGGGCGGCCCGGCGCGAGTTTCGCTCGGCGAAGTGTCCGAGATGATCGATGTTGTGCGCTTGGGTCTTTCGGCCGGTCTTTCGTTTGATGCGGCGCTTGAGATTTTCTGCGCCAACCGTCGGTCAGTGCTGGCTCTTCGCCTTGAGCGGGCCTGCATGGCGTGGCAAGTGGGCGTGGGTACGCGTGAGGACGAGTTGTTGGCCGCCGCGCGCGACCTGGACGTGCGAGCGCTCGAGACCTTTGCCATCACGGTGGGGCAGGCGCTCGCCCTGGGTGCCCCACTTGCCGAGACGTTGGCCGCTCAAAGTCGCGAGATCCGTGCGGCTCATCGCGCCGCGGTCGAGCGCGAGATTGAGCGTGCGCCCGTCAAGCTGCTGATTCCCACCGGCACGCTCATCTTGCCGGCGTTGCTTCTGTCCATATTGGGCCCGCTGTTGGGAGCAGGCGGGATGATGTAGGGAGGAATACATGAACACGATGACTGACGTTGCTGGCAAGATCTGGAGCTGGGCTGTTTGCCAGTCAATTCGCGCTTGCCAGCATGCCGGGGAGCTACTGCAGGAGGAGAGTGCGCAGGGCACCACCGAATACGCCATCTTGGTCGGCGTGCTCGTGGTGATCGCCATCATTGCCATTGTCGCATTTAAGGGCAAGGTCCAAGATCTATGGAACGCTATCAGCGAGGGCATCAACAGCCTGTAGAGGGTAGGCGGCCTGCCGGCGCACTGCTGGTGTTTGCCTGTGTGGTTGTGGCGGTGGCAGTGGCGGTTTGGGGGCTAAACGCCGCGCGGCAGCAGCGTCCTGGGGCCGCCTTCGATTCGGGCTCAGATTCGACGGTGGCGTCTCAAAAAGATGAGATGCGAGATGCGGACGATTCGGATGTCGCTGTCACGGCGCAAACCTTTCTGCGGATGCTCGACAAGCGGTCTGGCACTGCGACGGATTCGCCTGAGGACAACGCGATTGCGGTCCGGCTTGCATGGTCCGAGGACCGACCGATGACCGAGGCAGCGGCGGATATGTTACGCGCCTACCGCGAGGTGCCAACGGCCCAGCTCGCCCTGAGCGGCTATCTCGATATTAAGGGTAACGTATGGGGCGCCATTGTGCGCGATGGGCGCGGCTGGGTCGATATGGTGACGGTTGCCGCGGATACTGGCGATGCTTCGTGTCGTCTGCGCGCGGTGCGCCTGGCCCCGCAAACAATAAGCTCAAAGGAGGGGTCGTGAAATGCATGACGTCCTGCGCGAGGAATCTGCCCAGGCGACGGTCGAATACGCCATCGTCACGGTGGCGCTGTTATCGATCGTGCTGGCGATTGCGGGGCTTTGGCGTGCTGGCACCGATGGGCACTTGGCGGCGCTGGTTGAGCGGGCGGCATCCCATGGCGTTGCCTCGACGTCGGTTATCGACGCCGCTGCGGGCGCTAAGGACATCGCGTTGTATTGATATCGCGCGCGAGGACCGGGCGCAGTCTACGGTCGAGGCTGCTTTTTTGCTGCCGACGTTTCTGATGCTCATTCTTCTCGCACTGCAACCGGTGTGTTTGCTCTATACGCGCGCGGTCATGGAGTCTGCCGCTGCCGAGACCGCGCGGCTCATGACCACGACGACGGCGGAGGACGACGATCTTAAGGAGTTCACCCGCCGCCGGCTTGCCGCAGTGCCCAACGTTTCGATCTTTCATGCCGGCGGGCCGTTGTCGTGGGATATCGAGCTTGGCCGGGCCGGTGCGGGTGGTGTCTCGTCCGTGTCCGTTTCCGGCGAGGTCAAGCCGTTGCCTGTGATCGGTGCGTTTGCGCAGGCTATGGGTGGTACCGCCGAGGGCGGCTACGTTGAGCTCAAGGTCGATGTCTCGTATCAATCGCGTCCCGAATGGC
>NZ_JBCOIG010000014.1:34482-49664 GCF_040926405.1 Collinsella aerofaciens
GCCTACACCACGCTTTCTTCTGCCGTGGTCATCCTAGTGGTGCTCACGTTGTTGTTTTCGTCGACCGCGGCGATATGGAGCATGTCGCGTGCCGGGGATACCCAGGTGGCGGCCGATAGCGGCGCGCTGGCGGGTGCCAACGTGGTGTCGTCCTATCACACGACTGCCACGGTGGTTGATGCGAGCATCTTGAGTCTGGGGCTAGCGGGGTTTGCCACAATCGGGACGGGCCTGGTTGCCATTCTCATCCCAGGTGCCGAACCAGTTGCCGGCAATATGGTCGACACCGGGATTGAGATCATTAAAACGCGCAACAAGTTTGCCAAAAGCGCATCGGAAGGCTTGCAGAAAATCGAGACGGCTCTGCCGTATCTGATTGCCGCGCGTGCCACGCAGGCGGTGTCGGCGCAGGATACCGATAGTGTGGCCTATACCAGTACGGCGCTTGCCGTGCCCAGGACATCCGAGTCGGACTTCGCTGCGCTCAAAGGGTCAGAGATCTCGACCGATACCATTAAAGACACATCAGATGATTTAGAGCGCGCGGCCGAGGAGCTGCGGAAGGCTTCTGAGGACACGGCGAAGGCTAAAGAGCGCGCTTGGCTGGCGGATTGTGGCGGGTCTGACAAGGGCTCGGTCAGCAGCTGTTCTTGCATGTGGGAGCGTGTGAAAAGTCTAACGGATCTCTCTGGTGCTCAAAATCCGCATTACGCTTCGAGCGTTACGTGGGAACCGCAAGTGGCGCTCGATCGCGCGAAGGCCTACTATCGCCAGCGCCTGGCAAATGAGAAACCGCTTGGCGAGGGTCCGGAAAAACAGGCAGATTCTGCTGCACGAAAGGTGTTCTTCGCTTATGCGGGCGAAGAAGTCGAGCGGGCATATATAACTGAAAAGGACGGCAAAGTTTCCGCCCGCATCCCTTTCCTTCCGCGAAATCCAGATGAGGCGCGGACGACTGAACTCTATACCGATGCGCGTTGGCCCACGAGTGAAGTAGATAAAGTTACCTATTTGCATTATGGGACTGACTGTCCAAATTACAAAAAAGGAAAGCCGGGTGGGCTGGCATCCGTCGCAGATTTTGACGGTCACGAAACGTGTAGCGAATGCCATTTCGGTGTGTCGTCTTTAGGGTACGTTGCGATTGCAACGACTTCTGTCGAAAGGGGCTTCGAGTACCACTTCGATAAGTTCAAAGAGGCTCTGGAAGACTACGTCGAATGCCGCAACAAAGAACTCGAACTTGAGCGTCAGACCGAGGATGAGGCCGACCGTGCGGGCAATGCGTTTGACCAGGCCATTAAAGCGCTTTCCGGCGAGCGCCTGCGTATCGCCCCACCTGGCCGCAACGGCGTGGTCGCCTTTGCAGTTTCGGGTGACATTACCAGCCCCGATCAACTTAACTCCTCGTTTAACGCGGCAGTCAGGCTTGGCGATCGCGGTGCTATCTCTGCCGCGGTGCTGGCACCCGATGACGCGACGGCGCAAAACAACGTGCTTTCGCGATTTTTCTCGACATTGAAGGAACGCTCGGGCGGCGTTGCCGGCGTGCTCGACGGCGTCATGGATGTTTGGGGACGGCTGCTCGTAGGATACGGTGATATTCAAGGTTCGGCCGACGAACTTATGGACGAGATGATTAAAGGCCTAGGAGGGGGCAGCGGCGCGTTGGGCTCCATCGCATCGTGGCTCGGCGATACCGTTTCGGCGTCCGTGGCGGCGCTGGGTTTGGAACCGTGCGACTTGCGCCTGCGAAAGCCGGTGCTGACCGATTCTGCCAACGTCATTAAGAGTCCGGGGTCTGACATTGCGGGTCTCTCTCAAGCGCAAGACAAACTGCGAAGTATTCCGTTGGGCGTGACCGATCCCAAGGCGCTTTGCGAGGCGTTGGAATATCAAGTCGAACGCACCATTAGCGGTACGGTGTTCACACTTGCGGAGATTCCTCTGCCCGGCGGCGGCTCCATCCCGCTCACCGTCGATGTCGCCACGCTGGTTGGCGCTCTGGGCGGTGGGTCGTAATGAGTATCCGCATGCGTCTGCGCGAGGAGCGCGCCCAAGCGACGGTGGAGATGGCAGTGGTTACGCCCGTTTTGCTGGTGCTGGCACTCATCGTGTACAACGTCATGATCTTTGCCGGCGCTGTCGCGCGCTTCGACCGCGTGGTGCCCGACATCGTGCTAGCGCATGCCGTGGCGTCGGAGGGGGAGGGCGACGAAAGCTCTGCCGATGCCTCGGCGACGGTCCAGACTCAAATTCTGAATGCCATGGAAGGCTATGACTTGCAGATCGAAGTGTCGAGCGAGCAAGGCGCGAAGGCATCAGATGGTGGCCTGCTCTCCCTATCCGGTACGTTTAGGACCTACACCTGCACCATGCACTATGAGCCGTGGCCGACTTCTCTCAGCATCGCTGGCGTTTCGCTGGGGGCGCCGACAACGTTGTCGCACGAGCGCGCGGTGACGGTCGATCCATGGCGTCCGGGGGTGGTCATGTGACCGCGGTCTCGTCCTACATCGCTTACGCGCGGGCACTCAACAGGCTGGGTTGGACGCCGGCCGAGTTTGTGGTGGCGGAGTCGTTTGTCGTGCGCCTGCGCGGCATGCTGGGACGGCGTCCGGTTGCCGCCAACGGCCTGCCGCTCGTCATGGCGTTTCCACGCTGCTCTTCGGTCCATACGTGTTTTATGGCCTATCCCATCGACATCGCCTTCATCGATCGCGACGGCAATATCCTCGCGCGCTACGAAAACGTTCGTCCTTGGCGCATGTGCTCCTGCCTCGGCGCCTGGGCCGTACTAGAGCGTCCTTCAATCATTGTTTCGACTCCTGCTCTCCAACGCGTGCCGGCTTAAGAATTGGCGACAGTGGACTTTCGTCATACGAAATTGGGTAAGATGGAGGAGAAGATGCATGGATGTTGAGATCCATCCCAACGCTAAAAAGCACCTGACGGAAAAGCAGGTGCTTAGCGCTTGGCTTGCGGTTACTGAGTGCATTCGTCGCGAGTCGAAGGACGAGCCGCCGAGATGGCTTGCAATTGGATGGCTCTCAGACGGACGAAGCGTGGAGCTTGTCGCGGTCGAGCTTGTCCGTGGGTGGCTTATCATTCATGCCTTGTCTCCAGTCCAGAAGAAATTTTGGCAGGAGATTGAACAGGCTCGGCAAAGGGGTCGATGATGGGCAAGACGTATACGGCCGCTAATGGTCAGGTTGTAACGGATGAAATGATTGACGCGTGGTGCGAGTCGTACGAGCGCGGAGAGTTTCCGGATGGCGAACACACCGTTGGTGGGATCGTGCATGGACGGCCCCCGCTCTCAGGTGAGGGGACGGCAACGCTGTCGGTCAAGATTCCTCTGGGAATGAAGGAGGCCATTCGTCGACGGGCGGCTGCCGAGGGGATGACGCCAAGTGAGTTTGCCCGTGCGGCTCTGAGTGAAAAACTTCTTGCTGCCGGCTGATGCCTCTGACGTGCCGATTTATAGAACCGAGGCTGTGCTCAAAAACTTTTTTAAAATTCTCGGTTGACCGGAACGCGTCCTTGGTTATACTAATCAAGCCTTGAAACAAGGCACACCTCAAATGGCTGGGTAGCTCAGTTGGTAGAGCAGAGGACTGAAAATCCTCGTGTCAGGGGTTCGATTCCCTTCCCCGCCACCTTGAATTGACTAGGACCTCTGCAAAGGGGTCCTTTTCTTTTATATAGACCCTGCACGGAATCGAACCCCGTGAGGGCGCGGAGCTGAGGAAACGCGTTAGCGTTTGCCAGCGTAGCTCGCAAGGCGCGCAAGCGCCGCAGCGGTCCGTCCGCGCAGCGCGCGGACGCGATTCCCTTCCCCGCCACCTTGAATTGACTAGGACCTCTGCAAAGGGGTCCTTTTCTTTTATTGAGGGCTCTGCGGAAATTGCGTCCCGGAATTTGGCTTCAGAGTGGGATGCGCTTTCCGGCGCTTACTTCCGACGTGCGTGCACATCTCGGGCCCGCCCGCTCAGACATTCCTCCCGCTTTTGCGCCACTTTACAGACCGTTCGGTCGTCTGTCCGCATGCGCGGGTATACTCAAAACGATACTTTTCCTATGCAATACGATGCAGGCTCGGCCTGCACGATCCGAAGGGGGCAGTGATGGAGAGGATACTCGGCGTTAATCTCTCTGGCTGGTTTATTCCCGAGCCTTGGGTGACCCCGTCGCTATACGCGGCGACCGGTGCATCCAACGCGGCCGAGCTGCAGGAGGCCATGGGCACCGCCGCCTATAACGAGCGCATGCGCCGTCATTACGAGACGTTTGTGAGCGAGGACGATTTCCGTCGCATGGCGCAGATCGGCCTCAACGCCGTGCGCCTGCCGGTGCCTTGGTATGCCTTTGGCTCACAGGAGTCCGATGCCTCCTACATCTCGGTTGTCGATTACATCGACCGCGCGATTGAGTGGGCTGCCAAGTACAACATTCGCGTGCTGCTTGACCTGGCGACTGTGCCCGGTGGCCAGGGCGATTCCAACGATTCACCCGCCACGCCGGAGGCTGTTGCCGAGTGGCATTCGTCCACCAACGGTCGTCATGTCGCACTCGACGTGCTCGAGCGCTTGGCCGATCGCTACGGCGAGGCCGAGAGCCTGCTGGGTATTGAGCTGCTGAATACGCCGCAGATGAGTGTCCGCAAGAGCCTCTTCACCATGACGGATGGCATTCCTGCTCACTACCTGCGCAATTTCTATCGCGATGCTTACGAGCTCGTCCGTTCGTATATGCCCGAGGATAAGATCGTCGTTTTCTCGTCGTCGGGGCATCCCAGCGAGTGGAAGCATTTTATGCGCGGCGCCAAGTACAAGAACGTCTACATGGACCTTCACCTGTACCATTACCGCGACGAGCATGCGCTCGACATCACGAGCCCCCGCGGGCTGACGACGGCGATTTCGCGTAACAAGCGCGAGCTTAAAGAAGCGATTTCAACTGGGTTCCCCGTGCTGGTGGGCGAATGGTCGGGCGCGGCGATCTTTGCCAACTCGTCGGTTACGCCCGAGGGCCGCAATGCCTACGAGCGCGTGTTTATCGCCAATCAGCTGGCTTCGTTTGCGCCGGCTGCCGGTTGGTTCTTCCAAACGTGGAAGACCGAGAAGCGCATTGCAGCATGGGACGCCCGCGCGGCGCTCGGCACGCTCGAGCGCGGCATGATTGAATAGGTTGATATGACGCAAAACAGCGCCCATACGGGCAAACTCTATGTGGTCGGCACGCCCATCGGCAACCTGGGCGACCTGTCCCCGCGCGTTGGCGAAGCCTTTGCCGCTGCCGATGTCATCTGCTGCGAAGACACGCGTGTGACGTCAAAGCTGCTGATGCACCTGGGCATTTCCAAGCCGCTTGTCCGTTGCGACGAGAATGTGATCGCCAGCCGCGCCGCCGGCCTGGTCGACCGCCTGCTGGCGGGGGAGACCCTCGCCTTTGCCTCGGACGCCGGCATGCCGAGCGTGTCCGATCCCGGCCAGGCGCTGGTCGAGGCGGCGCGTGAGGCCGATGTGCCCGTCGAAGTTATTCCCGGGCCTTCTGCTTGCGTCACGGCGCTCGTTTCGTCCGGCATTCCCTGCGAGCATTTCTTCTTCGAAGGCTTTTTGGGTCGCAAGCACGGCGACCGCGTGCGCCGACTGCAGCGTCTTGCCGTGGTGCCCGGCGCACTCATCTTCTACGAGTCTCCACATCGCATCGTGGCGACGCTCGAGGCCGTGGCGGAGGTCTTTCCCCAACGTGAGGTTGCCGTCTGCCGCGAACTCACCAAGCTGCACGAGGAGGTCTTGCGCGGGCCCGCCGCCCAGCTCGCCGAGGAGCTGCGTGCTCGCGGCGAGGTAAAGGGCGAGATTGCGCTGGTCATCGCGCCGCCGAGCGAAGATGAGGAGGCCGGTATCGTGCCGGTTGGCGCCGCGGCAGCGGATCCCGACGAGGCTCTGCGCGAGGATATCCGCGCCGCGCTCGAGGAGGGAGAGCCCGCCTCTGCGGTGGCCAAGCGCCTGTCGCAGAAGTACTCGCGCCGTAAGCGCGATGTCTATGCCATGGTGCTCGATATGCAATAGATGGAGGATATCCAGCCCTTGCGCTAGAATCATCCCCTGTATGCAACGTTTTTCTGGAGGACAAACCCCATGGATCAAAGTAAGCCTTCGTTCTTTATCACGACGCCCATCTACTACGTCAACGCCGATCCGCACCTGGGCACGGCTTATTCCACCATCATCGCCGACGTTCAGGCCCGTTATCGTCGCTCCGCCGGCTATAACGTCAAGTTCCTGACCGGCATGGACGAGCACGGCGAGAAGGTCGCCGAGGCCGCAGCCAAGCACAACATGACGCCGCAGGAGTGGACCGACAGCCAGGCTCCGCACTTCAAGGAGCTTTGGAGCAAGCTCGAGATCTCCAACGACGACTTCATCCGCACCACCGAGCCGCGCCAGCATCATGCCGTGCAGTACCTGTGGGAGCGCATGAAGGAGTCCGGCTACCTGTATAAGGGCAGCTACGACGGTTGGTATTGCGTGCCTGACGAGACCTACTTCACCGATACGCAGGTCCAGAAGGGCGACGAGGGGTACGGCAGCGTCGGCCAGCACCTGTGCCCTGACTGCCACCGTCCGCTTGAGCGCGTGCAGGAGGAGTCCTACTTCTTTAAGCTTTCCGCTTTCCAGGACAAGCTGCTCAAGCTTTACGACGAGCACCCCGACTTTGTCGAGCCTGCGTTCCGCATGAACGAGGTACGTAGCTTTGTCGAGGGCGGCCTTAATGACCTTTCCGTGAGCCGTACGAGCTTTGACTGGGGCATTCAGGTCCCGTTTGACGAGGGTCACGTGACCTACGTGTGGTTCGATGCGCTGCTCAACTATATGACGGCCGTCGGCTACGGTGTCGACACCGACGAGGCGCGTGCCGAGCTGGCCTATCGCTGGCCCGCGCAGTTCCACATCGTGGGCAAGGACATCATCCGCTTCCACTGCGTCATTTGGCCCGCCATGCTCATGGCCATCGGCGAGGCCCTGCCCGAGCACGTCTTTGCCCACGGCTTCCTGACCGTGCGCAATGCCGAGACCGGCAAGGCCGAGAAGATGTCCAAGAGCCGCGGCAACGCCATCGCTCCGCAGGACGTTATCGACATGTTGGGCGTCGAGGGCTATCGCTACTACTTTATGACCGACGTCGTCCCCGGCACCGACGGTGCCATCAGCTTCGATCGCATGGAGCAGGTCTACAACGCCGACCTGGCCAACAGTTGGGGCAACCTTATCTCGCGTTCGCTCAACATGAGCGGCAAGTACTTTGATGGTTGCGCGCCCGCCAAGCCCGCATCGTTCGATGCGTTCGACAACCCGCTGGCAAAGATCGCCGATGGTCTGGTCGAGCGCTACATGGCCAAGATGGACGTGCTCGATTATGGTGGAGCTAAGGACGAGGTCATGGAGCTCATCCATGCCGCCAACCACTACATCGAGGACTCCGAGCCCTGGGCGCTTGCCAAGGACGAGGCCAAGGCTGACGAGCTGGCGTTTGTGATCTACAACCTGCTCGAGGCCATCCGCATTGCCGCTCACCTGCTGATGCCGCTCATGCCCCAGACTTCTGCCGAGGCCCTGCGCCGCCTGTCCTGCGAGGACGAGGCCGCGAGCGACGACCTCAAGGGCATTTGCGCTTGGGGCCTGCTTGCCGGTGGTCAGCCCGTCGAGAAGGGCGAGCCGCTGTTCCCGCGTCTGGGCTAAGCCGCTGCGCGCCATATCGGCAATTTGCTGTTTAGCTGTAAGGGCATGGCCGCAACGGTCCATGCCCTTTTGCTTTACGATGCAGCCACCATGTTAAGGAGGCAACCATGACAACTTCGCCTTTGGCAAACCCCACGGCAACTAGGGAGCTGCTAGAGGAGTTTGGCCTTGCGACCAAGCATCGCCTGGGCCAGAACTTCCTGATCGACAACCATGTGATCGAACGTATCTGTGAGCTCGCTGAGCTTGCGGGCGATGAGCGCGTGCTCGAGGTCGGCCCGGGTTGCGGCACGCTGACGTTGGCCCTGCTGCAGGAGGCGGCGTGCGTTACGTCGATTGAGGCAGATCCCGAGCTCGAGCCGGTGCTCGATGCTCACGCCGCCGACTACGCCAACTTCCGCTTTATCATGGGCGACGCGCTTAAGGTGGGCCCGGAGCAGATTGAGCAGGCCGCCGGCGGCGAGCCCACGGTATTTGTCGCGAACTTGCCCTATAACGTGGCGGCGACAATCATCCTGCAGTTCTTCCAGACGATGCCCGCGCTCAAGCGCGCCGTCGTCATGGTGCAAAAGGAGGTTGCCGATCGCATTGCCGCAGTGCCGGGCAACAAGACCTATGGCGGCTATACGGCAAAGCTCGGCCTGTATGCGCAGGTGACGGGTCGCTTTGAGGTGCCGCCGCGTTGCTTTATGCCGGCGCCGCACGTGGACTCGGCCGTCGTGCGTATCGACCGTGTTGACGGCGTGGTACCCGAAGGACTCGATCGCGAATTTGTGGCCCGCGTGATTGATGCTGCATTTGCTCAGCGTCGCAAGACCATCCGCAATTCCATGAGCGCCAACGGTTTTGCCAAGGACGTGCTCGATGCCGCTTTTGAGGTTTGCGGTATCGCACCCACCACGCGCGCCGAGACGCTCGATGTTGCCGACTTTGTCCGTCTGGCCCGGGAGCTAATCCATGATGCCTAATGCCGAACGCGTGACGTTTACCAAGAAAAAGAAGACGGTTGCTTGTCCCGTGCCCTTGGCGCCGCTTGCCGACACGCATGCACATCTGCTTTCGTTTTGGGGCAAGGATGTGCCCGAGACGCTCCTGCGTGCCAAAGCCGCGGGCGTCGACCTGTTGGTGACGATGTTCGACCCCATTGCCGACAAGCGCAGCGTGGCGGACTATAGCGACTGGCTGGTGCGTGAGATTCTTCCGATGCAGGATATCCCGCAGATCAAGTATCTTGCCGGCGTGCATCCGTATGGCGCGCCGGACTATACCGACGACGTTCATGCACAGGTCGTTGCCGCACTTGATGACCCCTTATGCGCCGGTATTGGCGAAATCGGCCTGGACTATCACATGGACTATGACGACGATATCGCGCCGGCACCCCATAACGTGCAGATTGATTGCATGGCGCGCCAGCTCGAGCTTGCCGTGCGCCGCAATGTGCCGGTGGAGCTGCACCTGCGTCACGAGGACTCGGATGGGGAGCGCACCTCGCACGTTGATGCGTACAACGTACTGCGCGAGGTGGGTGTGCCCCAGGCTGGTTGTGTGCTGCACTGTTTTGGCGAGGACCGCGCCACGATGGAGCGCTTTGTGGATTTGGGCTGCTATATCGCCTATGGCGGTGCGGCCACCTTTAAGCGCAACGACGATGTGCGCGAGGCATTTGCGGCAACCCCACTCGATCGAATTTTGTTCGAGACGGATTGCCCGTATATGGCTCCGGAGCCCATCCGCGGTCTTGAATGCGAGCCCGCAATGATCTCCATTACGGCAAACACGCTGGTCAACGACCGTGTCGATCGTACCGGCGAGGATGCTGAGGCAATCGCGCAAGCCGCTTGGGAGAATGCCTGCAAACTTTTTCAAAAATAGTTCTTGCGTTCGTGGTGGCGCTCCGTTATTCTAATTTCTGCACGCGGGCGTGGCGGAATTGGCAGACGCGTACGGTTCAGGTCCGTATGGGGGCAACCCCATGAAGGTTCAAGTCCTTTCGCCCGCACCATTAAATTAAAGAGCTCCCAGCAATGGGAGCTTTTTTGTTATGGGCCCATCACAGGGACTTGAACCTGTGAAGGAGCGAGCGTAAAGAAAACGCGGAGCGTTTTTAGCGAGCTGGCGAGGACGCCGGCAGGCGGCCGAAGCCGGTGCGGATCCGCGAAGCGGATACGCGGACGTCCTTTCGCCCGCACCATTAAATGAAAGAGCTCCCAGCAATGGGAGCTTTTTTGTTATGGGCCTCTTGTTGATGTCATGTTGCTGCTTCGTGCGGGTATCCTAGTGCCAACGTGTGCCTATCAGAGGAGAGACCATGCTGTTGTCCGGTATCATCGCCGCCCTTACCAGCCTTTTGATTCCCATCATCATCCTGTTGCTGCTGCTTCCTAACGTCTGCTATGTCGTTGAACAACAGCATGCCGTGATCATTGAGCGTCTGGGCAAGTTTAACCGCATCGTCAACGCGGGCTTCCACATGAAGGTGCCCGTGATCGACCGCAAGGCCGCCACGGTGAGTCTGCGCACCATGAAAAACGGTTTTGGCATCGACGTTAAGACCCAGGACAACGTGACCATCGGCCTTGAGGTCTCTGCTCAGTACCACGTGAGCTATGACATGGGCGCCGGCCCGGCAGATTCGGGCATCTACAAGAGCTACTATATGCTGCAGGAGCCCGTCGACCAGATGCGTGACTTCATCACCGACGCTCTGCGCTCTTCGATTCCCGTCTACACACTCGATGAGGTCTTTGCCAAGAAGGATGACATCGCCAAGGACGTTAATGCCACCGTGTCCGAGCAGATGGCTGCCTACGGCTTCACCCTCGTGTCGACACTCATCACCAAAATCGCGCTGCCGACCGAGGTCGAGAACTCCATGAACGACATCAACGCTGCCCAGCGCAAGCGCGCTGCGGCACAGGAGCTCGCTGAGGCCGACCGCATCAAGCGCGTCACCGAGGCGACCGCCGAGGCCGAGGCAATGGAAAAGGCGGGCGAGGGCATCGCCAACCAGCGCAAGGCCATCGCGCTGGGTATCAAAGATTCGCTCGAGATCATCCAAGAGACGGGTGTCGGCAATGACGAGGCCAACCAACTGTTCATGTTTACGCAGTGGTCCGAGATGATGACGGAGTTCGCTCGCACGGGTAAAACCTCGACGGTCGTGCTGCCGAGCGACTTTTCGCAGTCGGCCTCGATGTTCGAGCAGATGCTGACCGCCAGCAAAGTTCAAAACGATTCGAAGGAGTAGACGCGCGTGAAATACACCGTCGTTTGCGTCGGTAAGCTCAAGGAGCGCTTTTGGAAGGACGCGTGCGCTGAGTACACCAAGCGCCTAGGTGCCTATGCCAAGGTTGATATCCGCGAGGTGGCCGATATCGACCCGGCTAAGGCGGGCGGCGTGGATGCCGCGCGCGACAAGGAGGGGGCGGCAATTCTTGCTGCATTGCCGTCTCGGGCGCATGTGATCCTGCTGGCTATCGAGGGCAAGGAGCGTTCGAGTGAGGAGCTCTCGGCGCGGCTCGACGATCTTATGCTGCGAGGCAGCAGCGACATTGCCTTTGTAATCGGCGGTTCGGACGGCGTGAGTGATGAGGTGCGCGCCCGCGCCGACGAGATGCTCAGCTTTGGACACATTACCTTGCCGCATAACCTGGCGCGTGTGGTGCTGCTAGAGCAGATTTACCGTGCCTGCAAGATCAGCCGTGGCGAGCCGTATCACAAATAGGTCGGCAATACGAAACAATGGCGTGGGACAATACCTTTCGTTTTGAGGAATGTGTCTGAAAGGACTATGCGATATGAAGATTGGATTTGTCGGTTTTGGCAATATGGCGAGCGCTATGGCCGATGGCTGGATCGCTGCCGGTGTAGCTGCGAGCGACATGTGCGCCTGTGCGGGTCGCTACGACGCACTGGTTGAGCGCTGCGAGGCGCGCGGCATGGTCGCCTGCCACGATGCCGCCGAGGTCGTCGCCGCATCCGATATCGTGGTCGCTGCGGTCAAACCGTACATGATCGAGAAGGTATTCGCCCCGCTCAAGGATGCTCTTGCCAAAAAGGTCGTTCTGTCGGTTGCCTGGACCTGGGACAGTGCCAAGTGGGAGCAGGTCCTGCCGGGCGTTGCGCATATCTCGACGGTGCCCAACACACCGGTTTCGGTGGACGAGGGCGTCATCGCTTGCGAGAAGGCTTCCACGCTTAGTGATGAGCAGAGCGCAGTGGTGCTTGATCTGCTTGGCAAGCTCGGTGCGGTGGTCGAGCTCGATACGAGCCTGCTGTTTGTGGGCGGCACGGTGGGTGGTTGCGCTCCGGCATTTGTCGCTATGGCAATCGAGGCCCTGGGCGATGCGGCGGTCAAGCACGGTATCCCGCGTGCCGATGCCTATCGCATTGTGAGCCAGATGGTGCTGGGTACGGCAAAGCTGCAGCTTGCAACTGGCCAGCATCCTGCGGCGATGAAGGATGCCGTATGCTCGCCCGGCGGCGCCACCATCAAGGGCGTCATCGCGCTCGAGGATGCCGGCATGCGCAGCGCCCTGGTCAAGGCCATCGACGCCACCCTTCAGTAAAACCTTCCATTTAGGGACAGGTTTATTTTGGCTGGTTTTCCTGCGGTTTTATCTCTATAGCAAAAAGCGCCCCGCAACTGGCTCAATTCCAGTTGCGGGGCGCTTGCGTTTGCCCAGATAAAACCGACCAAAATAAACCTGTCCCTTTTTGGCAGGTTAGTCCCAGAAGCCGTCTTCCTCATCCTCGGACTTGGGTCCGCGGTCGACGTACATCTTATGGGTACGCTTCTCCATTACAAAGGCAAGAATCGCAAATAACAGGATGCCGCCGGCGAAAAGGATGGCAAAACCGGTGCGGGTGCCAAACAAAAAGGAAAAAACTGCGTCCATTGGGTGCCTTCTTGCGTAGTTGAGTTGGGTCGTAAACGCTCATAAGTATATACTTGCCCATACATGTACAAGGTTGCAACCTAAATGGAATGTATATCGCCGGAGGATCTAATGCTTGATATCAAGTTTGTTCGCGAGAATCCCGATGCCATCGATGTCGCCATGGCTAACCGCCAGACGTCTTGGGATCGCGAGAAGTTCTTTGAGCTCGACGACGAGCGCCGTGCCGTCATCACCGAGGTCGAGGAGCTCCAGGCTACGCGTAATGCCGAGTCCAAGAAGATCGGCGCCCTGATGAAGGAGGGCAAGAAGGACGAGGCCGAGGCTGCCAAGGAGGCCGTGCGCGCCGTCAACGAGAAGATTGACGGTCTGGCCGAGCGTCGTACTGCCCTCGAGCAGGAGCAGTACGACTTCATGGCTCACCTGCCCAACATTCCTTGCGAGGCCACGCCGTACGGCAAGGACGAGGACGAGAACATCGAGCGTCGCCGCTGGGGCACCCCGCGCGAGTTCGACTTCGACTTTAAGCCGCACTGGGATCTGGGCACCGATCTGGACATCCTCGACTTCGAGCGCGGCAACAAGCTCTCCGGCAGCCGTTTTACCGTTCTCGGTGGCGCTGGCGCCCGCCTGGAACGCGCCCTTATCAACTTCTTCCTCGATACGCACACCAGCCGTGGTTTTAAGGAGTGGTGGCCGCCCATCGTCGTCAAGCGTCAGACCATGTTTGGCACGGGTCAGCTGCCAAAGTTCGAGGACGACGCCTACCACGTCTCGGGCGACAACTTCCTGATCCCCACCGCCGAGGTCGTGCTTACCAACCTGCACGCCGGCGAGGTCCTCGACGCCGACACCCTGCCGCGCCGCTACACCGCCTTCACCCCCTGCTTCCGCGAGGAGGCCGGTTCCGCCGGTCGCGACACCCGCGGCATCATCCGTCAGCACGAGTTCGACAAGGTCGAGATGGTCAAGTTCGCTAAGCCGGAGGAGTCCGACGAGGAGCTCGAGAGCATGACCGCCGAGGCCGAGTACCTGCTGCAGCAGCTTGGCCTTCCGTATCGCGTGATTAGCCTGTGCACCGGCGACTTGGGCTTCTCTGCCCGTCAGACCTACGACGTCGAGGTCTGGCTGCCGAGCTACAACGCCTACAAGGAGATCAGCTCCTGCTCCAACTGCGGCGACTTCCAGGCCCGCCGCGCCAACATCAAGTACCGCGACCCCGAGAACTTCAAGGGCTCGCGTTACCTGCACACCCTTAACGGTTCCGGCCTGCCGGCTGGTCGTACCATGGCTGCCATTCTGGAGAACTACCAGAACGCCGACGGCACCATCACGATCCCCGAGGTTCTGCGTCCTTACATGGGCGGTCTCGAGAAGATCGAGCCGGTCGCGTAACTTGGCTGCATAGGGGATATGCAAGGGCGCTCCTTCGGGGGCGCCCTATTTCGTGCGCAGGTCCATACCATGCCGTGCGGACAGCTCAATAGAAAACACACGAACAACTGTTCTGTATACAGCTATCTACCTGTTATGCTTTTGCTAAATAAGAGCGAGAGAAAGGGGACGCGATGGAGCTGTTTGATGATCGGGTGGTTTTGTTTGAGAGCGACGAGGGTGGGGAGTACCTGCTTGTAACGTGTGAGCCGTCTGGCATGGGTGGCCTGGTGCTTCGGCAGACGAGTGAGGGTCCGTTGACACAATGGTGTTTTGAGGAGTCGCCGCATGTGGTCGAGACCTTTGTGACGCACGTGGGGCTTGTGGCGCTGGAGCACTTCTATGGAGTTGGGACTTCCAACCAGGTCGCGCGCATGCTGAGCATCTCGTTTGCCGATTATGATTGTGCCCAGCGGGTGAGATCGCTCCTGAGGGAACTTGATGCCAAGTTTGACGTGATCGAAAAGCCAATCGATCGTACGGGGAACGGCGGTATATGCGGAGCAGCATGACAAAACTGCGTTTCACAAAAAAGTTTGAGATTGAGCTTGACTCCAATAAGCTAAAGTGGTTTTATATGTCTTGCGCTGCGGCGTTACCTCAGCTGGATAGAGGGTCTGACTACGAATCAGAACGTCATAGGTTCGAATCCTATACGCCGCACCAATCGAACTTAAAGCCTCCGGCAACGGGGGCTTTTCTTTTATGCCGCCACCGCATGGATTCGAACCTCGGTCGAGGCGCGAGCGTCAAGAAAACGCGAAGCGTTTTTAGCGAGCGGGCGAGGACGCCGGCAGGCGGGCGAAGTCGGTGCGGATCCGCGAAGCGGATGCGCGGAATCCTATACGCCGCACCAATTGAACTTGAAGCCTCCGGCAACGGGGGCTTTTCTTTTACGCCGGCACCGCACGGATTCGAACCTCGGTCGAGGCGCGAGCATCTTAATCATCACTTCGTAAAATTTTTCCAAATTGTCGCTTGACCCATCGAGGGGTCACGTGCATAATAATCCGTGCGTTGCGGCGTTACCTCAGCTGGATAGAGGGTCTGACTACGAATCAGAACGTCATAGGTTCGAATCCTATACGCCGCACCAATTGAG
>NZ_JBCOIG010000014.1:49763-56878 GCF_040926405.1 Collinsella aerofaciens
GCGGGCGAGCGCGCCGGCAGGCGGGCGAAGCCGGTGCGGATCCGCGCAGCGGATGCGCGGAATCCTATACGCCGCACCAATTGAACTTGAAGCCTCCGGCAACGGGGGCTTTTCTTTTACGTAAGCACTGCATGGATTCGAACCTCGGTCGAGGCGCGGGCGTGAAGCGGACGATTTCTTATCGACTCGTGTAAGATTCCGAGTAGGTATCGCGGCCTATCCGCGACCACTCCTTCTCTCAACGACCGATCAGGGTGATACTTCGTGGCAGAGCGTCCGACATACAAGCTCAGGTTTCTCGATCCCAAGAAGCGCTTTCCGGCGATGCCCGAGCAGCCTGCGGGACGCTCATATGGCGTGGTCTGGAAACTCTTTGGCGAGGACCAGCATGAATCTTGTTATGTCGTCGAATTCGTTGGCAAAAGTCATGTGTCGCTTTTGGGCTACGTAAGCGTTTCGGGTGAGGTGTACAAGGTGGACCGCCCCGTTAGCGAGGCTCCGCTGCCCAACGATCCCGACATGGAACTGGTCCTTGACGAGTCGGATTCCAGTATTGGTGAGATTATGGTAAGGGAAGCCAGCGGTGCAATGCGTACGTGCGCGCGAACCGTCGGCTCTCCCGAAGGCCCCATGCGCGAGCAGTCCGATCACGATACATGGAATTCGGCCCGCTCCCTTCCTTACGGCGAGTTCATGGCATCGATGTTCCTGCGCTACGTGATATTTGCCAACTCCGAAAGCGCTGTTGCGAACACGGCGGACGCCGACGGTCTCGATGCGGACATGCAAAACGTTGTCGACAAGATCAAGCTCGTAAAGTTGCCCGAGCCGGTCGAGGTGTTTTTGGGCTTTAACACGGCACCGCTACCTGACGCTATCGAGACGCTGCTCTACCGCGTTGACCATGCCGAGAATCCGAGCGGTATCGAGCGTTATGCCGCCGCCCTTATGAGCGAGGTCGACTTGCCCCGTCTGCGCACCATTGCCGCCAAGTCCGAAATGAGCCTAGCGCGCATCGACCGGTCGAAGCTGTTCTATCTCAATTTTGATCGTAGCCTGCTGGACCAGGGCGAGATTGACATGCTGCTTGCCATCGAGTGCCGTCTCAACCGCCTCTCCGGCATCCTCGAGCGCATCGGGGCCGGATTGGCCCCTGCGGCATCCTCGCCGAGCCTTGAGGGCTGCGCGCTCTTTGATGCGTGGCATATCGCCAAGACGACCAACGATGTTCCCCGACTGCTCGATACGACCTCGAGCGATAACCCGTGGGGCAAACCGGGTACGGTGGCTTGCCAGCCGGGCGGTGAGTGGGATGTGCGTACCCGCTTCGCGCGTATTGTCGAGGCGCTCAACGTGGTCACGCGGCTCGACTATACCTATCGGGCAAATGTTGCCGAGGGGATTATGCTCGTTCGGTTTGGGCACTCTGTCGTGAATGCCATGCCGCAACGTGAATACGACGCTCAAGATGACGCCTGGCGCGAGCTGGAAGAGGACACGCGTGCGATCTGGGCCGCGGAGCACGATGCGCGCGTGGCACTCACGCTTGCGGCAGCGTGTTTTGCCGCGGGCACCTGCATCACGCGCTGCTATGTGCAGATTGCTGCTCCCGACAGTGAGCAGGGCGAGCGCGTTGTCGCAACGTATTTCTTTGGGCGCGCGGCCTATCTGGCCGATTGCGTGCCTGTCGCCAAGGATCTTGAGAGCATGGACATGGACGATATGCCGTGCAAGCGTGTGCTTGAGGCGTATGAGTCAACCGCTCCGGAGACGATTGAGCCTGCGGAGGTTCATGCTCGTCCGCGTGATGACCATCGCACACTGCCGCCGGCGCTGCGCGATCTGCTGCTCGCCGATAAGGCTGACGAGTTGGAGGTCATGGAAGAGGACGATGACCCATACGTGGCCCGTGTTGTTGAATTGCGCGAGCAGGCAAAAGTCGACCGTACAGGTGCTTTTGAAGGCTTTTCCCGTCTTGTCGAGGAGTTGGAGGCTAAGTGCGCCGTCGCCGAGCTTTTGGCGACAGGTCCGGTTCAAACGCAGTTTTGCGATAACCAGCTGGTGCGCATGGTGCTACCGGTGTTGGAAGAAGACCGCTCTGTGCGAATCCTTCGTGCGCCCGATGCGCTGTACTTTGCCCAGCACGAGATCTGCAGCTTTTACGCCGAGCAAGAGGACTTTGAACGAGCGCTGCCCGAGGTGCGCCATCTTTACGATCTGGCGCGCTCGTCCATGCAATCGCACTTTGCGCTCATCAACGTGCTTGCGCGTCTGGAGCGCTTTGACGAGATTATCGAGGTGGCGCGCCACGGCCTACGTATTGCCAGCGATCGTTCTGCAATCGGCTACCTGTTCTATCGCTTGGCGTTTGCCTATTGGAATTGCGATCAGCTCGACCTGGCGCTGGCTTGTTACCGTCTCGTGCCGCGCGGCGAGGAGTCGGGCAGTAGCGCGCTGGAAGAAATGCAGGGCCTTATGAACGAGATGGGCGTTAGCGAGCCTCCGACGTTCGAGGAAGCGGGCGAGACTATCCGCAAGGCTGGACTTGAGTTGCCGCCAGTGTCCGCCGTGACGAATCAGCTGGCAGATGCCGCTGTGCAACTGGTCGACAACGGCTTCTTTTTCCTGGCACGCGGTTGCATCTTCCAAATGTGGCGCACCATGGGCAACGACGAGCTCGGCTCCCTCAACCGCTCGCTGGGGTAGGGGCGATATAGAGGGGCCGCACCGCGCTATTTGTATCGGCGCGGGCGGGAGGACCCGGCAGGATTGGTAAGGCATAAAGCCGCCGAGCCTGCTAAAACTGTTAAACTCTGCTAAAGTTGCTAAACTTTGTTAAAGTTGTTAAAACTAGCAGAGGAGGGCAGAATGACGAAAGCTGTTAACCCCTTTAAGCCAACGGCGGGCATGAATCCGCCTGAGCTTATCGGACGGGACACTGTTTTGGATGACTTTGCCGAGGCTCTTGAGAATGGTCCTGGTGCCCCCGATCGACTCATGCGCATCTCGGGCGTCCGAGGCACAGGTAAAACGGTGCTCCTTAATGCATTGGGTGACCTTGCACGCAAAAAAGGATTCGAGGTCGTTGACGTTGCCTCCAATGCTGGTTTTTGCAATAGAATCCTCGAGGCTCTGCAGCGAAACGTTCGTCTTGAATCAATCTCGATTTCCCCATCGATTTTAGGGGTCAGCCTTGGCTCCATGGAGATGTCGAAGTCGGCCTCTCATCTGGGCGAGGCGATGTACGATGCTGCGAAGCGCGGTGGTCTGCTCATTACGCTCGACGAGATCCAGGATGCCTCAACTGAGGAAATGCGCGAGCTAGGCAATGAGATGCAGCTCTTGATCCGCCAAGGAGCGAATGTCGCTTTCGCTTTCGCCGGGCTGCCGACATCGGTAGATGGCGTGGTGGTGGATGATACGTTGACGTTCCTTCAGCGAGCCAAACATGTTGAACTTACTCGGCTTTCCGATTTTGAAGTTGGCGGATCGTTTGAGGATACGATGAGACGAGCGGGCAAGGAGCTCGACAAAGGTGCCGCTGAGCTATTAACAAAAGCTTCGGCAGGCTATCCCTTTATGGTCCAGCTGGTCGGATATTACGCTTGGCAGGTTGCTGCGCGCAGTGGGGCGGAGAGCGTGAGCGAAGAGGCGGCTCGTAAGGGTATCCAGGCGGCTCTTGATAGCTTTAATGCTATGGTGATTGCCCCAGCGCTGCGCAGGGTGTCGGAACGGCAGTTTCAGTATCTCGCGGCGATGGCTCAATGCGAGGGCGTCGATATCGCCAACGGCGATATCGCCAAGAAGATGGGTTTGTCGGCGAACAAAGTTGGGTCATATCGCAAGCGTCTGATCGATGCGGGGTTGATTGAGCCCGCGGGCTATGGCCGTGTTTCGTTTGCAATTCCATACATGCGCGATTATCTGTTGGAGACCGTTCGAGAGGACTAATAAAGAATGGGCTGTCCGCGCTGTCGCTGGGGCCGTCCTTGTATCTTTGTCTCAACCTGTAACATCTGGAGGGGATTACGGCCTGCAGATGTTACAGGTTGAGATGATTGACTGAGACGTTTACTGGTAAAAGAGAGGTAAAAGAGGAAACGCCTCAAAATTCCCCTTGCCCAACTTCGGCTGTTTGGTTACTATAGAACGGCTGTTACGGAGAGCTGACCGAGAGGCCGAAGGTGCTCGCCTGCTAAGCGAGTATGCCCCAAAAGGGCATCTGGGGTTCGAATCCCCAGCTCTCCGCCAGTATGACTTTGAAGAAGGGTCCCATTTGGGGCCCTTTTTTATTATCAAGAATGGCAGCTGGGGATTAGAGTCCGAAAGGGCGTGAACATTAGGCAAACACGGGGCGCTTGAAAACGGGGAGACCCAGGCGTGCTCGTGCACCCCGGTGTGGGGTTCCGAGGGGATGGAGTAGAAATATGGTAAAGGTCGGGCTGCGTAAGCCGAATCTAAAGACATCACTCAAGGCAAGAACGACCGGCAGAGCGAAGCGCGCGGTAAAGCGGGCGATAATCCCCGGCTATGGTAAGAAGGGCATGGGGTGGATCAAAAATCCGAAGAAGGCTGCTTACAATGCCGTATACAGCAGAACGACCGTCGGAGTTGGGGATGTCGCTCGCGCCGTTGCTAAATCAGGCGCTCGGAGCTCGGCGTCAAGGACGTCCTCAATTACTGTTTCATCGCATGAAATTACACCTTTGGCGAAGCCTGAACAGAAATCTCTCACTCGAGAGATTACGTCGGTTGACAGGGCAAACAAGGCGCTTTTGCTATGCTTCCTTCTTGGGTGGTCGGGCGCTCATAGGGCGTATGCACGGATGTGGGGTAGCTTCTTTCTATATCTCTTTACCTTTGGCCTTTTTGGATTTGGTTGGCTGTTTGATATTGTGACACTACTGATGAGACGCTCCGAGCTAAGGCGTCTCGGCGACAGTGATCAGACTCAACAGCAAGCGCCATGTTCCGTTGATTCTACATTCGATCGAAATGTCGCCGACTCCGGAAATTGGGAACAGCGTGGAGATGGGGAGGCTGCGGCTCGGCTAGAGCTTCAACGTAAAAACCGTGCCTATATGGAAGAAAACGGCATCGACGTGGAGATGTTTACCGAGGAAAAGGTCGCGGCGGACGCCTTGCGAACCATTGAGTCGGTATGCCCGTGCATGCTTAGGTTTGACCGAGGCATGAGCGAAGAGGAGCCAAGCATCAGCTTTTGCTCTCCAACAAAGACGGGGAAGATGCCCAAGAATGTCGTCGAGGCCCGCATTTACCATCAGGACGTGAAGCTATTGATGGATTCCCACGGCTTCGAATTGCCGGAGTATGGTGACAGCATCAATGTCATGATTAGTTATCTAGCTGATGGGCGCATAAATAAAGTCGATATCCATGGGTTCCATAATGGCCGCTCCGTTAGTGTCTCCATTCGCAGGCGGAGCGACGATCTTGTTATGACGAGTGCGGGCACCATCGGAGAAACGGGTGCCTGGCAATCGCTGTGTCCTGGGGCAGACCCCTCAGCTGGGGACCTTTTCAGGGCCTTGACCAAGGAGGTCGAAAGGATCTACTAGCATGCCCGGTGGACCCGTTTTCAAGGTCCGAAAAGACACAGCGAAGGTAAACGGCTAGCAATGTCGCTTTGGTGATTCTGACGCATCCCGTTTAAGAGGTATTCAAAAAGAGGCGCCCGTTGGACGCCTCTCCAATCTCAAATGTAATGTTCCCCCAGCCCTACACCTCGGGCGCCTTGGCTACGGTCTCGCTCTCTGCCGTGAGTGGCCGGTTGTCGATGCGGCGGCCCAGGCGGTCGAGCTTCACGAGGAGCCATTCAATGGGATTCGGCCCTGTGCCTTCCTCGTCGGCAACCAGGTCCATGACGGCGACCTTGGTGCCGTCCTGCTTGAGCGTAACGCTGCCTACCTTGTCGCCAACATGCACCGTGCCCGAAAGATCGTCGTAGCTAACCTTTTCGGTCACCTCGCCGGCAAGGGAAAACACGGTCGCTTGCGCCGTAGGATCGGCGAGCGTGGCGTCGATCGTCTTATCCGTCCAGTCGGTTTGACTGATGCGCGCCATAAGCGGGTTGCCGTTGGCGGTCTTTTCCTGCGTGTTGGCGATTGCGACCGCCGCCTTGTGACCGTAGTACCAATTGGCAAGGGTTGCGGTATCGGTAAAGCGCTGGTCGGTGGTGGTGGAGTTCAAAACGACGGTGTAGATCTCGTCGCCGTCGCGGTTGTAGGCGCTCGTAAAGCAATAGCCCGCGTCGTCGGTGGTGCCGGTCTTGCCGCCGATGTTGCCATCTTGGCCCAGCAAATAGTTATGCGTGTCCATGGAATGCGAATGGTCGGTGCCGTCGGCGCCCGTGGCCTCGATCCAGGAATCCTCGCTCGCTACGACCTCGCGGATCGTGTCGTTTTTCATGGCCTCCTGCATCATCAGCGCTACGTCGTGTGCGGTTGAGTGCATATCGCCAGCCCACTCATCAAAGTCCAGACCATGCGGGTTTTCAAAAAGCGTACCGGTGCAGCCGAGCTTCTTAGCGCGCTCGTTCATGGCCTTCACAAATGTGGCCTCGGCGTCTTTGGTCTTAGGGTCGATCTTCTTGCCCACATATTCGGCGAGCACGATGGCGGCGTCGTTGCCCGAGGGAATCATCAGGCCGCGCAGCGCCTGCTCCACGGTAAGCTTGTCGCCTTCGAGCAAGCCGGCGGTCGAATTGCCCACGGTGACTGCGGCGTTGCTCACCGTGACCTTCTCGTCCATCTTGCAATTCTCGACGGTTAGGATTGCGGTCATGACCTTGGTGATCGAGGCAATCTTGACCTGCTCATCGGCGCCGCGCCCATAGTAGACGGTGCCGTCTTTGCCCATGACGAGGGCATTGGTCGCATCGATATCGGGCAGGTTTTCGGCCGTGATGCCGCGCGCATCGGCGGTTTTGCCGCAAACATTGTCGGTCGTGAGCACTTGGGCGCCGGCGACGGTGGGCGCGCCAGCGGCAAGGGCGATAGCGCAGACAAAGCCGGCGGCAAGCTGGGCTGAGCGCTTTGCAAAAGAGGTGAGGGACTTCACAGATTTCGCTTTCGACGGGATGGTCTCTTCTGAAA
>NZ_JBCOIG010000015.1:0-53922 GCF_040926405.1 Collinsella aerofaciens
CGGCATTTTCCCAGTTGAAGGAACGGTGGAGATGTGTTTCGATGGGTCAGATTCGTGTCGTTCCGAAAAGACCGTGAACCTTTTGTGGGACACGCGGCGCCGTGGTACCATAGCCGAGTTTGTTGTCTTGGTCGGAAACCAAGACGCCTTATGCGCTGATCGGTAACCAGCGCCTGACCAATAAGGAGTCCTACCATGAAGCAGGGTATCCATCCCCAGTATGTCGAGTGCACGGTGACGTGCTCCTGCGGCAACACCTTCAAGACGCACGCTACCGTGTCCGAGATGAAGGTCGAGCTTTGCAACGAGTGCCACCCGTTCTACACCGGCCAGCAGAAGTTCGTCGACACCGGTGGACGCGTCCAGCGCTTCGCCGACAAGTTCGGTGGCGCCGCTGCCGCCCAGCTCAAGAAGGCCGAGGAGGCCAAGGCTGCCAAGGCCGCCAAGGCTGCTGAGGCCGAGGCCGCTCGCAAGGCCGCCGCTGAGGCTAAGGCTGCCGAGAAGGCTAAGCGTGCCGCTAAGTTCGCCGAGGAGGCTGCCAAGCAGGCTGCTGAGGCTCCCGCAGAGGCTCCCGTCGAGGAGGCCGCTGCCGAGGCCGAGACCACCGAGGCTGCTGAGTAAATAGCTCGCCGCGGAATCACTCGCATTCAGGGCATGAGGGCCGTGCATCCATTTGGGTGCACGGCCCTTTTCTTTTTGATTAGTGCAAACTAACCTGTCCCCATGGCATCAAATGGCGGAGAGGCGGCGTTTGCCCAGATAAACCCTCCAAAATTAACCTGTCCCATTGTGGCAGGTTGGTCGTAGTTATTACGTGGCGGTCGAGCTCGACCGTATAGGCCGCGCCTTGTTTGGCTAAAGTACAATCATCTGTGTTTAACTCGCCCGCAGCTGCACGGCGTGGGCGATGGCCAAAAAGGAAAACCACATGGGATTCATGTCAAAGCTGCTGTCCTTTGGATCCGATAAGGACCTTAAGCGCTACTACAAGATCGTCGACCAGATCAACGGTCTTGAGCCCCAGTTTGAGAAGATGACCGAGGAGGAACTCCGCGCCCAGACCGATAAGTTCCGCGAGCGTTACGCCAACGGCGAGTCGCTCGACGACATGCTTCCCGAGGCCTTTGCCACCGTGCGCGAGGCTTCCAAGCGCACCATGGGTATGCGCCACTTTGACGTGCAGCTCATTGGCGCCATGGCACTGCACGAGGGCCACATCGCCGAGATGAAGACCGGCGAGGGCAAGACGCTCGTCTCCACCTTGGCCGGCTACCTCAACGCTATCGCCGGCAAGGGCGTGCATGTCGTTACCGTCAACGATTACCTGGCAAAGCGCGATTCCGAGTGGATGGGCCGCATCTACAAGTACCTGGGCATGACCGTCGGTCTGCTCCAGAACAACATGCCGCTCGAGCTCAAGCGTCCGGCCTACCAGGCCGACGTCACGTACGGCACCAACTCCGAGTTCGGTTTCGATTACCTGCGCGATAACATGGTTACCCGCCCCGAGCAGCGTGTGCAGCGCGGCCACAACTACGCCATCGTCGACGAGGTTGACTCCATCCTGATCGACGAGGCGCGTACCCCGCTCATCATCTCGGGCGCCGGCACCAAGTCCGCCAGCACCTACAAGGACTTCGCGCGTGCCGTGCGTGGCCTTGAGCGCGGCGAGGACGTGTCGCACGACATGCTCACCGCCACCGAGGACGTCGAGCCCACGGGCGACTACGTCATGGACGAGGCCAAGCACACTATCGCCGCCACCGAGCGCGGTCTTAAGAAGATCGAGCGCCGCCTGGGTATCGATGACATCTATGCCGATCTCTCCGGCCAGCTGGTCAACCACCTGCAGCAGGCGCTGAAGGCCCAGTACATGTTCCACCGCGATAAGCAGTACGTGGTCACCAACGGCGAGGTCAAGATCGTCGACGAGTTCACCGGCCGCATCATGGAGGGCCGCCGCTATTCTGAGGGCCTGCACCAGGCCATCGAGGCCAAAGAGGGTGTGCTCGTACGCGAGGAGAACCAGACACTCGCCACCATCACCCTGCAGAACTACTTCCGTCTGTATGACAAGCTTTCCGGCATGACCGGCACGGCACTTACCGAGGATGCCGAGTTCCGCGAGATCTACAAGCTGCCTGTCGAGGTCATCCCCTCCAACAAGCCCGTGCAGCGCGTGGACCACGAGGACCTGGTGTACCGCACCATTCAGGCTAAGTACAACGCCGTCGCCGACGACGTTGAGCGTCGTCACGCCAAGGGCCAGCCGGTCCTGGTGGGCACCGTCTCCATCGAAAGCTCCGAGAAGCTGTCCGCCGCCCTTACCAAGCGCGGCATCGCACACGAGGTCCTCAACGCCAAGCACCATGAACGCGAGGCCCACATCGTGGCCCAGGCCGGACGCTACGGCGCCGTGACCATCGCCACCAACATGGCCGGTCGTGGTACCGACATCCTGCTGGGCGGCAACCCCGACGAACTGGTGCGCGAGCGCCTGGAGTACGAGGGCCTGACCATGGAGGACGTGACGCCCGAGCAGCTCGAGCAGTTTAACGCCGAGGCCAAGGAGACTTGCAAGGCCGAGCGCGAGCGCGTGCTTGCCGCCGGCGGCCTGACCGTTATCGGCACCGAGCGCCATGAGTCCCGCCGTATCGACAACCAGCTGCGCGGCCGCTCCGGTCGTCAGGGCGATCCGGGCGAGACCCAGTTCTACCTGTCGCTCGAGGACGACCTCATGCGCCTGTTCGGCGGCGACAAGATGGACCGCGTCTCCAAGATGATGGTCACGGCCGACATGGGTGACGACATGCCCATCCAGCATAAGATCATCTCCAAGGCCGTCGAGAGCGCCCAGCACAAGGTCGAGAGCATCAACTTCTCCATGCGTAAGA
Organism: Collinsella aerofaciens; assembly: GCF_040926405.1. GTDB lineage: Bacteria > Actinomycetota > Coriobacteriia > Coriobacteriales > Coriobacteriaceae > Collinsella. The sequence goes on from NZ_JBCOIG010000015.1 coordinate 2,895, forward strand.
GCGTCCTTGAGTACGACGACGTTATGAACAAGCAGCGCCAGGTCATCTACGCCGAGCGCAATAAGATTCTGGACGGCAAGGACCTGACCGACCACATCACCGAGGTCATGCACGATACCGTCTACCGTTGCGTGCAGGAGTTCTGCACCAAGGACAGCCACGATGGTGAGCGCGACCTGGAGGGCCTGCGCAAGTGGGTTGTGGAGCTCACCGGTCACATCGATACGCCGAAGTTCCCCGACGAGGATTTTGAGGCCCTGGCTGCCGATGTCCTGGCTTACGTAGAGAAGTGCTACAACATGAAGGCCGAGCGCTTGGGCGAGGACCTGATGCGCGAGCTCAACACCCAGGTCATGCTGCGCGTCATCGATACCCGCTGGATGAACTACCTGCAGGAGATGGACTACCTCAAGACCGGCATCGGCCTGCGCGGCTTTGGCCAGCGCGACCCGCTGGTTGAGTACAAGACCGAGGCCTACGGCGCGTTCCAGATACTCGTCGATACCATGTATGAGGATTACCTGCGCACGGTTCTGCGCATCGAGATCAAGGCTGCCCCGCGTGCCGTGGAGCACAAGGAGGAGCCCGCGCTCGAGGGCGCGCGCTTCTCCGGTCCTGCCGAGGTCGATGGTGATAACGGCGACTCGGTGCTGCGCAAGCAGGCGCAGGTGCAGGCCCGCACGGCTGTCCAAGGCGGACCGGCTGCCGTCAACAACGGTGGCAAGGTGACCACCTATCGCAAGTCCGAGAGCGATGATCCGTACGTCAACGTGGGCCGCAACGACCCGTGTCCCTGCGGTAGCGGCAAGAAGTTTAAGTACTGCCACGGCAGGAATCGTTAATGGCTGAGGCTTTAGAGGTAACGCTCGCCGAGCTGGACGCGTTCGCGGACCGGCTCGGCGAGGTCGAGTCGTATCTCCACCTGGACGAAAAGCGCACGCGCGTGACCGAGCTCGAGGCCAAAAGTGTTGCCCCTGGCTTTTGGGATGACGCCGACGCCGCCCGTGCCACCATGGAGGAGATAGCGCGTACCAAGGAAGATATCGCTGCCGTGGACACCGCGCGCGGCGAGCTTTCCGATGCCCGCGCCGCGCTGGAGCTTGCCGAGGAGATGGGGGATGACCCCGACGCCGTCGCCCTTCGCGAGGAGGCTACAGCCACGGCTGAGCGCCTGGCCCGTGCCATCGATGAGCTTGAGCTTTCGAGCTGGTTTACCGGTGAGTTCGATCACGGCGATGCCATTGTGACCATCAAGCCCGGACAGGGTGGTCTGGAGGCCCAGGACTGGACCTTCATGCTCTTTAAGATGTACATGAAGTACTGCCAGCGTCGCGGCTGGAAGGTCACCATCAACGACTGTCCCGCAGCCGAGGTTATCGGCATCGACCGCGCGACCTTTACCGTCGAGGGCAAGGACGCATTTGGCATGCTGCGCGCCGAGGCCGGCGTCCACCGCTTGGTGCGCATCAGCCCCACCGACGACAAGAAGCGCCGCCAGACCACGTTTGCCGGCGTCGAGGTCATCCCCGTGCTACCCGATGATATCGACATCGAAATCAGTCCCGACGACATCCGCGTGGACGTGTACCACGCGAGCGGCCCGGGCGGTCAGGGCGTCAACACCACTGACTCCGCCGTGCGCGTGACGCATTTTCCCAGCGGCATTGTGGTCACCTGCCAAAACGAGCGCAGCCAGATCCAGAACAAGGCCGCGTGCATGCAGATCCTCAAGGCTCGCCTGTACGAGATTGAGCTCGAGAAGCGTGCCGAGGCGCTCGATGAGATTCGCGGACCCAAGACCACGATTGGTTTTGGCAACCAGATTCGCAGCTACGTGCTCTACCCGTACCAGATGGTCAAGGACCTACGCACGGGCGTGGAGACCAGCAATGTCGAGGCCGTTCTTGACGATGGTGACCTGGACCCGTTTGTTATTGGCTACCATCGCTGGGCCACCGGCAACGCCGATGCAGAAGGCTCGGAGGTCTAAAACATCGGGTGGCTTCAAGTTGATGCCAAGCCCAACGGTTGGACGGGTTTGTATCCAGAATAAACCCTGCGCAGGGGTGGTTTTTGTTCGGCGAATCGGTAGAATCGAATACAAGAAGAAGTTCGAAGCGCATCCGATGGGGTGCGCTTTTTTGAGGGAGGCAGCATGGCATATCGTCTGGACATCAAGCGCATTCTTTCGATGAACTTCTTTCACGATCTGCCCCAGATCATGTTGGGGTGCGCTCTGGCCGCTATTGCGACCGACCTGTTTTTGATTCCCAACGGCCTTGCTGCCGGTGGCGTTACGGGCCTTGCCACCATTATCCAGGCGGTCGGCGCGACGCGAGGCGTGTCGCTTCCCGTCGGTATCCAGACCATCGTGATGAATGCCTTGCTGTTGTTGGTCGTTATGCGCGAGGGCGGCATGTTCTACGTGGTGCAGACCGCGACGGGCTTTGTGCTGCTGGGCTTCTTTACTGATCTGTTCGCCCCGTTTGTAGCACCTCTGGCGGATGCGGACCTGATGCTCCCTGCCATGTGGGGCGGCATTATTACGGGCATCGGTTACGGCATGGTGTTGCGCGCCGGCGCCAACACCGGCGGCTCGGACACGATTGGCCAAATCATCTCGCGTAATACCTCACTGCCCGTGGGCTCGACCGTCATGGCGATCGATGTTGCCGTATGCGCGCTGTCGGCTCCGGTCTTTTCAATCGAAAACGCGCTATATGCAGGCCTTTCGATGGTCATTAGCGGCTACGTGATCGATGCCGTGGTCGATGGTGGCAACAAACGCCGTATGGTACTCATCATCTCGGACAAGTTCCCTGATATCGCTGCCGATATCATGTATGGCCTGGGTCGTGGTTGTACCAAGTTTAAGGCGACTGGCATGTATTCGGGTGCCGAGAAGCCAGTGATTATGGTCATCGTGAGCCGTCGAGAGCTCAATACCCTCAAGACGATCGTGCGCGAGCGCGATCCTCATGCCATCGTGACGGTTGCCGACGTTACGGAAGCCTTCGGCGAGGGATTCAAGGACATTAGCGTGTAGGGTCGATCGCGTTCCATCCAAAAGACGTTCACATTGATAAACCGTTTCATCAGCGGTTCTGCCTGCTAAATTGTTCAAATAATGATAAAAACTCTGGTAAAGCCATCAGTTTCCAGCATAATGAATGACGTACGTGCATTGCGGCTGTGTTGGGATTACCTTCGGTGCCGTGCGCATTTTGTCTAATGAGGATGAAAGGAAGGCACAATGAGCGACGAAGAGCTCAAAAAGGTTGCCAACGAGGTAAGGAAGGGCATCGTCACCGGCGTGCACGCTGCCAAGTCCGGCCATCCGGGCGGTTCGCTCGGCGCTGCCGACATCATGACCTATCTGTACTTTGAGGAAATGAACGTCGACCCGGCCGATCCCCGCAAGGCCGATCGCGACCGTTTTGTGCTCTCCAAGGGCCATTGCGCTCCGGGCCTGTACGCCGTGCTCGCCGAGCGTGGGTTCTTCCCCAAGGAGGATCTCGAGACGCTGCGCCATATCGGCAGCCACCTGCAAGGTCATCCCAACATGAACGACACCCCGGGCGTCGATATGTCCACCGGCTCGCTCGGCCAGGGCATCTCCGCCGCCGTGGGCATGGCGGTTGCCGCCAAGCACTGGGGCGATACTTACCGCACGTACGCCCTGCTGGGTGATGGCGAGAGCGAGGAGGGCCAGGTCTGGGAGGCAGCCATGTTTGCCGGCAACCAGCAGCTCGATAACCTCTGCGTGATCGTCGACCACAACGGCCTGCAGATCGACGGCCCCGTCGAGGAGGTCAACGACCCCATGCCGCTCGCCGACAAGTTCCGCGCCTTTAAGTTCCACGTGGTGGAGCTTGCCGACGGCAACGATTTCGATCAGATCCGCGCCGCCTTTGCCGAGGCCCGCGCCACCAAGGGTCAGCCGACCGCCATCATCGCCGAGACCATGAAGGGCAAGGGCGTTTCCTTTATGGAGAACCAGGTTGGTTGGCACGGCAAGGCCCCCAACGATGAACAGTTTGAGCAGGCCATGGCAGAGCTCACGGCCGCCGGAGAGGAGCTCTAGGATGGCAGACGTCAAAAAAATCGCCACGCGCGTAAGCTACGGCGAGGCCCTCGTCGAGCTCGCCAACGAGCACGATGACTTTGTGGTCCTCGACGCCGACCTGGCCGCCGCCACGCAGACCGGCAAGTTCAAGGCCGCCTGCCCCGATCGTTTCTTCGATGTGGGCATTGCCGAGAGCAACCTGATGGGCGTCGCCGCCGGTATCGCGACCACCGGCCGCGTTGCCTTCGCGAGCACCTTTGCCATGTTCGCTGCCGGTCGCGCCTTTGAGCAGGTCCGCAACTCCATCGGCTACCCGCACCTCAACGTTAAGATCGGTGCCACGCATGCCGGTATCTCGGTGGGCGAGGATGGCGCCACGCACCAGTGCTGCGAGGATATCGCCCTCATGCGCGTCATCCCCGGCATGACCGTGATTGTTCCCGCCGACGACGTGGAGGCCCGCGCCGTGACGCGCGCCGCCTACGAGTGCGACGGTCCGGTGTACATGCGCTTCGCCCGTTTGGCCTCGCCGGTTATCAACGACCCCGAGACCTACAAGTTCGAGTTGGGTAAGGGCATTGTCATGCGCGAGGGCGCCGATGTGACCATCATCGCCTGCGGCCTGATGGTCGGCGAGGCTCTCGAGGCCGCCGAGCAGCTCGCTGCCGAGGGCATCGACGCCGAGGTCATCAACATACACACCATCAAGCCCATCGATGCCGACCTGATCGTCAAGAGCGCCACCAAGACCGGCCACGTCGTGACCGTCGAGGAGCATTCTGTAATCGGTGGCCTGGGCAGCGCCGTTGCCGACGTCCTGTGCGAGCAGTGCCCGACGCCGCTCAAGAAGATCGGCGTCAACGACACCTTCGGTGAGTCCGGCCCGGGCGCCGAGCTCCTGCACAAGTACGGCCTGGACGCCGCCAACATCGTGGCGACCACCAAGGAGTTCTTGGCCTAGAGCAGCCATCGCTCAATCGGCAACAAGCCAATCGCATTCAAATGCAGACAGGGGCGTCCTCAAAGAGGGCGGCCCTGTTTTATATTTCAGCTAAATCTGAGCCGCACCAAGCGAGGCATTCTCCGGGAAGAGAGCCCAGTACAGCAAAGTGCAATTCAGACCCTTCTAACTTTGTATATGCAGCACCCCAAGATAAATGCGGCGGCCCCTTAGTAGCCGCAGGCCGGGCACAGGGTTACTCTCCAAATCTTTCCGCAGGACGGAGGAGCCCCCGCCGCACGTAGTGCGCAGCGGAGGCTCCGACATGTCCGAGGACGATTTGGAAAGTAACCCTGTGTCCGGCCGGAGGGACCCAAACACGGCCATGCTTCTTATGTGCAGCAAAGCTAATGCTGCTAAAATACTAAGCGCTCATGTAGTTTAAACGCACGACGATAAGGAGCACCAGTGGGTAACCACTTCCGTACCTCCGGTGCGGGCGATGATGCCCCCAAGACGCAGGCAGGCGTCCAGGGCAGTCGTTTCGCCACTCCGGATTCAGAGGGCCAGCCTGTTGCTCAGGCCCCCGCTCAGCCGGCAGATCAGGCACAGCCGGCATCCGATCCCTTTGCCTACAATCCAACCAGCGATGTCGCGCTTTCCGGCACGGCGGGTTTTGAGCCCGTTCAGGCCGTGACCGCTCGCGTGGAGCAGCCTCAGGCTGGTGCCGCCACGCCGCAGCCTACCATGGCCGGCATTCCCGACCCCTTGGCCCCTGCGACGCCGGCTCCTCAGCCTGCGCAGTCCGGTCTCTTTGCCGCTATTCCCGACCCCACGCAGCCTGCTGCCCCGGTGGTCGAGAGCGATCAGGCAGCCGAGGTCGCAAGCCTCGATAACGCGCTCAACAACCCCGATTTTACGTCGGTGTTTGCGCCCATCGATCCGCAGGCCAGCCGCAAGAAGATGGCCAAGCAGGCCGGTGTCGAGCCCGTCATCCTTATGGAGCATGTCACCAAGATCTATCCGGCACAGCCCAACAAGCCTGCACTCGACGACATCAACATCGAGATCTATCCGGGCGAGTTCGTCTTCCTGGTCGGTCACTCCGGCTCGGGTAAGACCACGCTGCTGTCGACGCTCAACCGCGACGTCAAGCCGACGAGCGGCCGCATCCTGGTTGCCGGTCAGGACCTCATGAAGATCAAGAACCGCAAGGTTCCGTTCCTGCGCCGCCAGATTGGCGCCGTGTTCCAGGACTTTAAGCTTCTGCCGCAAAAGACCGCCTACGAAAACGTGGCGTTTGCCCTGCAGTGCATCGGCAAGCCCAAGGGCGTCATTCGCAGCCAGGTGCCCGAGGTGCTGCGCCTGGTCGGTCTGGCCGATCAGATGGACTCGCTGCCCGACCAGCTTTCCGGTGGCGAGCAGCAGCGCGTTGCCGTCGCCCGTGCTATGGTCAACCGTCCGCCGCTGCTGATCTGCGACGAGCCCACGGGCAACCTCGACCCGGCGATCTCGCTGGGCATCATGAAGCTGCTTGAGCGTATTAACCGCACCGGCACCACCGTGATCGTCGCCACGCACGACCGCGAGATGGTCGATAGCATGCACCGCCGCGTGATCGCCCTCGAGGGCGGCCACGTCATCCGCGACCAGGAGAGGGGAGGTTACGGCAACTATGGCACCAACTAACGTGGGCTACTCCTTCAAAGAGGCAATCAGCCACTTCTTCCGTAACTGGACTACCTCGCTCGGCGCCGTCATCACGATCTTCCTTTCGCTGTTTATCATCGGCCTGTTCATCATGGGCTCTGCGATGCTGAACTCCGTGATCGGCACCGTCGAGGATCAGGTTGTCATCAACGCGTTCATTAGTGATGACGCCGATCAGGCCGATGTTCAGGCTTTTGAGGCCGAGCTTAAGACGTGGAATAACGTCAAGTCCGTGACCTATAAGGACAAGGACGACGCGCTGGCCGAGTATACGAGCAAGATGTCGGGCAACGCCGACGCCACCATGAGCGCGCTCGATGGCCAGAACCCGCTGCCGGCTTCCTTCGCTATTGAGATGGACGATCCGTCCAAGGTCGAGAGCACGGCAAAGAAGCTCAAGAAGGATGCCGATTTCCAGAAGATCGCGGATGACGGCGACGTCAACGCGAGCGTGCTGTACGGCCAGGAGGAAGTGAGCCGCCTGTTCCAGGTGACCAACTACATCCGCATCGCCGCCGTGGTGCTCGTTGGTCTTCTGACCTTTATCGCATTCATCTTCATCAACAACACGATTCGCCTGTCCATCACGGCGCGTCGTCGTGAGATTGCGATTATGCGTCTGGTCGGCGCCAGCAACGGCTTCATTCGTGGCCCGTTTATCACCGAGGGCGTGCTGCAGGCCATTTTGGGCTCGCTGCTTTCCATCGGCGTTCTGGAGCTGCTGCGCAATCTGATGATTCCGCGTCTGCAGGAGAGCATCGGCTGGATGTCGTTTGCCCTGCCGATGCAGTACTACCTGGTGACCTATGCTGCGCTGATTCTGGTCGGTGTGATTATCGGTCTCTTTGGTTCTGCCATCGCCATGCGCCGCTACCTGCGCGTGTAGGCATGCTTGGAATTCATCCCTTCCAACGGGTCGTCTCTTATGGGGCGGCCCGTTTTTTGATCCCTAGGGGACGGCAGGAAAGCGAATCATTTGGGTAGACTCTTTGGAGTTCGCAATCGATAGTTAGGAGGCGCCATGGGGCGCAATAACAAGCATAAGCGTGGAGCTCGCAATCAGCGCGGGCCGGTGCGCAGCGAACGCCGTCCGAGCCTGACCGGGCGCGTGCAGCTCCATGAGCATAGCGCCTACGTTGTAACCGAAAACGGCGACTACAAGGTCATGGGCCGCGGTAAGCGCGAGATCATGGATGGCGATACCGTTGCCGTGAGCATTAAGAACAGCCCGCACGGTGAGCGGCGCGCCGTGATCGAAAGCGTGGTTGAGCGTGCAGCCATAAGCGTGGTGGGCACGTACCAGACCGCCGGTCCGCTCGGTGTGATCGAGCCGCTCGATTCGCGTCTGAAGGCCGACTTCTTCATTCTGCCCGAGGATACCTCGGCGGATCGTCTGGGTGTCCACCCGGGTGACGCTGTTGTCGCGCGCATTTTGACCTACCCGACGCGCCTGGAATCGGGTACCGTGACGATCGAGCGCCGCATTGGCGGAGATGACGCGCCCGATTTGGGCGTTCAATATGTGATGGCGCGTTACGGCTATACCGATAGCTATCCCGAGGCCGCGCTGGACGAGGCCGAGGGGCTTTCGCTCGATGTGTCCGCGGCGCTTAAGGACCCGCTCCGCCGCGATCTGCGCGACCGCTTTGTCATCACGATCGACCCAGTCGACGCGCGCGACTTTGACGACGCCATTTCGCTGGAGCGCACGCCCGAGGGTGGCTACAAGCTGGGTGTGCATATCGCCGACGTTTCACACTATGTGGCTTGGGACGGGCATATCGATCTTGAGGCTCGCCATCGTACGACATCGGTGTATCTGGCCGATCGCGTGCTTCCCATGCTGCCCGAACGCCTGTCCTGTGACCTGTGCTCGCTTCGCCCTGACGAGGACCGTCTTGCGTTTACCGTTGACATTGAGCTCGATGCACAGGGTCGCGTGCGGCATTACGATCCGTACCCCAGCGTGATTCGCTCGCGTGTGCGTATGGACTATGACGGCGCCGAGGCGCTGCTGGTGCGTGCCGGCGCGGTTGAGTATTCGGTGCTGGAGGGTGCAGCCGAGGATGTTGCGGCTGCCGAGACCTCGCGCGAGGAAGCGCTTGAGCGCGGTCTTGCGTGCGAGGAGGTCGCCCGCGGCTACAACGTCGACCTCTGCGATTTCCTTGTCGCCGCCAACGAACTCGCCGAACTTCGCCGTCGTATCCGTCGCGCCCGCGGCTCGGTCGATTTTGACACGGCCGAGATTCGTGCTCTATTGGATGAGGACGGAGTGCCCGTGCAGATTGTGGCGCGTGAGCGTTCGTGTGCCACGTCGCTTATCGAGGAAGCCATGCTGCTCGCCAACGAGTGCGTTGCAGAGTGGCTGGCAGACCGTGATATCGAGGCCTGCTATCGCGTGCATGAGGATCCGAGCCCCGATAGCCTGCACGGTGCCGCCGTTGCGCTGGCGCAGCTAGGCATCATCGACGATCGCCGTGCTGCCGGTATTGCCCTGGGGAGCCCCGATGAGCTGCAGGCTGCAGTTGATGCTGCCGCCGGTACGGCCAACGCACCGCTCGTCAACACGCTGCTTCTGCGCAGCATGCAGCGCGCGCTGTACAAGCCGCGCAACGAGGGCCACTTTGCGCTCGCCGCGCCGTGCTACTGTCACTTTACGAGTCCCATCCGTCGCTACCCCGATCTGGTGGTGCACCGCGTGCTCAAACTGCAGTTGGCCTATGAGCAGCTCGGCGGCAAGGACGCCTTGGTCCGTACGCCGCGGCTGATCGGCAAGGGGCGCGAGTCGCTGCCGCGCATTCTGCCGCAGATCTGCCGCGCATGTAGCGATGCCGAGCGCGCGGCAGATGCCGCCAGCCATGCGACGCAAAAGATCAAGATTGCCCAGTACTATGAGGACCGTCTGGGTGAGCGCTATGCCGGAACCGTCTCGTGGGTTAGCAGCATGGGCCTCTTTGTGCGCTTGGACCTAACACAGGTCGAGGGCCTGGTTTCAATTAAGAGCCTGGGCAACGAGTGGCTCGAGTTCGACGAGGACGCGCTTACGCTGACGGGCGCCGACACGGGGACTCGCTATGAACTGGGCCAGCGCGTGATTATCGAGGTCTCGCGCGTCAATACCACGCGTGGACACTTGGACTTTAAGCTTATCCATTAGCTAAATCCCGACTCGTGGCGAGAGAGCGGAGGGCGGTCTTTCGGGACCGCCCTTCGCATTTGAATCGTGACTACCTTGTCGTCTGCTCGGCCGCCCGCTTACCTGCTATTTGAGAGGTAAAACCTACCAAAATAAACCTGTCCCTTTTGGCAGGTTTACAAGAAAGCGGGGATGAGATGGCGACGGTGTACGGGTATGCGCGGGTGAGTTCGCGCGATCAGAATCTGAATCGGCAGCTGGATGCGCTGGGCGCCTATGGCGTGGGCTCAGCGAATATTTATGCCGACCATGCGAGCGGCAAGGACTTCGATCGACCGCATTATCGCGAGCTGTTGCACGTCCTGGGAGACGGGGACGTGCTGGTGGTGCTTTCTATCGACCGACTTGGTCGTAATTACTCCGAGATTCTTGAGGAATGGCGACGCATTACCAAGGAGCTCGGGGTTGCCATTGTGGTGTTGGACATGCCATTGCTTGACACGCGCGCTAGGGCCAGCGGCGCGCCGGATGTGACCAACACCCTGATTGCCGATATTGTGCTGCAACTGCTGAGCTACGTGGCGCAGGTGGAGCGCGAGAATATCCATCGGCGCCAGGCGGAGGGAATTGCAGCGGCGCGGGCGCGAGGGGTTCGTTTCGGTCGACCTCGCAAGCCGTGCCCTCCTCAGTTTGAGCTGGTGCGCGATAGCTATGAGGCAGGCGATATTACCCGCAGCCAGGCAGCAAAGTGCCTAGGCGTGTGCGTGGGGACGTTCGATCGCTGGATGCGCGAGGCGGGGTAGGGGTTTGCGTCGCTTTGTCGCTTCCTGTTGCGATTCAAATTTTGATACGGTGACGATGCCATTTGGGGCTACACTCGCTGATATTCAAAAAAGGAGGTTGGCCCTTGGCGCGCGTAAAACAAATAATCGGATGGACCGCAATTGTTCTGTTCGTTGCAACGCTGGCGGGCATCTGGGTGCTGACGGAGCAAAATGCGGTGGAGACGTCGTTGCTGAGCGAGTCTACCGCGCGTGTGGTGGAGGGCCAGGCTACGGGCGTTCAGGCTGTCGATGCCACGGGTGAAGCTCAGGCGGAGAACGGAATGACCGGGGGCACCGATTCGGCTGCCTCGAATGTCCGGTCTGGCCGACTTGCTTCCATTCGCATGTGGGTGGGCACGAACGTCCGTCGCGTTGCCCATACCGTAGAGTTTTTCTTCGTCGGATTGTTCGCCTCCGTGGTCGTGGTTTGCTTTTCCAGGCGTCCGTGGAGCGTATGCTCCCGTTGCGTGCCCGTATTGCTCTTTTGCGCCGCCTGCTCCGTTGGCGATCAGGTACATAAGATCTTTGTTCCCGGCAGGCATTTCGACGTTATCGATTTAGGATTCGATGCTGCGGGCTATGTCACCGCCATGCTGTTGGTATTGCTGGCAGCGGCGTTGGTGCGCCATGCGACTCGGCCGATCGGCGCCCATGCGAGGCGCTAGCCGGTAACAAACCCGTTTCTGATAATGCGGCCTCGTTGAATTATTTTGTGTCGCGCGTATTTCCGAGCGGTCGGATTTGAGGGGCGAGCGGTAGAACGCTCGCCCTTTGTGCGCCACGATGCGGCACAATGTACCGCAAAAGCTGTTTGTATCCGGTACGAATCGTTCGTTGGTCTTTAATTCTTCTCAACGGAGGTGTTTGAGATGGCAAACGGATTGCTTTTGCGGCTTCGCGAGCGTGAGCTTAGCGCGAGCCCGGCGGAACGCAATGTCATCGCATATGTAAGCGCTCATCCGCACGAGGTGGTCGGGCTGTCCGTCCGCGGTCTTGCCGATGTCACGTTCTCCTCGCCCTCGAGCATTTTGCGCTTTTGCAAGCGTTTGGGTTTTGCGGGCTACAAGGAGTTCCAGCGCGAACTGATTGCCGAGCTGGCGCTCTTAGGTGACAAGAAAGACGTAGCCCTCGAGGACATCTCCATGGATGACAGCGTCGAACGTATCGTGGGGAAGGTGATGAAAAGCAACGTGCGCACGATCGAGGCGACGGCGCGAACGCTCGATTACACCGTCTTGGAGCGATGCGCGGCCCGTCTTAAGCGGGCACGCGCGGTCAATCTGTTCGGTATTGGTGCCTCTCGTTTGGTCGCGCACGACCTGGCGCAAAAGCTCATGCGTGTCGACAAAGAGTGCCATCTGTACGACGACTGGCATGATCAGCTCTTATGTGCCAAGAACATGCATGAGGGCGATATGGCAATCGCCTTTAGCTACTCGGGCTTGACGCAAGAGGTGCTGGACTGCACCGCCGAGGCTCAACGTCACAACTGTCCCGTTGTGGCCGTTACCAAAGTAGATGGATCATCCAAGCTTGCCACCATGGCCGATGCCGTGCTCGGCGTTGCTGCGAGTGAACCCTTGGTCCGCAGCGGTGCCATGGCTTCGCGTATGGCCCAGCTTATGGTTGTCGATGCCCTTTACGCTGCTTACGTTGCCAGCGACTACGAACGGGCGACGCATGTCATTAAGCAAAACTACATCGAGAAACAGGAAAGATGAGGTGAATGAAATGCTCGATTTAACAAAATTCACGACCGAACAGCGTAATCAAAGGTCAATGGACCTCGATACGATGACATCGCTGCAAATCGTCACGACGATGAACGATGAGGATCTTCGTGCCGTCCAGTCGGTCACGAAAGTGTTGCCCCAGGTTGCCACAGCAATCGACTGGGCTGCTGAGGCACTCGAGCGCGGCGGGCGCGTCTTTTACATGGGCGCAGGCACCAGCGGTCGTCTGGGCGTACTCGACGCTTCGGAGTGTCCGCCCACGTTTGGCGTGTCACCCGATCTGATTGTCGGGCTCATTGCCGGAGGCGAGACGGCGTTTATCAAGGCTGTCGAAGGTGCCGAAGACAGCGATGAGCTTGGCGCGAACGACCTGCGAGAGCGTGGACTCTCGGACAAGGATCTTGTCGTTGGCCTGGCGGCAAGCGGCCGTACTCCTTATGTGGTGGGCGGCCTTGCGTACGCCAAGGCAACTGGGTGCAAGACCATTGCAATTGCCTGCAACCAAGGGTCGAAGATCGGGGAGAGCGCAGATCTTGCCATTGAGCCCGTGCCCGGTCCCGAGGTGCTGACCGGCTCAACGAGGCTCAAGGCGGGAACGGTTCAAAAGCTCATTCTCAACATGATTTCGACCGGTGCCATGGTCAAGATCGGCAAGGTATACCAAAACCTGATGGTCGATGTGCAGCAGACGAACGAGAAGTTGGTGGTGCGCGGCCAGAACATCGTGATGGAGGCGACCGGCTGCACGCGCGAGCGCGCCGTTCAGGCGCTTGCAGATGCCGGCGGCCATGTAAAAACCGCTATTGTCTCGGTACTGTTGGACCGCGATGCCGAGCAGGCTACGGTAGCTCTTGAGCGGGCGCGAGGCCATGTCCGTGCTGCGGTGAGTGGCCATGAGAAGAGCAATGCCGACGCCCAATAGGTGCGCGGCGTGAGCTGATATGACATCCAGACGAGATACCCAATACAAGGAGGAGTTATGACGAACAAAGAGCTGGCTCAAAAGCTGCTGGACCTTTTGGGCGGTAAAGACAACGTGCTGGCAAACGCGGCGTGCATGACGCGCCTGCGCGTGACCGTCAAAGACGCGGGCAACGTCGACACGGAGGGCATTAAGGCACTCGACGGCGTGATGGGCCTGGTCGAGGACGACACGATGCAGATCGTGCTGGGTCCGGGCAAGGTGAATAAGGTGCTCGAGGAGTTCTCCAAGCTCACTGGCCTTGCGAAAGGCGTTGCCGACGAGAGCGTGGTTGACGCTGCGGCCACAAACAAGGCCGCGCAGAAGGCCAAGTACGAGTCTAAGCCGGTTCAGGCCTTCCTCAAGAAGATTTCCAATGTCTTCGTCGCCCTGCTTCCCGGCATCATTGCGGCTGGCCTCATCAACGGTATCTGCAACGTCATTAACGTCTCGACGGCAGGCGCGCTTGCAGGCGAGTGGTGGTACCAGGGCATTCGTTCCATGGGCTGGGCCCTGTTTGCCTATCTGCCCATCTTGGTGGGCTATAACGCGGCACGTGAGTTTGGTGGCTCCGCTGCGCTGGGCGGCATCGCCGGCATGATGTGTATCGCCAACAGTGCCATGCCCCTGCTTGCGCCTGGCGCGGCTGATCCTGCCACTGCCATTCTGCTGCCGCTCACCAGTGCGCAGTACAACCCCGCAGCGGGCGGCATGATCGCGGCTCTCATCGCTGGCGCATTTTTTGCCTGGATGGAGCGTCAGATTCGCAAGGTTATGCCCAACGCACTCGACACGTTCTTGTCTCCGCTGCTGGTGCTCATCATCGGCGCCTTTGCTCTGATGCTCGTCATCCAGCCGGTTGGCGCATGGCTGACGACTGCCATCTTTAGCGTTTTGACCTTTATCTTCGAGAAGCTGGGCGTCCTGGGCGGCTATATCCTGTCGGCAGGCTTCTTGCCGCTGGTTTCCGTCGGCCTGCATCAGGCGCTCACGCCGATCCACGCTATGCTCAACGATCCCGACGGCGCTACCAAGGGTATCAATTACCTGCTTCCCATCCTTATGATGGCTGGCGGCGGCCAGGTCGGTGCCGGTTTGGCGCTGTACTTTAAGACCAAGAACGCCAAGCTCAAGAAGTACGTCGCAGAGTCCATTCCCGTTGGAATCCTGGGTGTGGGCGAGCCTCTGATGTATGCTGTTACGCTGCCGCTCGTTCGTCCGTTTGTGACGGCCTGCCTGGGTGCCGGATTTGGCGGCGCGCTCGCGGCGCTGCTTCACATCGGCACGGTTTCTCAGGGCGTTTCCGGTCTGTTTGGCCTGCTGATCGTCGTTCCTGGCCAGCAGCTCGGCTACGTTGCCGCTATGCTGCTTGCCTATGCCGCCGGCTTTGTCCTGACGTGGTTCTTTGGCGTCGACGAGCAGAAGATCAACGAGTTCTTTGGCGAGTAGTTTGATATCGCGAGCCGTGTTGCTCGGGGTTCGCGGCGCGCGGCAGATTTCTTGATGTTATGGTTGTGCCGGCGGGGCTAGCTGCTCCGCCGGCCTTTTTTAAAGGAGCGTTGAAGCGTGAAAACGGGTATTTCGATTTATCTTTCCAGCCCTCTGCAGGATATTGAGCGGACGATTGAACATGGTGCCGCGGCGGGTGCGCGCTATGCGTTCACCTCGCTGCATATTCCCGAGGATGGGGGAGCGGCGTATGCCGATAAGGTCCGTCATGTGCTGTCGCTGCTTTCCGCCCGCGGCATTGCGCTCATTGCCGATGTGGGGCCTCGCACGTGCGATTTGCTCGGGCTTGAGCGCATCGAGGACCTGCGCGATCTGGGGTTGGAATACCTTCGTTTGGACTATGGCTTTAGCGCCCAGCGGGTCGCGGAGCTGTCCGGTGTATTTCACATTGTGGTCAATGCATCGACGGTGAGTTCTGATGAAATCGCATCGTGGCGTGAGGCCGGTGCCGATGTGACTCGTTTTGCCGCCTGCCACAATTTTTACCCCAAGCCTTATACCGGTTTAGCTCTGGAGGACATTGCTCGGGTGAATCTTCGTCTTGCGGCGCTTGGATTCGAAATCATGGCTTTTGTGCCGGGTGATGCTAACGTTCGCGGGCCGGTATTCGAGGGACTGCCGACGGTCGAGGCGCAGCGCGGTCGCGCGTCAAAGGTTGCCCTCAATATGCTTGAGCTTGCACATGGCGCCGATTGCGACATTGTGTTGGTCGGCGACCCCGATCTTTCCGATGCGGGCTGGGCGCAGTTTGCTCAAGTTTCCGCCGGATACGTGGACCTGCAATGCGAGCTTGAGCTCAGTTATGCCTATGTGCGCGGGCAGATTCATCACGACCGGCCCGACTCGAGTGTCCTCATCTTTAGGTCTCAGGAGTCACGTACGAAGCTTAAGCCGGATTCCGTGCCGACGGATGCCGGAGCCGGCCTGCCGCGAAAGGCGGGGTCGATCGCTGTGAGCAATAGCGGATATGGGCGCTACGAAGGCGAGCTTGAGATTGCGCGGGTCGATCTTCCCGGTGACGAGCGCATGAACGTTGCGGGCCATATCACGCCCGAGGCAATGGAACTGCTGCCGTTTATCAAGCGCGGATTCGGGGTACGGTTCGTTTAACGTGTGACCCGCGGGCTACAATTGGCCCATCATACGAAGGCGCCTCGTGTGGCGTGTGCCTGCGTTGGCCGATCTATATTCGGAGGATTCCCATGACTGTACTGTTTGTTGAATATCCCAAGTGCTCGACCTGTAAGAAGGCCAAGGCATGGCTGGACGAACATGGGGTAGAGTATATCGATCGCGATATCGTTTTGGACAATCCCACGGCTGATGAGCTTGCGACCTGGATTGCTCGTTCGGGGCTGCCGGTGCGGCGCTTCTTTAATTCGTCGGGCATGAAATATCGAGAGCTGGGCCTGAAGGCGCGTCTGGATGCGGGCATGACGGATCGGGAGTGCTACGAGCTGCTGGCGACCGACGGCATGCTGGTCAAGCGTCCGCTGCTGGTGGGCGACGACTTTGCGATTCCCGGCTTTAGGGAAGCGGCTTGGGCCGAGGCGTTGCTGTAGCGGCTGCGGAAAGTGCGACCCGGAATTCGCTTCCAGAATGGGATGCGCTTTCCCAAAGTGGCCGGTTGCGGAAAGCACGTCCCATTCTGAGCTTCGATTGTGGGACACGGTTTCCGGTTGAGGGCTCGACGGGAAAGTGGGGACCAGTTTGAGCTTGAAATCTGGGACGCACTTTCCGCCGGCGGGCCTGCCCCAGTCAGTCCGCCAGCTGTGCCCATTCGTGCGGATCGTAGACCTTTACGTGTTTGTTGGGCTTGCCGCTCCAGTACTCCTCGTCCATAAAGGGCAGATATGCCTGAACGCCGGGGCAGATAAAGGGAATCCGCTGCTGTTGCAGTCGCTCGCGCTGGCGCTGCTCCAGGTGCGCCTCGGATATGACGGTCGGCATACCGGACAACTCGACGAGGCTTGCCTGGATTCGCTTAAGGTCGGGGAGTCCCGCGTGCCATGACATCCGCATGATCAAAAAGGATGCACGGCGGTATTTTGCCTGCACCACAGTAATGGCGGGGCGCAGTGTGGGATGGATTTTGTCCCGTTCGGGCCAAAGGTCGGCAGTGATCTCGAGGCCCAGGGTCTCCCATAGGTAATCAAGCTCTTCGTCCATGGTACCTCGATATCTACGCGATCATTGATACTTCGATTGTGTTGCCTGGTGCTATCGTTTTCGCGGTAGAATCTGCCAACGGTTGACGGCTACCGCTCGCGGTGTTTTGCCCTTCGTGTATAGCGGTCGGCTTCACAGGTCCTTCACGGGTTGGACTAAATTAGGCCAATTTGACTGAATTTCAAAAAAGTCAAAATTGGGGCTTGCGTCACGGCGAGACTTCCCGTATATTTCTTTCTTGCGTAAAGGCACAGCCGAGCGCAGCGATGCAGTCATTGGGATGTCGTCTAATGGCAGGACAGCGGATTCTGGTTCCGTCAATGGGGGTTCGACTCCCTCCATCCCAGCCATTGCATTTGCTACATATGGCCCGTTCGTCTAGCGGTTTAGGACGCCGCCCTCTCAAGGCGGAGATCACCAGTTCGAATCTGGTACGGGCTACCAAAATTGAATGCCCGGGCCTCGTAAGAGACCCGGGTTTTGTGTATTGACCGATGCTTAAGGCGCGCGTTGAGTCTGCCGTCCGGATCGAGGAGTAGCCATGGATCTGCCCATCAGCTTGCAAGACATCACGTATGCCGAGAACTATCTGGCGCAGGGCGACCTGGCTACGGCGACGCCGCTGCTGGAGCGTCTGGTGGAGCTCGCCGAGGAGTATATCGACGCTGAGTGCAAGACGGAGGAGAAGCGTCAATACTTTAGCTTCGATAGCAAGTTTGAGCGCTTGGCCTATCGCCGCGTGGAGAAGGATCCGCGCGAGCTCGTGCAGGTCGAGGTGCCGTTTGACCGCCTGTACTCTGACATGGCGTTTGCCTACATTCGCCAGCAGGATTATGTGAGTGCTCGCAACGCCTTGATGCAGGCCGTGCGCTGGGACCCCATGAACTGCAACTACCGCCTGGATCTGGCCGAGCTGTTCCGCGCTCTCGAGGACAAGCAGGAATGGGCATCGCTCTCGTTCTCGGTGCTGGAGCGTGCAAGCGATGGCAAGTGCGCCGCCCGCGCTTACGCCAATCTAGGTCAGTACTTCTTGGAGCCCGAGACCGAGAACGTTTCGGCTGCCGTGGGCTGCGCGCGTCTGGCGCTGCGCCTGGCGCCCAACGATGCGCATACGACGCGCCTGCTCAACAAGATCCATACTACCTATCCGGATGCCGCCGAGGAGAGCGACGAGCACGTGATGGGTGAACTAGCCCTGCAAGGCGTTCCGACCTCGCCTTCGGCCGAGATTGCCATCTGCCTGATTATGTGCGCGACCGATGCTGCAAGCGACGGCGACAAGCAGGAGGCGACGCGCCTGACGGTGCGTGCTCGCGACTTGGTGGGCGAGGAGGCCTGCGCGGCGATTATCAAGCTGGTGCGCGAGAGCGATGCCGAGCTCAATGCCGAGCGCAAGGCAAAGCGCGAGGCTGCGGGCTCAAACGCCGATGGCGCCAAGGAGGCCGGCGATGCCCAGTAAGCGCGAGCGCAAGCTCATTTCCAAGAATCGCTCGGCACATCACGAGTACTTTATCGATGAGACGTTTGAGTGCGGTATTGAGCTGAGCGGCACCGAGGTCAAGTCGATTCGCGAGCGCGCCTGTCAGATCACCGATACCTTCGCGCTGATCCGCGGCGGGGAGTGCTGGCTCGTCGGCCTGCATATCCATCCTTATAGCCATGGTGGCGTGTGGAATCGCGATCCCGACCGTCGGCGTCGTCTGCTGCTGCACCGTAAGGAGATCGACTTTCTTGACGGCAAACTTCGCAACCGTGGTTATGCGCTGGTTCCGTTGGAGCTCTACTTTAATACCGACGGCCGCGTAAAGCTGCTGCTGGGTCTGGGTCGCGGCAAGAAGCTCTATGACAAGCGCGAGGATATGGCCAAGCGCGACGTTCAGCGCGAAATCGATCGTGCGCTTAAGGAGCGTAATCGCTGACCGCCCTTCATAAGTTGCGGTGGAATACGGACTGTTTTGCCTGTTTGAGGGGCTATTCAGTCTCTATTTCACCGCAACTGCGGGCGTTCCATCTTGCTTACTGTTCTGACACATATGTCTCAAAGGCGGCGTTCGGTATGTGCGTCGCCTTTTTTGTGGGTACATACATCCATGAGGCTCAATCCCGAGTTAGGGGAGTGATCGTTATGGACAAAACTGCGTTCTTTACCATGCCGAGTGGCCTGTACGTGGTGAGCGCCGTGGCAGACGGGCTGCGTGCCGGCTGCGTTATCAACACAGCAGTGCAGGTGACATCCGCCCCGCCGCGCATCTCGATTGCCGTGAACAAGGAAAATGTCACGTCCGGCGTAATCGCATCGGCTAAGGCCTTTGCGCTGACCGTGATTGACCAGACCGCCGACATGCTCTATATCGGCAACTTTGGCTTCCGCACCAGCAGCGATTACGACAAGTTTGCCAAGTACGAGACCCACGAGACCGCTCTGGGCATGCCCTATGTGCCCGAGCACGCGGCGGCGCTGTTTAGCTGCCGTCTGATTGATACCGTGGACGTGGGCACGCACCTGCTCTTTATCGGCGAGGTGGAGGACGCCGAGCGCTTGAGCGGCGAGGCCCCGCTGACCTATGACTACTATCACAAGGTCTTGAAGGGCAAGACGCCGCCCAAGGCTTCATCGTATCAAGGCTAGAAATGTTCTAAAAATACTTGCATTATATTATTGAGAATCTATACTAATAAACGAAGTACATCACCAGTCGCGTTCGAGAGGAGAACATCATGGCTGAGGAGAAGAAGACGTATAAGTTTGTGTGCACCGTTTGCGGTTACGAGGTTGAGGTCGACACGCCCGAGCTGCCCGAGGATTACGTATGCCCGGTCTGCGGCGTCGGCCCCGATGAGTTTGAGCTCGTCGAGGAGTAACTCGTAGGCACACGGCGAAAGCCGAACATAGCTCTGTCCAAGGGCCCCGGTCGAATTCTCGGCCGGGGCCTTTTTGATTTATCTGACGGTTTAAAACGGCCTTACGTGTTACAGATTGAGACGTTATATCTGGACAGTCACGCCATCCCAATTACATCCCCGTTAGCAGCACGATGTCGAGAATCGTCACGATGGCACCGATTCCTACGAGCAGCGTGTTGAGCGGGCGTGAATTGGCGTATCTGCCCATGACGCGGCGCGAGCTGGTGAGCCGTATAAGCACGAAAACCGTGATCGGCAGCTGAAGCGACAGCAGCGCCTGGCTCCAGATGAGACCTTCAAAAGGATTTGGGACGACCAGACACGCCGCCACTGCGCCGACGAAACATGCCGCCACCCCAATCGAGGAATGTCGGTCGTGGATGTCGTATTCCTCGTCGAACATGCCCGCGGTGATGGTGCCTGCCGCCATGCCCGCCGTCACACTACTCGAGAGGCCCGCAAACAGCAGCGCCACCGCAAAGATAGTCGAGCTCGCCGGGCCCAAGATGGGGGAGAGCGTGGCCGCTGCGACGGCGAGGTCGTCTACGACAATGCCGTGCGCAAAGAAGGTCGTTGCGGCCAGGATGACCATGGCCGAGTTGATTGCCCAGCCCACGCCCATCGAAAAGAGCGTGTCGAAGAGCTCATAGCGCAGACGCTCTTCGATAACTTGCTCGCCTTGGCCTTCGAAGTGCATGGATTGGATGACCTCGGAGTGCAGAAAGAGGTTGTGGGGCATAACGACCGCGCCCAGGACACTCACGATAATCGCGGCCGAGCCGGTGGGCATGCTGGGCGTAATCCAGCTTGTGGCGGCTTGCGGCCAGTCGACCTTGACCAGCGCAAGCTCGGCCAAAAACGAGAGTCCTACCACGCCCACGAAGGCAATGATCCACCGCTCGGCGCGCTTGTAGGAGCTCGTCATGAGCATCGCCATCGATGCCGCCGCCACGATGACGCAGCCTGCGCGCACGGGCAGCCCAAAGAGCATTTGAAGGGCAATCGCGCCACCCAGGACTTCGGCCATGGCGGTGGCGATGGTCGCGAGATAGGCACTGGCGAGCACCGTGCGCCCGACGAAGCGGGGGAGGTAACGTGTCGTGGCCTCGGCAAGACAGGCGCCCGTGGCGATACCCAGGTGCGCCGCATTGTGCTGCAGCACAATGAGCATAATCGTGGACAGTGTGACGATCCACAGCAGCGCGTATCCAAACTGCGAGCCCGCGGCCATATTGGAGGCCCAGTTGCCCGGGTCGATAAAGCCGACGGTCACGAGCAGCCCGGGGCCGATATGCCGCGCAATGTCTAGGCCTCCGTGACCGCCGGTGCGTCGGGAGCCAAAATGTTGTTTGAGATGGTTGAGCATGGTGCGCTCCTGTGTGCCGTTTGTTTGACGCCGCAAAGGATACCCGTTTTAGGCTCAAAAGTTAACTATGACTAACAAAATAGTTGTATTTGAATGGGGTGGGGAAAGGGGGTTGCCGAAATGTCTTGATCTGTAACAACTGGGGATGGAAATTGGGTCTAGGTGTTACAGATCAAGACAGGAAGAAATGGTCCTATGGAAAATCTCGATCTGTAACAGCTGACCGCCAAAACTGACCCTTCGTGTTACAGATTGAGACATTCGGAACCGTCTCTCGAAAACATCTTGATCTGTAACAGTTAGTCGTCGAAATTGGGTCTTACTGTTACAGATTGAGATGTTTGAAGCAGTGAGCTTACAGGCCGAACTTGGGGCCTATGTTGTCGCCCTTGAGGTCGGCGGTGTCCACTCGTAGGGCGCGCGTTACGCGATTGTTTCGAAACGGGTGGGAAACACAACGGGCCGGCGATGCTCCTAGTATGCCTAGTCAACTGACTGTCTAAATATCTAGGGGAGGATCGCGATGCAGGCAGATTCCGCTCAGCAGCAGGGCCTTTATCGCCCCGAATTCGACCACGATGCATGTGGCATCGGCGCACTTGCCGATATCA
This sequence comes from Collinsella aerofaciens, assembly GCF_040926405.1. GTDB lineage: Bacteria > Actinomycetota > Coriobacteriia > Coriobacteriales > Coriobacteriaceae > Collinsella. The sequence continues at coordinate 24,824 of NZ_JBCOIG010000015.1, forward strand.
ACGGCGAGCGCCATCACCAGATTCTGGACGATGCACTGTCCATTCTGGTCAACTTGGAGCACCGCGGCGGCACGGGACTCGAGAAGAACACCGGCGACGGCGCTGGCATCCTGTTCCAGGTTCCGCATCACTTTTTCCGTAAAGAGGCCCAAAAGTGCGGCCAGATTCTGCCGGCAGAGGGCGACTATGGCGTGGCCATGCTGTTCTTCCCGCAGGACGACAAGGGCGTAGAGGATGCCCGCCGCGTGTTTGAGGAGGGCTGTGCCGAGGCCGGCGTGCCGCTGCTCTTTTGGCGCGAGGTGCCGGTCGATCCGCACGACCTGGGCGAGACGGCCCGCGCCTGTATGCCTACCATCCTGCAGGCCTTTCTGGGCCGTCCCGACGACACGCCGGCGGGCGACGCCTTTGAGCGTCGCCTGTACGTGTGCCGCCGCACCATCGAAAAGAAGGCCGACGCCGAGTTTGCCCTGCGCGACAAGATCTTCTATGTGTGCTCCATGAGCTCGCGCACCATCGTGTACAAGGGCATGCTGGTCGCCACGCAGATGCGCCGCTTCTTCATCGACCTCAACGACGCCGCCGTCAAGACGGCCGTGGCGCTCGTCCACTCGCGCTACTCCACCAACACCACGCCCAGCTGGGAGCGCGCGCACCCCAACCGCTTTATCATCCACAACGGCGAGATCAACACCCTCAAGGGCAACGTCAACTGGATCCGCGCCCGCGAGCCCAACCTGTACAGCCCCGTGCTGCAGCACGATCTTGAGCGCGTGATGCCCATCATCAACCGCGAGGGTTCCGACTCCGCGATTCTGGATAACGTGCTCGAGTTCCTGGTCATGAACGGCCGTCCGCTCACGCGTGCCGCGTCCATGTTGCTGCCCGAGCCGTGGGATCACAACGACAGCCTGAGTGAGGAGCGCCGCGCCTACGACGCCTATCAGTCCATGCTCATGGAGCCGTGGGATGGCCCGGCGGCCATCGCCTTTACCGACGGTCGCACGCTGGGTGCCGCCCTCGACCGTAACGGCCTGCGTCCCGCCCGCTACTATGTGACGCGCGACGGCCGCTTTATGCTGGCGAGCGAGGTGGGCACCATCGAGGTGAGCCCCGAGAACATCCTGACGAGCGGCTGCCTGGGACCGGGCCAGATGCTCGAGGTCGACTTTGCCCGCGGCCGCGTGATCTACAACGACGAGCTGCGCGCCCGTTACGCCAAGGAAAAGCCCTACCGTGATTGGATTGCCGAGGAGACGCTGACGGTCGACGCGCTCGACAAGCCCGCCGCGGCGACGCCCGCCGAGGACGACGAGGTGCCTACCGCCGTGCGTATGGCCAAGCTCGGCTATCACTGGGATGATGTTGACGAGGTCGTGCGCCCCATGGCCCAGCAGGGCAAGGCACCGCTCGCCTCGATGGGTATCGATGCGCCGCTGGCCTGCCTGTCCAAGAAGATGCGTTCGTTCTTTGACTACTTCTATCAGCTGTTCGCCCAGGTCACGAACCCGCCGATCGACGCCCTGCGCGAGCATATGGTCACCTCGACCACGCTCTACCTGGGCAACCACGGCAACCTGCTCGAGGATTCCCGCACGGCCTGTCAGCTGGTGCGCTTGGAGCGCCCGCTGCTGAGCGAGGAGGAGTTCGACCACATTTGCGCGATTGACCGTGTTGGCTTTAAGACCCGCCGGTTCCGTGCCGTGTACCGTCGCGACGCGGGTGAGGGCGCGCTGCAGGCTGCGCTCAAGCAGCTTGCCGAAGACGTCGAGGCTGCGGTTCGCGATGGCGTGAACATCGTGGTGCTGAGCGACCGTGCCGCTGCGGGCGAGGTGCCCGTGCCGTCGCTGCTCGCCGTGGGCTGCGTGCACAACCACCTGATCCGTGCCGGCGTGCGCACCTTTGCCGATATCGTGGTGGAGTGCGGCGATGCCGTGTCTCCGCACGACTTTGCGGCGCTGGTGGGCTACTCCGCAAGCGGTATCTACCCGTACAACGCGCATGCGTGCATCCGCAATCTGGCGGCACGCGGCGACTTGGACGTGACGGCCGAGCAGGGCATCGCCAATTACAACAAGGCCGCGACGGCGGGCATCGTCTCCATCATGTCCAAGATGGGCATCTCCACGGTGCAGAGCTACCACTCCGCGCAAATCTTTGAGGCCGTCGGCTTTACGCCGGAGTTCGTCAACGCGTACTTCGCTGGCACGGTGAGCCGTGTGGGCGGTATGGGCGTTGAGGACGTTGAGCGCGAGCAAAACGAGCGCTACGACGCCGCGCTCGCTATCCTTAAGAGCCCGGCTCCCGATCAACTGCCCACGCTGGGCCTGACCAAGTGGCGCCCGCTTGGCGGCGAGGATCACCTCATCGATCCGCAGACTGTCTACTTGCTGCAGACCGCCTGCCGTGAGGACAGCTACGACACCTTTAAGGAGTACAGCGCCCGCCTGCACCGCACCGGCCGTGCCGTTCGCCTGCGCGACTTGCTCGACTTTAATGCCAACGGTCGCACGCCGGTGGCACTCGACGAGGTCGAGCCCGCGCTCAACATCGTCCGCCGCTTTAACACCGGCGCCATGTCGTATGGCTCCATCAGCAAAGAGGCACACGAGTGCATGGCCATCGCCATGAACCGCCTACACGGCCGCTCCAACTCGGGCGAGGGCGGCGAGGACCCGCGTCGCGAGACCCCGCTGACCAACGGCGACTCCAAGAACTCCGCGATCAAGCAGGTGGCAAGCGCGCGCTTTGGCGTGACGAGCCGCTACCTGTGCAGCGCCTTCGAGATTCAGATCAAGATGGCCCAGGGCGCCAAGCCTGGCGAGGGTGGCCACCTGCCCGGAAAGAAGGTCTACCCCTGGATTGCCGAGGTCCGTCAGTCCACGCCCGGCATCGGCCTGATCTCGCCTCCGCCGCACCACGACATCTACTCCATCGAGGACCTGGCAGAGCTGATCTTCGATCTTAAGAACGCCAACCCCGGCGCTCGCGTGTCGGTCAAGCTGGTCAGCGAGGCCGGTGTCGGCACCATCGCCACCGGTGTGGCCAAGGGTGCCGCCGACAAGATCTTGATCAGCGGCCACAACGGCGGCTCCGGTGCCGCGGCGCGTGATTCGATCTGGCACGCCGGTCTGCCGCTGGAGCTTGGCCTTGCCGAGGCCCAGCAGACGCTGCTGCAAAACGGCCTGCGCTCGCGCGTGGTGCTCGAGGCCGACGGCAAGCTCATGGACGGCACCGATGTCGCCGTCGCCTGCTTGCTGGGCGCCGAGGAGTTTGGCTTTGCGACCATGCCGCTCATCTCGATGGGCTGCCTCATGCAGCGCGACTGCCAGCAGGACACCTGCCCGGCCGGCATCGCTACGCAAAACTGCCGCCTGCGTCGCGGCTTCCGCGGCAAGCCCGAGCACGTTGAGCACTTTATGCTCTTTGTTGCCGAGCAGTTGCGCGAGGTCATGGCGAGTCTGGGCTTCCGCACCGTCGACGAGATGGTCGGCCATCCCGAGTGCTTGCGCCAGATCGAGGTCCCGGGCAACCGCAAAGCAAACCTGCTCGATCTGTCGCCCGTGCTGGCGAGCGCGACCTGCGAGTTCGGTGCGCATATTCCGGGCGCCGACGGTCGCCACTTCCTGCCGCAGATGGCCGCGGACAGCGAGCTCGACAAGACGCTCGACTCCACGTTGTTTGTGCCCTATACGGCCGATGCCCGTGCGCACCTGCGTCCGATTCGCTTCCGCGCCGATATCGCCAACGTCAACCGCTGCGTGGGCACCATCTTGGGCAACGCGGTGACCAAGGCGCATCCCGAGGGCCTGCCCACCGGCTCCATCACCATCGATTGCGACGGTTCGGCCGGTCAGAGCTTTGGCGCCTTCCTGCCGCGCGGCATTACGCTCAACGTGTGCGGCGACGCCAACGACTACTTTGGCAAGGGCCTTTCGGGCGGCGAGGTGTCGGTGCGCCCCAACCCGCATGCGACCTACAAGTTCGACGAGAACATCATCGTGGGCAACGTTGCGTTCTTTGGTGCCACGAGCGGGCGCGGCTTCATTAACGGTCTTGCCGGCCAGCGTTTTGCCGTGCGCAACTCCGGTGCCACCGTGGTGGTCGAGGGCTGCGGCAACCATGGCTGCGAGTACATGACGGGCGGTCTGGCGCTCATCCTGGGCGAGGTCGGGCAGAATTTTGCCGCCGGCATGACAGGCGGCGTGGCCTACGTTTTTGACCAATATGGCACGCTCGACGCCCGCGTGAACCACGAGAGCGTTGAGCTCAAGGCCCCGACGGCCGGCGAGCTGGCGCAGATTCGCGAGCTTATCCAGGAGCACGTGGACGCGACGCAGAGCCCGCGCGGCATTAAGTTGCTCTACAGCTTTGAGACGATGAGCAAGCACTTTGTGAAGGTCATTCCGACCGAGTACGAGCGCGTGCTGGCGATTGTCGCCGCCGCCGAGGCCGTGGGCAAGACGCATGCGCAGGCTGAGGAGCTGGCGTTTGACATTGTGACCGGTCGCGCGAGCGCCGCGGATGTCGCTCGCTTTGATGTCGCGGGCGGTGCTGCGGACGCTGCGTCCGTGGCTGCCAGCTCTGTTGCTTCGACCAAGAAGGAGGCGTAAGTGCCATGGGTAAGCCCGGTGCTTTTCTTGATATCGATCGCGTGACCCACGAGCTTCGCCCCGTGGAGGAGCGCAGCCATGATTTTGATCCGCTGTACGTGGAGCTCGACGACGACGCGCGCCGTGCCCAGGCGAGCCGCTGCATGATGTGCGGTGTGGCGTTTTGTCAGATGGGCGCGAGCTTTGGCAAGGCGCGCCCGAGCGGCTGTCCGCTGCACAACCTGATTCCCGAGTGGAACGAGCTGGTGTACCGCGGCCGTTGGGACGAGGCTGCCGAGCGCCTGTCACTCACCTCGCCCATGCCCGAGTTCACGAGCCGCGTGTGCCCGGCGCTGTGCGAGGCCGCATGCAACCTGGGCTCGGTCGATGGCCAGCCCACGACGATCCATGACAACGAGCGCGCGATTAGCGACCATGAGTGGGCCAACGGCGGTCCGCACCGCTTTGAGCCGGCAGGGGAGGGTGCACCCACGGTTGCCGTGGTGGGTTCCGGTCCCGCTGGTCTGGTGGCAGCATGGGAGCTTGCGCGTCGTGGCGCCCGCGTGACGGTGTTTGAGCGCGACGACCGCCCGGGCGGTCTGCTCATGTACGGCATTCCCAACATGAAGCTCGAGAAGTCCGTGGTCGAGCGTCGCGTGGCGCTCATGCGCGAGCTGGGCATTGTGTTCGAGCTGGGTGCTGACGTTGCGAACCCTGCGGTGGCGGCCAAGCTCAATGACTTTGACGCCGTCGTGGTGGCCGCCGGCGCCCGTGCTCCGCGTGGGCTTTCGGCTGCGAACATTGATGCTCCGGGCGTAGTGTATGCCGTGGACTACCTGACGGCTTCGACCGTCTCGGTGCTCGATGGCGACGAGCCCGCGGTGAACGCGCGCGGCCTGGACGTTGTGGTCATTGGCGGCGGCGATACCGGTAACGACTGCGTGGGCACCGCGGTACGTCAGGGTGCGCGTAGCGTGCGCCAGTTTGAGTTCTTGCCGGCGGCGCCTGATGCGCGCGCGGTGAGCAACCCCTGGCCGCAGTGGCCCAACGTGAAGAAGACCGATTACGGCCAGCAGGAGGCCATCGCTGCCATGGGCGGCGAGATGCGCGCTTGGGGTGTGGATACGCTCGAGGTACTGTTGGACAAGAAGGGCGCGGCCGCGGGCCTGCGCGTGGTCGATCTGGATTGGTCGGCTGGCAAGCCCGAGCGCATCGCGGGCTCCGAGCACGAGGTGCCGGCCCAGCTGGTGCTCATCGCCTGCGGCTTTACGGGTCCCGAGCATGGCGTGTTCGACGCCGTTGGCGTGCCTGTTGCCACCGCTGGTCGTCCGCTGCCGGTGATGGCTGCCGAGGGCTCGCACCTTGCGGCCCGTGTCGACGGCGTCGCCGCGGATGCCGCGCCGGTGTATGTGGCGGGTGATGCTCGCAACGGCAGCTCGCTCGTGGTGAACGCCATGGCCGATGCTCTGGCCTGCGCAGCCGAAGTCGCCGATGCGCTGGAGCTGTGAGGTAGTCATTTAAGAACGTCGCCAATGACTAGTCATTTTTTGTCTAGTCGTTGGGGACACTCTTTGCGAGCGATTTGCTCGTTTGTCGACGCGCGAGTGTCCATTCGGCGTCTTCTTGAGCTGTGGTGCTCTGCTGTTTCTGTGATGGCCGGGGGCGTTTGGCTCAAAAGGACGGGTTTGCCGTCTATGTTTACCTGCGGTTTTGTTGCGGTGCGCATTTTCGGTCAAGCATCCCGTCAAGTGTTTGGTCAGCATCTGGTTTGCAGCCGGAGGCCTATTTTGCCCGCGCTGGTCGTGGCTGCCCACCCTCCTCGTAAGCTCAAATTGAGGTCCATCAGTTTGAGGAGGATGCCATGACTGACCACGCTTTAGACCGAGCGCAGCTAGCCGAAGCCGTCGGCAACGATATTGCCGACATGGCCCATTTTTGGATGCTGCGGAAGTTCCAGTTTTTGGAGCCGGCGCGCGAACAGTTCGAGATCATTGTCGACCCGTGGCTCAGCTATTGCACTGAGCCTTCGCAAAACGAAATCATGGCCTACAACATGGCATTTACCGATTGGCTGCTCTTCGAGCGCCCTTATCGCCATGGCAAGACGCTGCTCGAGCTGTATGTTGAAGAGCCGCCGACATCGCTTTCGCCTGCCTCGCTCAAGCGGCTCGAGCAGGTACGCGACACGCAGTATTTCTCGCGCTTTGGCATTTTGGACAAGGATCCTGCGACTGGTATGGTCGCGCTGAAGGACACGCGCACCGACCGTCGCTTTGATGTCTACGACCCGCATATCGTGCAAAAGGAGCATTGGAGCGACGGCGCGATTGCGGTGCGCCTCGCCTGCGTCGACGATGTCTGGCTGACGGCGGGACAACTCTATCTGTATGACATCGCACGCCTGAGTGACACGGCGGTCGATGGGCCTGGTGCGGTGCATCCGGAGGACCTGCAGGATGGCTTTGACACCTCGTGCATCAGTTTCTTCTTGCGTCTGGTCCGCGACATCATGGGCGCCCAGGGGCGGTACGTAAAGTCGCTCAACATCTACGAGCAGGAGTGGGAGTAGGGGATGGACCTGGCGTTGTCCTGCCTTGCCTTCTGTCTTTATGTCTCGATCTGTAACGTTTAGGGACAAAAAACCGGTCTACCTGTTACAGATCGAGACGAATGCTTGGGCGCCGTTGGTTTGTCTCAATCTGTAACGTTTAGGGGCCTGGAGAACGTCTTACTGTTACAGATCGAGACGTTCGGCACCTGGTTGGGGGAATGTCTCAATCTGTAACATCTACAGGCTGAAAGTCGACTTTGCTGTTACAGATTGAGACAAAGGCTGGAAGCGGTGCCGAAAGATCTAAATCTGTAACAACTAGAGGCTCAAAGACAGTCCTCCTGTTACAGATCAAGACATTTGTCAGCGGAGGCAACGGTGACGATGGTCCATTTGTCTGACGTGGTGGTGATGAAAGTGTCTAATACCGTTTCCAAACACAAACATACGACTCGCAACACGTTGGCGCGGAATAGGATGCTCGCGCGGCTCACGGAGACGACCGAGCAAGGTGCGCTGCTTGCAACGCATGACAGCACCGAGCTCATGTGGCTACGGCGCCATGTTGGAACCGACGATATCGCGGAGCTCGAGCCTTACCTGTTCTGTTTTCAGCATGATTGGGATGCATTGACGCCGGCGGAGCGAGCGCTGAGGACTATCAAAGGGCTTGCGGAATTTCATCCCGATTGGGCGTTTTGGGGCTATGACGCGGCGCTTTTGTGGGGTTTGGAGGTGCCGAATGATCTGCTCGGGCCGCGTTATCTTGTTAAGACGGGTTGTTCGGTGACGTTGAGCAACGGGTGCAGGTTGTTGCGTCCGCAGATGGCGGGCGCGCTCGAGCGCGTCGACGGCGTGCGGGTGACGTCGTTTTGGCGCACGGTGGAGGATTGTCTGCTGCGTGCGCCGTTCTCCTACGGGTTGGCGATTGCCGATTCTGCACTGCGGGCGAAAGGCGTATCACGTGGGGATTTGTGCGAGCGCCTCCACGCCGATTGCGAGGGCAGGCGAGGGTATCGCAGGGCACAGGTGATTGCGTCGTATGCGGACGGGCTGTCCGAAAACGGCGGCGAGTCTCGCTTTCGGGCGTTCTTTATTGCATACGGTTTTCCGGTGCCAGAGTTGCAGGTGGAGTTTCGTGATCCGCTCGATTCGAATCAGGTATTTCGAGTCGACTATTTCTGGAGGCTCGAGGACGGAACGTGCGTGATTGGCGAGCTCGATGGAAAGGGAAAGTATACCCTGCAGGATGGTGGGGATCGGGAGTCGGTCGACCCATTCGTGGCAGAACGTCAGCGGGAATCTCATTTGACAATGCTCGGGCATAAGGTGCTTCGGTTTACGTTTAACGAACTCAAAGACCCGGGGAAGCTGGTCGAGAAAATGAGGCTGGCGGGTATTCCTCGGCAGGCTGAATTGGCTGAGGAGTGGAGACGCCAGTGGTATGGGCACTGAGAGGTTTTGTCTCGATCTATAACGTTTAGAGGTTGTTTGAGTCCGTAATTGTTACAGATCGAGACAAACCGGTGAAACATCGACCGAATGTCTCGATCTGTAACATCAAGGGGCCCAATAACCCTGCACCTGTTACAGATCGAGACATTCCCTGGTGTCGCTGGGGTGGGGCTGTAACGTATTCCGTCCCTCACATCCCCTCTTCCTTCCGTTGACCGATATGCTCGACTTTAGGTCGCTGCATTAGGTGATAATGGACAAATGTTCATGTTAATCGTGAGGGAGGAGCTCGATATGACGTCTGCTGATCGTTCTACGCTGTTTATCAATGCGACCATTCTGGATGGTTCGGAACATATGGAGCCGCAGCCCGACATGGCCGTGGCCGTTGAGCGCGGTGTCATCACGTGGATGGGGCCGAGTGCTGTGGCGCAGGCTCCGGCGGGTGCCGAGGTTATCGACCTGGCAGGTGCGTATCTCATGCCCGGTCTCATCAATATGCACGTGCACTTGTGTGGCTCGGGCAAGCCTGTCTCGGCCGGCAATGCGGGAGCGCTGATGAAGAAACTCGATAATCCCGTGGGCCGTGCCATCGTCCGCCGCATCCTCAAGGGCAGTGCCCAGCAGCAGCTGGCAAGCGGCGTGACCACGGTGCGCGGCGCGGGCGACCCGCTGTTTGCCGATCTTGCCGTGCGCGATGCTATCGATGCCGGCAAGTATCAAGGTCCTCGCCTGGTGGCGCCGGGAACGGGCGTTACGGTGCCGGGCGGCCATGGTGCTGGCTTGTTCGCCCAGGTGGCTAACAGTCCCGCCGAGGCAGCCGAACAGGTGCGCGACCTATATGCGCGCGGTGCCGACGTCATCAAGCTGTTCGTAACGGGCGGTGTGTTCGACGCGACCGAGGTGGGCGAGCCGGGCGTGCTGCGTATGCCGGTGGAGGTTGCCGCGGCGGCGTGCAAGGCTGCGCACGAGGTGGGGCTGCCGGTCATGGCTCATGTCGAGAGCACCGAGGGCGTGAAGGCCGCGCTTGAGGCCGGCGTCGATACGATCGAGCACGGTGCCCCGATGACGCCCGAGATCCTGGAGCTGTACCGCGGCGCCGCGGGCACGCAGCTCGAGGGGCGTGCTCCGAGTGTGACCTGCACTATCAGCCCGGCACTGCCGTTTGTGTTGCTCGACCCGGAAAAGACTCATTCGACCGATACGCAAAAGAAGAACGGCGACATCGTGTGCTCGGGTATTATCGAGAGTGCTCGTGCGGCGCTGGATGCCGGCGTTAAGGTGGGCCTTGGCACAGATTCGAGCTGCCCGTTCGTGACGCAGTACGACATGTGGCGTGAGGTGGCCTATTTTGCCAAGTATGTCGGCATGAGCAACGCCTTCGCGCTGCATACGGCTACGCAAGTCAACGCCGAGCTGCTGGGGCTGGGCGGCGAGACTGGCACGATCGAGTGCGGCAAGGCCGCCGATATCCTGGTGACGCGCAAGAACCCGCTCGATGACCTGTGCGCACTGCGTGAGCCGACGCACGTGATGTGTCGTGGTGATCTGGTGCGCAAGCTCAAGGTGAAGCGTATTCCCGAGGTGGACGCCGAGCTCGACGCGATTATGGCCATGCCTGCCGAAGCGCTGGCTGAGGAGCTGGCTCGCGACGGCGTGGCGTAGATGAGACAAAGGGACAGCTCCGTTGCCGCATACAAAAAGCCGAGGTCTCAACACGAGGCCTCGGCTTTTATTTTGTCCTATGGTGTAGCGGCTAGGAGCGCGTCTCCATCTTGGCGTGGCACTTGGGGCAGGTGACGCGGATCTTGCCCTTGCCCTTGGGAACAGAGAGTATCTGGCCGCAGTTGGGGCACTTGAGGTATGCCGTGGTCTTGCGACCCTTCCACATCTTCTTGGCCGTGCGCTTGGCACGCTCAAAGTCTTCCTTACTGGTGCCGGCTGCGCGTGAGGTGCTGGCCGCTGCAGCGCCGCCGCCCAAGCTGGCGACGAACTTGCCCAAGCCGGGAACATTGGCGGTCGCGGCGACAAAGGCCTCGTTCTCCTTGTGACGTGCATCGATATTTTTGGACAGGCCGCGCAGCACGCCAATCACGATTACGGCGATGGCAATCCAGCTGAGCCACTGGATGCGGGCTATCGATCCGATCATCGCGATGACGATGCCGGCAAAACCCATCACGATGGTGAGCTCATCGGCGCCATTGCGGCCCTTCATAAAGTCATTCATGCAAATTGCCTTTCGTTCGATATGCTGCACGCCTTTATACCCGATTTAGAGCAAGGGGGACAGGTTAATCTGCACCAATGTGGTGCAAACGTACCTGTCCCCAATGCCCCAATTACTTGGAGAGTTTGTCGACGACGCGTTCGATTTCGGCGAGTTTGGCGGCTTTGAGGTCTTCGTCGCCCGATTCGATTGCCGAAGTCACGCAGCCCTCGATATGCGCCTTGAGCACGTCGGCGTTAATGCGCGCGAGGAGCGCCTGTGTGGCCATGAGCTGCGTGGAAATATCGACGCAATAGCGGTCCTCATCGACCATCCGCAAGATGCCGTCGATCTGGCCGCGTGCCGTCTTGAGCATGCGGGTCACCGATTTGTGGTCTGCCATCATGGCGGGTCCTCGTTTCTGGTCGGGGTGCGCGTGGGTCGTTACGCGGCGGTTACGGACAGGGCGTGGAACTTCTCGCCGGCGCCCTCGACGGCGGCAGCGAGTTGCTCAGCGGTCACGGTGTCGGCGCACTCCACCTGGACGGTCTGGGTCTCGTGATCGGCGTCGGCGTCGGTCACGCCGGCAACGTTGAGCAGTGCCGTCTCGACAGTAGCGTCGCAGTGGCCGCACATAAGGCCGGAAGTCTTGATTGTGTAACGCATGGGTGTACTCCTTATCGATTGAGATTATCTGACAGTTTAGTCGTGAACAGCGCCGTCTTGGGCTTAAAGGATTTTAGGCGCAGAGCGTTGCTTACGACACATACGCTCGACAGGCTCATGGCCGCGGCGCCAAACATCGGCGAGAGCTGCCACCCGGTGAGCGGGAAGAACACGCCCGCCGCCAGCGGAATGCCGATGCCGTTGTAGAACAGCGCCCAGAACAAGTCCTGCTTGATGTTGCGAATCGTGGCGCGCGAAAGCTCGATGGCCCGCGCAACATCCATGAGGTCGCTGCGCATGAGTACCACGTCGGCGCCCTCCTTGGCGATGTCGGCGCCGGTGCCGATCGCAAGGCCCACGTCGGCGCGCGCCAGGGCGGGGGAGTCATTGATGCCGTCGCCCACCATGGCGACCTTGCTGCACTCATTCTGCAGCTCGCGCACGTGGCGCTCCTTGTCGGCGGGGAGGACGTCGGCGATGACCTGCTCGCTGCTCAGTCCCACGCGGCGGGCGATGGCCTCGGCCGTCACGTGGTTGTCGCCGGTGAGCATGCGCACGTCGACGCCAAGCGAGCGCAGTGCGGCGATGGCCCCGGCGCTCGTCTCCTTGACCTCGTCAGCCACGGCAATGGTGCCGGCAAGCTCGCCGTTCTTGGCAAAGAACAGCGGCGTTTTGCCCTCGGCGGCAAATTGCTCGGCAAGACCCGCGGGCACGGTAACGCCCAGCTCGTTCATCAGGCGTACGTTGCCGGCTGCAATGGCGTTTTGCCCCTCGTGAGCCGTAACGCCACGACCGGGCACGGCAGTAAAGTCTTCGACCATGCGCGCGACGATCCCGCGTGTCTCGCATTCGGCCATAATCGCCTCGGCCAGCGGGTGCTCGCTTGAGCGTTCCAGCGCGGCGGCCAGCTTGAGCAGCGCCTTTTCGCTCATGGCGGGCGAGCCGTCAGCGCGCGTGGCTACCACGATATCGGTCACGGCAGGCTTGCCGCGGGTGACGGTGCCCGTCTTGTCGAGCACCACGGTGCCCACGCTGCGCAGGTTCTCCAGCGCCTCGGCGCTCTTAAAGAGAATGCCCATCTCGGCGCCCTTGCCGGTGCCGACCATAATGGCGACGGGCGTGGCCAGACCCAATGCGCACGGACAGCTGATTACCAGCACGGCCACGGCGGAGGTGAGCGCCTCGTTTATGCTGCCGGTCAGTGCCATCCACACCGCAAAGGTCACAGCCGAGATCGCGAACACCACGGGCACGAACACGCCGGCGACTTTGTCGGCCATGCGGGCGATGGGCGCCTTGGTGGCGTTGGCGTCCTCGACGAGCTGGATAATCTTGGCGAGCGACGTGTCGGCGCCCACGCGTGTGGCACGGAAGGTAAACGAGCCGGTGCGGTTGACAGTGGCGGCGTTGACGGTGTCGCCGGCGGTCTTTTCCACGGGGATGGACTCGCCGGTGAGCGCGCTCTCGTCCACGGCCGAGCTGCCCTCGAGCACCACGCCATCGACAGGGATGGACTCGCCGGGGCGCACACGCAGGACCTGGCCGGGAAGGATACTGTCGACGTCGACGGTGGCCTCGCTGCCGTCCTCTGCCACGACGGTCGCGGTCTTGGGCGTCAGGTCGATCAGCGCCTCGATGGCGCCGCCGGTCTTGGACTTGCTGCGCGTCTCGAGGTATTTGCCCACGGTGACCAGCGACAGGATCGTGCCGGCGCTCTCAAAATACAGGTTGTCCATGCTCGTCATCATGGCCTCGTGCACCTGACCTGCGGCTAATTGGTCGGCCATGATGAACATGGCGTAGAGCGACCAGGCGATGGAGGCGGTGGCGCCCACGGCAATAAGGGCGTCCATGGTAGGCGCGCCGTGCGCGAGTGATTTAAACCCGTTGATAAAGTACGCGTCGTTGACGTAGACGATGGGAATGAGCAGGACGAGCTCGGTGAGCGCGAGCGTCATGCTGTGGGTGTGGTCGGTGAAGACGCCGGGCAGCGGCCAGCCGAGCATGTGCCCCATGCCTATGTAGAACAGTGGGATGAGGAAGATGATCGAGACGATGAGGCGGGTGCGCATGGCAGAGGCGGCGGCCTCCAACTTTTTGGTCGGCGACTCCATATGGGCGGCGCCAGACCTAGCCTGCGAGCTGCCGCTTGAGCCGGCGGCACCGGTGCCTGCGTCGACGGGTGAGGCCGAGTAGCCCGCGCAGTCGACGGCGGTGCAGATATCGTCGGGGGAGACCTGCGCGGGGTCGTAGTCGACCACCATGGAACCGGCGAGCAGGTTGACCGCGACGCTTTGGACGCCGTCGAGCTTGCTCACGGCACGGTCCACGTGCGCCTGGCAGGCGGCGCATGTCATGCCGCCCACGTCGAACTTATCTTGAGCCATGGCTTCTCCTTTCTGTAGTTCGGTGTTGGAATTGTTAACCTGCCGATACTATACACCCATACCCCCTGGGGGTGTCCAGTACAGAAATAATATATGAGATTTCGTTACAGATGAGGATGGATGGTTGGCCGATGGACCGTCCCAACCAATCATCTCAATCTGTAACATCTAGCAGGGAAAATGACCTCTAACTGTTACAGATCGAGACAATTGCCGGGGAGGGGTCCCGTCACGGCAAGACGCCCGCTCTCTAGATACAGAATCCGGGGATCACACAGGTTCGTTTGTTTGGCTTGTCCGCAGGCGTTGCGTACGTAAAGACGTCGCCGTCGTGTCCAACGCGATTCAAATAGAGCGTGCCTTCGGTCTCCGATGAGTCGGGGCTCACCGTGCGCTCCCACCAGCAGGTGTCCTTGCCCTTCCACTGGCGGACCATCGTCTCGTTCGTGGAATACGGGCTCACCTTGAGCTCGCGGAAGAGCTGATACTCCTTGCCCTCGCCGTTGTAGATGTCTGCCAGGTAGTGATAGTCCTTGACAAACGAATCGGGCGGTTGCGTACCGCACAGCTCGACCATGGCGGGCAGCCAAAGGGTTGCGGGCAACTCGCTCAGACACGATGCACTGTTGGCGGCGCCAGCGTTATTCGAGATCTTTTTGACAGATTTGATGAGTGCGCGCAACTCGTTGGGCAGCAGCTTAAGGCCGTCGCCGTTGAGCCATTCCCGCAGCTCGCAATCTGCCCAGCCGGCGCTCGGCGGTTCAGCCGCAGCGTTGCGCTCGGCAATACCCGCATCGAACATAAACGTCAGTCCGGCCTTGCCCGTCCCGTCCAGAAGTTCATCGTGGCGGATGCCCACAAGCTGCGCACCAACCTGCAGCCCGTTGGTGAGCGTGACACGCTTGGTACACGGATAGGGGATATGCCCATCGGCATCGAGCAGGTGATAGCGCTTGGCAATCTCGCGTGCCTCGCTACGGGTCTCGGCGGCCTTAATCTTGAGCGAAATCTCCTGCAGCTGATCCCAGGTGTAGTCGTCAAGCGAACCGCGGATGCCGTCCAGGTAGTCGGGGATGCCAAAGCCATGGGTCGCCGCCCCAACGACGCTGAGCCCCGCAACGGCTGCAACGACGCCACCGATAATAAACCGGCGGCGGGTCATGGCATCGTGCCGGGCCTGCTCCAGAATCTCTCGCGCGCGCTCGCCGGCGACGTCGACCTTAAGGTGCGTACCGGAGTCGATGTCGATTGCGGCGTCACTGCCCGCGCCCTCGCGGCCCTCGGATTCGGCGTCGGTGAGGTATGTCGAGAGCACCTCGAGCATCTGCTGCTCGGTAGGGCGATCGCACTGCTCGACTGAGAGACCCTTCATGATGATTTGGACAAGCGCTTCATCGCCCTCGCAGCGCGGCTCGAGCGGTGCCGGCTTGGTCTTGGTCTTTACGAGATAGAACGAGCCGGTTGCAGCGGCGTCCGTCGACTCAAAGTCAAACGGTTTGCGACCTCTGTAGAGCTGGTACAAAATGCTCGAAAGCGCATAGACGTCGATTGCCGGCGAACGGCGAAGGGCCGCGATGCCTTCGATATCCTGCGTGAGCATCTCGGGCGCGGCGTATGCGGGCGTGGCAAAGCGCCAGATGTCGGCGCGCCGGGTGATCGTGTCGTCGCCGAGAGCCATGGTCGCGGAGCCCATGTCGATGAGGCAGGGGTCAAAGGAGCAATCGGCAATCTGCTGCTCGAGCGTTCGGCTGGTGGTGCGGAACATGATATTGGCAGGCGACAGGTCGCGATGAATGACCGGATTCACGAGGCCTTGGGTCATCAAGAGCGCACGAAGCACGGCGTTTCCGACGGCGGCGACCATCTGGGTGGTCAGCCCGCCCGAGGCGTCGTGCGGAAGCAGGGGCAGCGCCTGCTTGAGCGAGGTGCCCTCGACCCACTCCATGAGGATGAGCGGGTCATCCTCGCACGATCCGTAGCCATAGACGCGCGGAAATCCGCGCAGGTGCGAGACGGTACACAGATGACGGTACTCCTCGAACAGCGCAGCGGTGTTGGCCAGGTGCGCTGCCGATTGCTCGGCGGAGCGGTCGGGGGCTTGGCCGGAAAGGATGGCGTTGTCCTTGAGTAGCTTGACGGCAAAGACCTCGCCGCTCGTGTTGGTCGCGCGCAGCACGTGCCCGATGTTGCCGTTGTTGCGGTGGGCCGTCTGGAGAATAAGCGTCATAAACCGACGCTTGGCGTCGTCCTCGGCGCTGGGGTCGACCGCCACGGCGGTATCGAAAGTATCGAGACGGATGAGTTTGTCGCCATAGGCGCTATCGGTAGTATCCATGGCGTTCCTTTGTCTGGCATGGGTTGCCGCACGTATACGTGAGCAGTGCGGATATCGGTAAAGTACCATGATAGCCGCACTGCCCACGTATACCGCTGTGCATTGTCGTTTACGACGCAGAAGGTAGAAGACGAAAGACGGACGGCGACCGTCTTTCGATCGCCGTCCGCGCTAGTCCACAATGACAAGGAATGTCGTATAGAGACCCAAATGAAGTCTGTCGCTGTTGGCGATTTCCACGGGGGGATAGATCTTGCCGGGCTCGCGTTGGTCGCGCGGCGGCTCAATCACAATATCGCCGTCGCGCGCGCCCGATTCGAGCACCGTGCCGTTGGTCGATCCAAGGCCCTGGGCGTACCAGTGCTCACCCTCAAGCCAAATGCGAAGATGCTCGCGCGATGCGTCGGCGCCCACATCGGTGATGCTGGGCGAGGTTTTGGGCAGAGAACCAATCACGGTGCCGTGCGGATCGCGTGTGAGGGGATGGATTTGCATGTCGGCGCAGTTGTCGGCATGGGTTCTGAGCAGACCGAGGTTGGGGGCGACGGTGCGCGGCTGCTCCAGGCTGCTCATAAAGCCACGTCCGACGGTAGTTTCGGTGGTGCCAAAGTGCTCGCCCGTCTTGCTGTCGCAAAAGCGCTCGACGGTGGCCACGCCCTGAACGGGATCGGCGAGCGCCCCCGTTGCCACAAAGAGCATAAGGTAAAGCGTGCTTTTCTCGCGCACGGCATTGCCGTCAAAGTTGTCGATGCGATTGAGGGCATTTGCATATAGGCGGCTGTCCAGCTTGTAACTGGTGAGAGCCGACATCATTTCGTTGGCGGCCGGACCGCGATAGTGCTCGGCGATTGCCCGATAGGCGGACTCGCCGCCGCCGAGCTTGCTGCAGATTGCCGAGGAAAGGTTGAGCGTGGTGACGGTAAAGTCGCTGTAGATGGAGGGCGCGCACTGGTCAGGCTTGCGATGGACGATGTAACGGGTGAGATACGAGCGGTTGGAAGAGCATTTCTCGAGCAGGGTACTGCCGAGATAAGAGTTTCCATTGATAAGCATTCGGGCGATCTCGAGATGTTTAAGACCGCCGAACGAGCGAATATCGTTATAGAGGACCGAGCAAGGCGTCTCTGCTGCCACGGATACCTCCTTTGATTGCTTCCTAGCCAATATGGCGATAGGAATTAATGGCCCCCGGTGGGCGACGTATTAAATGGCCGCGCAATATATAGCGTAACCAAAGCAACATTATAGGCCACATGTTCGAAATTGCAGGAAGCCTGAGAGATTTGGTTTGGACTGGACGGAAATCCCCCTCTGTCTTGATCTATAACAATTAGGACCGATTTTACTCGGTAACTGTTACAGATTGAGACGTTTGTGAACCGTGTCGACCGTTTGTCTCGATCTGTAACACGTAGAGGAAGATTTGCCCTGTAACTGTTACAGATTGAGACAATCAGCCGGGCCCACCTCGTCCGCCTCGTCATCTGTGGTTTACGTGGGGGCATGCGAAGCACGGGTATACTAACCGGCGGCGAATCTGCTCCATCGCTTAGAGCTGCTGCGTCTGGACGGCGCGTGATAGGGCTGCCAAAGCGATCGCCAGCGTGCTGAGCAACGTCCTCTCTGTGCGCACCCGTTTTTGTATGTATTAGCGCACTACCAAGCACGCCCGCGCGGCCGCATGCCGTGCCCATAGCGCGTGCAGATAAGGAACAACAACATATGCGTAATTCTGTATCTGACGTCACGGACGCCGAGATCCTGGACGAGGCCCGCGAGGCTATGACCCAGGCTGCCTTCGATGCCGCCGATGAGGCCAATGCTGCCCAGGCCGTCGAGTCCGCTACCGAGAGCCTGCCCGCCTTTGACGAGCTGGGGCTTTCCGACGAGATGCTCCGTGCTATCGAGAACCTGGGCTACACGGCGCCCACGCCCGTTCAGGCCGGCTCCATCCCCGTGGTGCTCGAGGGCCGTGACCTGCTTGCCGCCGCCCAGACCGGTACCGGCAAGACAGCCGCCTTTTTGCTGCCGACCATGAACAATCTGGAGCACATCGCTCCTCCCAAACCCGTGCGCGAGCGCGGCGGCCGCAACCGTCGTCGCGGTGCTAAAAAGCCCGAGGGCAACGGTCGAGGCCCCGTGATGCTCGTCATCACCCCTACGCGCGAGCTTGCCCAGCAAATCGACGAGGTCGCAAGCAAAATCGCCGACGTCACCGGCCATGTTGCCGTGACCGTCGTGGGCGGCGTGAGCTACAAGCCGCAGACCGCGGCACTTAAGTACGGCTGCGACATCCTGGTCGCAACGCCGGGCCGTCTGGTCGATCTGATCGAGCAGGGCGCCTGCCACCTGGACGAGGTTAAGGTCCTGGTGCTCGACGAGGCCGACCGTATGCTCGACATGGGCTTTTTGCCCGCCGTCCGGCGCATTGTGCGCGAGACGCCGGCCGAGCGCCAGACGCTGCTGTTCTCGGCGACCCTCGACGAGGAGGCCGTGGGCGAGATCACCGACCTGGTGAGCGACCCGGCTCGCGTGGAGATCGCACCTGCCACGTCGACCGCCGACACCGTCGATCAGTTTGTGTTCCCGGTGTCCATCGAGGCCAAAAACAACCTGCTGCCCGAGTTCCTCAAGAAGGAGGGCCCGGAGCGCACTATCGTCTTTATGCGCACCAAGCACCGCGCCGACAGCTGCTGCCGTCGTCTGGAACGTAAGGGCATCAAGGCCGCCGCGATTCATGGCAACCGCAGCCAGGCCCAGCGCGAGCGTGCCCTTTCGGCCTTCCGCGACGGTACCGTCGACGTGCTGGTGGCAACCGACGTGCTCGCCCGCGGCATCGACATCAGCGACGTGCGCTACGTCGTGAACTTTGACGTGCCGGCCGAGCCGACCGACTACATCCACCGTATTGGCCGTACGGGCCGCGCTGGCGAGCTGGGCTGGGCCATCACGTTTGTGACCGAGCAGGACGTCGACGAGTTCTACGAGATCGAGAAGCTCATGGACAAGACGGCCGATATTTACGAAGCCGGCGACCTGCACGTGGGTCCCAACCCGCCCGCCGTTGACCCCGAGCGCGATCCTGCCGCCTTTAAGGTGAAGAAGAAGACTAAGCGCGGCAAGTCCAAGAGCAAGAAGAAGCTTGAGCAGGCGCGTCGCGACGGCAAGCGCAACGGCGATGACTACGGCGATGTGGCCGGTCGTTCCAACCGCGGTCGCGACGAGCGTCGCGGCGACGGCGAGCGTCCGAGCCGTCCCAAGCGCGGCGGCAAGACCCGCGTGCGCGAGGGCGTTCAGGCTCGCGTGGACGAGGCTGTTGAGAGCGTGGCCCGCGAGGTGGCTGCCGAGGAGCGCGGCGGTGCTGTCGAGCAGGCCCCGCGTGGCAACCGTGCCGAGCGTCGTGCCAAGCAGTTCCAGGGCGAGGCGCATCGCCGCCGCCGCGAGGACGAGGATCGCGGTGGCCGTCGTCGTGTCGAGCGCGAGGACGAGGGCCACGGTTCGCGCGGTGGCAAGCGCGGTGCGGGCGACCGCCGTCGTTCCGGTCGCGACGGCGAGCGCGGCGGGCGCGATGAGCGCCGTGGCGGCGAGGGCCGTGGTGAGCGCGGTGCCCGCGGTGGCGAGTCCCGTGGCGGCAAGCGCTTTGAAGAGCGCGGTAGCCGCGGCGGCGAGCGTCGCGAGGGTGCTCGCGGCAATGGCGGCCGCGGCGGCGCCGCTCGTTCTAACGAGTCGCGCGATCGTCGTGACCCGCGTGCCAGCCGCGATCGTCGCGATGACTGGCGCAACTACGACGATACCCGCGAGGAGCGTCGCGGCGGCTATCGTGGTGGGCGTGGCGGCAACCAGGCCGGTTCCCGTGGCGGCCGCGCCGGCGGTCGCGATAACCGTGGCAGCTACGGCAACAGCCGTGGCGGCAAGCGCGGCGGCAGCTCCCGTCGCCCCGGCGACGGCGGCGGCAAGCGTAAATAACACACGCATCGCCCGCTAGAGCGAGGTGAACCAAGGGCCCCGAGCAACTACGCTCGGGGCCCTTTTTGTTTGCCGTATCCGATCGCTAGTTCAAATGTGATTTCCTCGGGAATGCATCTAGAGGATGCCGTGGGCCTGTTTCTTACCATGCGGCAATGGGTCCCATGGGGTGCGCCGTGCATTTTTTGGAGTATTCTGCAGTTCGAGTTGTCTGCATATGATTTGACGTCGTCAACGGTGGCTTTCGGATATCCCTAGCGAGCGTTCTGAGTCAGATTTCGTCGTTTTCCGGAGCAGGGGCGCGTCATTCTCGCCATGTCGGAACCCAAAATGACGCAGCGCCCTAAAGGTTTGCCCGCTCGGGGTATTGCTGGCGCGGTCACGTTGCAGAATACTCCGTTTTTTGCACGGGCCAGGATGGGGTACCTCGGGAGAACACGGCGGTATCCCGTAAATATATACAATCTGTACCGTAATTAATACAAAACGAAGAGGCAGACAGCGTAGGGTGGGTGCATTGGGGTGCTTGGTACATCAAAACGGGGACCCCACGTGCCGTATACTCTGGCTGGATGTGAAAGCGGCTTGACGCGTTGCCAGGCGTAGGGGGAGGGTGCCTCGATGAGCGTATTCGAAATTGTGTTTAGTCCGACGGGTGGAACGCAGAAGGTGTCTGGCCTTGTGGCCGGGGCACTGGACAAGAATACCGTTACCGTCGATCTGACCGTTAGCGGGCTAGATTTCAGCGCTGTCTCGATGACTGAGGACGACGTGGCCGTAATCTCTGTGCCGGCGTATGCCGGTAGAATCCCGGCTGTGGTGGCTGACCGGTTGGGCATGGTTCACGGCAACGGAGCGCGGGCCGTTCTGGTGTGCGTCTACGGAAACCGCGCGTTTGAGGACACGCTCGTAGAGCTGGAGGACGTTGCGAAGCATGCGGGATTCCGGGTGATCGCGGCAGTTGCAGCCATTGCAGAACATTCCATTGCGCGACAGTTTGCTGCTGGGCGACCGGATGCGCAGGATGCGGCGCAGCTCGCAGAGTTTGCGCAGCAAATTCAGCAAAAGCTGTTGGCTGAGGATACATCCGAGCCCTCTATTCCCGGCAATCGTCCTTATAAACAAGCCAGAGGTCACCGCATGGCACCCGAGGCAACAGAGGATTGTGTCTCCTGCGGTGCATGCGCCGCGGCGTGCCCCGTTGGTGCTATCGACAAAGGCGACCCCAAGCGAGCAGCTGGCGAGGCGTGCACCTCCTGCATGCGCTGCATCGCCGTATGTCCGCGAGGTGCTCGCAAGCTTGATCCCAACAAACTATCCACTGTTTCCCAGATGCTGAGCAAGGTTTGCGTCGTGCGGAAGGAATGCGAGCTCTTTATCTAGCGCATACGAAATTGGTGCAATGGGGCCAGGTTAATCTGCGCCGACCTGGTGCAAACAAACCTGTCCCCAATGCACCAGAGTGAGGAGTGTCCCCGAGTGCCGGCAGAAAAGGAACGTCCCTAAGTACCGCATAAATACCGTTTATCGGAGAAAAAATACCGTTCGCCGGTCATAATGATTGTTCTGGCTTTGGGCTTGTCTACAATAACCCCCGTAAAAAGAAATGCGGAAGGTTACCGAGTCCCCTCGGACGTGGGCCTAACCAAAGTCTTTGATCGCGAGCGTCTCAATGGGCGCATTCGATTGATTTTGGTTGGGCTATATTTATGAAGGGACATGTCACCATGGGTTTCTTTTCTCGCCTTATGGGTGGCTCGGATAAGCAGGCGACTGCGACTTCCGAGTTCGAAATCCTCGCCCCTGTTTCCGGCGAGCTTGTTAATCTAGAAAAAACCAATGACCCCGCTTTTAGCAGCCGTGCGGTGGGTGATGGCGTTGCCGTGGTTCCCCAAGAGGGAACGGTGTGCGCTCCTGTTTCCGGCACCGTCGCGGCGCTGTTTCCGACTGAGCACGCGCTGGGCATCATGTCCGATGACAGCTCCGCTCAGGTGATGCTGCATATCGGAATCGACACTGTTAAACTTGAGGGCAAGGGCTTCCATGCGCTTGTTGCCCAGGGTGACCATGTCGACGCGGGCCAGCCCCTCGTCGAGGTCGATTTCGACGTGGTTCGCGCTGCCGGCTTTGATCCCACGGTCTTCGTTATCGTGTGTGAGCGTTCGGAGAACTCGACTCTTCGTGAGCATGCTTCCGGCCCTGTTGCTGTTAAAGAGCCTGTCGTCTGGCTTTCCGAGTAAATTCTTGTGGTGGGTACCGTGGTTATCAAGCGAGTTTTTAACAACAACGTCGCAATGGTCACTTCGGACGATGGCTCCGAGCTCATCGTCATCGCTCGAGGCCTCTGCTTTGGCCGTCATGTCGGCGATGCCATCGACGAGGCATCAGTCGAAAAGACCTACGCGTTGCAGGAGGGAACTTCTCAGGATTCGCGTACGATCGACCGCTTGGCACATCTTTTAGAGTCCATCCCCACCGTCAACCTCGTGATTTCCGAGGACATCGTTCAGATGCTTCGTCGAGAGCTCAATGTCGATATCAATGACAAGATTCTCATCGCTCTCGCAGACCATATCAGCCTTGCTTTGGAGCGCGAGCGCAAGGGCGTCCCCTGTGAGAATCCGTTGCTGCTCGAGATTCAGCAGTTCTATCGCAAGGAGTATGCACTTGCGGGCCGTGCGCTGCAGATTATCAAGGAGTATATGGGCATCCAGATGAGCGAGGAAGAGCAGGGTTTCATTACCTTGCATATCGTCAACGCCACCATGCCGCAGCGCTCTGACCGCCTGATTGTTTCGGTCCAGCTTGTTCGCGACGTGCTTGCGATTGTTTCCGAGCGCTATGCCACGACCCTCGACGACACCTCGTTGCCTTACGAACGTTTCGTTCGCCACCTGCAGTTTTTTGCACAGCGAGCGCTCGATCCCGCGGCCGGGCAAATCAATGGCGACGCGCTGTTCCGAATCGATGAAACGGCGTATCCGTGCGCATTCTCGTGCGCGGATGCCATAGCCGCCCACTTGTCGTCTACCTATAACGTTGTCGTTACCGATGCCGAGAAGAGTTATCTCGCGTATCACATTGTTAACCTGCTTGGAGAACCTGGTCTCTAGGCATAACGTGCCCACACATCGATTGATATAAGGCAGGACTTACGGTCTTGTCCAGGGCACATCTGTCTTAATTTGCGGAAAAGGAAGGGGAGTACCGCTATGACCGCAAAAAAGAAGTTCAATTTCAAAGCGCCGTTGGAGGTGTTCGCGAAGTCGATCGTTCAGCCGATGATGTATCTCTCGGTTGCCGGCATCCTGCTCATCGTGGGCATCATTCTGACCAACAAGACCATTTGTGCTTTGGTCCCCGTACTGGGCTCCGGTCCGTTCCAACTTGTGGGCGCCGTTGTCTACCAGTCGCTGATGTTTATCATCAACAACCTCTCGATTCTGTTCTGCGTGGGCATCGCCGGCGCCATGGCAAAGAAGAACAAGGGCCATGCTTCGCTGATCGCCCTGATGTCGTTCTTCCTGTTCCTGCAGGCAAACAACATCGTGCTCAACGCCACCGGTTCTCTTGCCGATGCGAGCGGCATGCTCGGTCTTACCGGAACCGGCCAGGCCACCGTTATGGGCATCCAGGTACTCGATACCGGCGTGTTTGGCGGCATTATTCTCGGTTGCATCACCGGTGCCGTGTTCAACAAGTACTCGAACAAGCAGTTCCCCATTGCCCTTTCGATGTTCTCGGGCGTTCGCTTCCCGTTCCTGATCATGATCATCATTTCCTGGATCATGGGCGCTGGCTTCTGCATCGTTTGGCCTCCGGTTCAGGGTGCCATCTCCTCCGTTGCCGGCATCATTAAGGAGTCGGGCAACATCGGTCTGTTTATCTACGGCATGCTCAACAAGCTGCTCGTTCCCACCGGCCTGCACCACCTCATCTATACCCCGTTCCAGTTCTCCGATGTGGGCGGCACCCTGACGCTGGGTGATCAGGTTATTGCCGGCGCCTATCCCATCCGTGTTGCCGAGATGGCAATGACGGGCCAGCCCTTCTCCGATAGCACCTACTTCAACAGCTATACCTTCAACAACCTGTGGCCCTACATCGGTATCGGTCTCGCCTTTATCGTCACCGCTTACAAGGGGAACAAGGATAAGACCAAGGCCGTTATCATCCCGCTGATCATCACCGCCGTGCTCTCCTGTGTCACCGAGCCCATGGACTTCCTCTTTGTCTTTGCCGCTCCCGTGCTCTTTGTCGTTCACTCGGTTCTTTCCGGCATCTTCCTGGTCCTGCTCAAGGTCCTCTCCGTGCCCGCTTCGACTGCAGGCGGCATCATCAACATCGTGGTTTCCAACCTGGTCCTCGGTGTCGATAAGACCAACTGGCCGGTTATGCTGGTGCTTGGAGTCGTCAACGCCGCTCTGTACTTCTTCCTCTTCACCTTCCTCATCAAGAAGCTCAACCTTCACACGCCTGGTCGCGAGGAGGAGTCCGAGCTCGCCGAGTCCGTTGCCGAGGGCGAGGCCGCCGCGTCTGTCGCGGTGAAGCAGGGCGCTGTTGCCGCGGCTCCCGCAGAGGGCGTCGATGCGGGCATTGCCGACCTGGTCGCAGGTCTTGGCGGCAAGGACAACATCGAGGAGCTCGAGAACTGCTTTACGCGTCTCCGCGTGAACGTTAAGAACCCGGACCTCATCGATGAGAGCCTCATCAACCACGTGCCCAACAGCGGCATCAACCGCAACGGTAACAATATCCAGATCATCTTTGGCATGAAGGTCGCCGAGATGCGCGACAAAGTCGAGAACGCAATTGAGAAGGAGCAGTAAACAATGATCATTACTCTGTGTGGTGGCGGATCCACCTTTACCCCCGGCATCGTCAAGTCCATCGCCCTGCGCAAGGACGAGCTCGACGTTGACGAGATTCGTCTGTACGACATCAACGAGGAGCGCCAGCGCAAGATTGGCGTGCTCGTGGACTGGATTTTGCACGAGGACCTCGGCCTGGACATCAAGCTCACGGTGACCACCGACAAAAAGACGGCTTTCACCGACGCGAGCTTCGTGTTTGCTCAGATGCGCGTGGGCGGCTACGCCATGCGCGAGCAGGACGAGAAGATTCCACTGCGTCACGGCTGCGTGGGTCAGGAGACTTGCGGTTGCGGCGGCCTTGCCTACGGCATGCGCACCATCTTCCCCATGGTCGAGCTGATCGATGACGTTGAGAAGTATGCCAAGAAGGATTACTGGATTCTCAACTACTCCAACCCTGCCGCCATCGTCTCCGAGGGCTGCCGTGTGCTGCGTCCCAACGCTCGCATCATCAACATCTGCGACATGCCGATCGCGATTATCGACGTGGTTTGCGCCGCGCTCGATATCGACAAGAAGGATGTCGAGTACGATTACTTTGGCCTCAACCACTTTGGTTGGTTCACCTCGATCCGCCACAAGGGCGAGGAGGTGCTCCCGCAGCTGCGCGAGTACATCAAGGAGCATGAGATTCTGCTGCCCGACTCTTACCTCAAGGGCATGGGCTCGCTCATGGCAAAGAAGCCCGAGGAGGCCGTCGACGAGCACCCCGAGCAGAACCGCCACACCAAGGGCAGCTGGTACTACGTCTGGAAGGGCGAGTACGAGATCATGGAGTGCTTCCCGGAGTACCTGCCCAACACGTATCTGAACTACTACCTGCAGCAGAAGGAGTTCGTCGAGCACTCCAACCCCGAGCGCACCCGTGCTAACGAGGTTGAGGAGACGCGTGAGAAGAACCTCTTTGATGGTATCGACCATTACGAGAAGACGGGCGAGATCGACGAGAGCACGTTCTATGCGGGCAGCCACGGCGACTGGATTGCCGATCTGGCTATCGCTCTGAAGAACGACACCAAGCAGCGCTTCCTGGTCATTTGCGAGAACAAGGGCGCCATCCCCAACATGCCCTACGACGCTATGGTCGAGCTGCCTGCCTACATTGGCAAGAACGGCCCCGAGGTCATCAGCCGCGACAACATTCCGCTGTTCCAGCAGGGCCTCATGATGCAGCAGCTGAACTCCGAGAAGCTCATTGTCGAGGCTACGATCGAGGGTTCGTACGAGAAGGCGCTTAAGGCCTTTACGCTCAACAAGACCGTGCCGTCGATGAAGGTCGCCAAGGAGGTTCTCGACGACATGATCGAGGCCAACAAGGGTTACTGGCCCGAGCTTAAGTAAAAGCAACAGGGTCGCTGGCCGCATACCTGAAGCAATGCCCCGCCCACGTGATTGCGTGGGCGGGGCATTGTCGTTTGGTAACGCGTTTTATCAAATATGGCATTTATCTGCGATAATGTTCATTTTCACCGCTGATGGTGACATTTCATACCGCCTGCCGAACTGCGTGGAGACCTAACAACTTTTTAGGTCAGTGTTGTGCGTGTAGCAATTTCGCCCGGCCTCGCCTCCGGGCTGCCATGTGAGAGGGGATCTTATGGCTCGACTGCACGTAATGGAACGCAGCCACGCTCAGGCCGTCATGGACGACCTGCACGATGCACTCGGACGTCGTCTGGCGGTGAGTTCACTCGCCCCGTGCCCCGTCGAGTTTACGGCGGCGCTCGTCAACCTGTGCTCTACCCAGAGCTGCGGCAAGTGCACGCCCTGCCGCGTGGGCCTGAGCGCGCTGAGCGACCTGCTCGCCGATGTGCTCGAGGGCCGCGCCGACGAGTCCACGCTCAACTTGATTGAGCGCACGGCCCGCACCATCTACCTTTCGAGCGACTGCGCCATCGGCTACGAAGCTGGCGCCATGGCACTCACGGCCATTCGCGGCTTCCGCGACGATTTTGAGCACCACATCCGCGAGCACTCCTGCGGCTTTGACCGCGAGGCTCGCGTCCCGTGTGTCTCGGGCTGCCCGGCGCACGTCGACATTCCTGGTTACATCTCGCTCGTCGAGGCAGGCCGTTATGCCGACGCCGTCAAGGTCATCCGCAAGAACAACCCGCTACCGCTCGTCTGTGGCCTGGTGTGCGAGCATCCCTGCGAGATGCATTGCCGCCGTGGCATGGTCGACGACCCCATGAACATCCTCGCCCTCAAGCGTTTTGCCGTTGAGCATAGCGACCTCAACGACCACAAGCCACATGTAGTGGACAACACCGGTAAGCGCGTCGCCGTGATCGGCGGCGGCCCGGCCGGCCTTTCCTGTGCCTACTACCTGGCCGTGATGGGCCACAAGGTGACCATTTTTGAGCAGCGCCACCACTTGGGCGGCATGCTGCGCTACGGCATCCCCAGCTATCGTCTGCCGCGCGAGCGCCTGCAGGCCGAGATCGACTGGATCTTGAGCGCCGGCATCGACGTGGAGCTCGACCACTCCGTGAGCGGCGAGGAGCTCGCCCGTCTGCGCGACGAGTTCGATGCCGTCTACCTGGCCATCGGTGCCCACAGTGACAAGAAGCTCGGCCTTCCGGGTGAAGAGGCGCCCGGCGTGGAATCGGCCGTCAAGATGCTGCGCGCCATCGGCGATGACGAGCTGCCCGACCTGAGCGGCCAGCGCGTGTGCGTCATCGGCGGCGGCAACGTTGCCATGGACGTGGCACGCTCCGCCGTGCGCTGCGGTGCCGAAAAGGTAAGCATCGTCTACCGCCGTCGCATCTGCGATATGACGGCCCAGGACGCCGAGATTGCCGGTGCCCAGGCCGAGGGCTGTGAGGTGCTGGAGCTCACGGCGCCGCTCGCCATCGAGACGGGCGAAGATGGTCGCGTGAGCGGCCTGCGCGTGCAACCGCAGATTATCGGCGAGCCCCGCCGCGGTCGTCCGGCTCCGCGTGCCGCCGCTACGCCCGAGCGCGTCATCCCCTGCGAGCGCGTGTTTGTCGCCATTGGCCAGGACATCGATTCCAAGCCGTTTGAGGACATGGGCATCGCCTGCAAGTGGGGTTGCGTGGTCACCGACTCGGACGGTGCCGTGCCCAACTTCGATGGCCTCTTTAGCGGCGGCGACTGCCAGACCGGCCCCGCCACCGTCATCCGTGCCATCAACGCCGGCCGCGTGGCTTCGGCAAACATCGACCGCTATCTGGGCTTCGACCACAAGATCAAGCTCGACGTGGAGCTGCCGACCGTTCAGTTTAAGGGCAAGCACGAGTGCGGCCGCTGCGAGCTGGGTGAGCGCGAGGCCGGCGAGCGTATTCACGATTGGAATCTGGTCGAGCAGGGCCTTACCGAGGAGGAGGCGCGCCAGGAGGCAAGCCGCTGCCTGCGTTGCGACCACTTTGGTTTTGGCGCGTTCCGCGGAGGGAGGAACCTGGAATGGTAGAGCTCAACAACCCCACTGTCAGCGATAACACCGAAAGCGGAGCACTCAATATGGTCAAGCTCACTATCGATAATTGCGAGGTCGTGGTGCCCGAGCACACCACGATCCTGGACGCGGCCAAGTCCGTCGGCATCCAGATTCCCACCCTGTGCTACCTGCGCGATCTGAACGAGATCGGCGGCTGCCGCGTGTGCGTGGTCGAGGTTGAGGGCTGCGACCAGCTGGTTGCCGCCTGCAACAACTACGTGCTCGATGGCATGGTGGTCCACACCAACAGCCCCAAGGCCCGCGAGGCGCGCCGCACCAACGTGCAGCTGCTGCTTTCGCAGCACGATTCACGCTGCACGAGCTGTGTGCGCAGCGGTAACTGCAACCTGCAGACCATTGCCAACGACCTGGGCATTTTCTATCTGCCGTATCAAAGGCATTTGGCGGGCGAGGGCTGGGATTTCGATTTCCCCATCATCCGCGAAAACGACAAGTGCATTAAATGCATGCGCTGCATCAAGGTGTGCGAGAGCGTACAGGGCCTAGGGATTTGGGACCTGACCAACCGCGCCACGCATACCGCCGTGGGCACCCGCGGGCGCGTGCCGATCGGCAAGACCGATTGCGTCGCGTGCGGCCAGTGCATCAC
>NZ_JBCOIG010000016.1:0-26867 GCF_040926405.1 Collinsella aerofaciens
AGCGTCTCCATGCTGCTGGTGCGCCTGATGCTCGTTATGGCGCCGGCCGTCTTTGCCATCAACGCCGCCACCAAGGGCAACGTCATCGACGCGCTGCTGTTCGCCACGAGCGTGGCCGTGGGCATCACGCCGCAGATGCTTCCCGTCATCGTGACCACGAGCCTGTCGCAGGGCGCCAAGGACCTCGCCCGTCGCCAGGTTATCGTCAAGGAGCTGCCGGCGATTCAAAACCTCGGAGCGATGGACGTCCTGTGCTGCGACAAGACCGGCACCCTCACCGAAGACCGCATCGTGCTCGAGCGCTACCTCAACACCGATGGCAACGAGGACGCGCGCGTGCTGCGCCATGCGTTTTTGAACAGCTTCTTCCAGACCGGCCTCAAAAATCTTATCGACCTGGCCGTAATCGACCGTGCCGATGTGACGCCCTCGGCCGTCGTGCCCGATTCTATGCTGGGCCAGAGTCTGCGCGACCGCTATACCAAGGTCGACGAGGTTCCCTTCGATTTCTCGCGCCGTCGCCTGAGCGTAGTTGTCGCCGACGCCCAAGGCAAAACCCAGATGGTTACCAAGGGCGCTGCCGAGGAAATGCTCGAGATCTGCTCCTTTGTCGAGATCGATGGCATCGCTCAGCCGCTCACCGACGAGAAGCTCGCCCAGATTCGCAAGCAGATCGCCGGACTTAACGCCGAGGGCCTACGCGTAATTGCCGTGGCGCAGAAGACCAATCCGCGCTGCGTGGGCGAGTTTGGCATCGCCGACGAGTGCGACATGGTGCTGATGGGCTTTTTGGCCTTCCTCGATCCGCCCAAAGCAAGTGCTGCGGGCGCCGTCGCCACCCTCGAGGCCAAGGGCGTGGCGGTCAAGGTCCTAACCGGCGACAACGACCGCGTCGCCGCCACCGTCTGCGAGCAGATTGGTATCGATGCGAGCAACGTCTTGCTCGGCTCCGAGATCGATGCGCTCGATGACGCCGAACTTGCCGAGCGCGCCGAGAAAACCCACCTCTTCGCCAAGCTCTCGCCGCTGCAGAAGGCGCGCCTGGTACGTGTCATGCGCGAGATGCTCGGCCACACCGTGGGCTTTATGGGCGACGGCATCAACGACGCCGCCGCCATGCGTGCGAGCGATTGCGGCATCTCGGTCGATTCGGCCGTCGATATTGCCAAGGAATCCGCCGATATCATCTTGCTTCAGAAGGACTTGGGCGTGCTCGAGCGCGGCATCATCGAAGGCCGCCGCACTTACGGCAACCTGCTCAAGTACCTCAAGACCACGGTGAGCTCCAACTTTGGCAATGTGCTGTCCGTGACCGTCGCGAGCCTGTTCTTGCCGTTTTTGCCCATGAGCGCCCTGCAGCTGGTACTGCTGTCGCTGGTCTACGAGATCGTGTGCATCGCACTGCCGTGGGACACCGTCGATGACGCCTGGACTGCCCGCCCGCGTGCCTGGGACGCCGCGTCCATCAAGGGCTTTATGCTCGAGCTGGGCCCCGTGAGCTCGCTGTTTGACATCGTGACCTTCGCCGCGCTCTTCTTTGTCGTGTGCCCCGCCGCCGTGGACGCAAGCTGGTCCGAGCTTGCCGCCGCGGGCGACGTCGCGGGTATGGCGACCTTTGCTGCGCTCTTCCAGAGCGGCTGGTTTGTCGAGTCCATGTGGTCGCAGACACTCGTGGTCCACATGTTGCGCTCCCCGCATCTGCCGAGCCCGCGCGACCACGCCGCGCCCGCATTGTGCGTTCTTACCGTGCTGGGCCTGGCGCTCGTCACCTGGCTGCCGGCAAGCCCCATCGCCGATGCGCTCGGCCTCATGCCGCTGCCCACGAGCTTTTTTGGGCTGCTCATTGGCATCGTTACCGCCTATATCGCGCTCACCCAGCTGGCGAAGCGCCGCTACATTGCCCGCCACGGCGAGCTGCTGTAGCAAGTAGACGGAAAACACCCTGCCAGCTGCCGTTGCCACTACCACAGCTGCCAACGCCGCTGCCGTTGCCTCTGCCGCCGCAGTCTATCCCCCCCCAGCAGTTGCGGTGAAATAGTTCCTGTTTAAAGCCCCGTGACTTTAATTTAGGGACTATTCCACCGCAACTTATTGGGAGATTAGCTAGTCCTTGGGTGTCCAGGACCAGAAGAAGTTGATGAGGGCCACGCGCGAGGCGGTACCGGTCTTTTTGTTGATCGAGGAAATGTGGCGATAGAGCGTGGAGCGCGAAAGAAAGAGCGTTGTGGCGATGTCCTGAACGCTCTGGTCCGAAACGACCAAGACCTCAAGAATATCGCGCTCGCGCTCTGTAAGCCCAAAGGTGGCGACGAAGGCATCAAGGCGTTCATCGGACGTGAGCTCCGCTGCCTCCACGGGCTCGGGGTCGGAGCATGTGGGCGCAAGATCCCCACCAAGATCGTCGGTGGCAAGCGGCAGGCCATCCTGCATCACGGCATCATCGGCTCGTTGCCCCAACTGCCCCAGCAGCGTAATCGCAATGCCCACAAACATCACGAGCGCCGCACCGACCGCAGCCAGCACATTTTGACTCGAGATAATCGCCACTGCCGGCGCCGTCACGAACATCGAGCACACGTTGTTGACGACGCGACCCATGCACGGCCAAAAATATGACCAGCGCGCATAGAGCGAGACGGCGGCATAGTATGTGGTAAAGAACACCACGAAAAAGCCCGAGCCCAGATAAAAGATGGTCGTGGCAGCAAGCTCGTTGCCGCCATTGCCATCGACGATGAGCACAAAGAACGAAAGCGTGGACAGTATGGCGGCACATGTCATGCCGATATTCATATACGAGCGGCCGTGCAGGTCAAATAGTGCGCCAGCGACCAACGAGCTCACGACAAGCAGCAGGCGCGGCCAATCGCCCAAATCGACGGCTCCGACAGCATGCAGGGTCGTGAAGCCCGCGTTGAGAGCGGCGAATACGCTGGAAAGATACGCCGTCGCCACGGTCAGGCGAACTACGGCGCGACGGAATGCCGCCTTTGCCTCGGGATCGTCATGCCACTTGGCGCCATATTCCAGAGCATCTACCGAAAGCCCGGCAGCACTGGGTTCAAAGTTGGGATCGGACTCGTCGCGCAGCTTGGCGCGTCGGGCACCGTGGAGCAACGCCACCTGCGCGATCGCACAGACGACCAGAACAGCCTGCTGAGGAATGCCGACAGGCATCACCATGTGGTTGAGCACCTGCACCAGAACGCCCATGGCGTAAGAAAGTGCGGCGGCGCGCGCCAAGCAGGGCGTTCGCGCAAAGCGCCTCGCAAAATTTGCATGAGCAGTCGATCCGCAGTAGCCCAGCGCGCAGCACGGCACCAAACCGCCGGCAATTACCACCTCAACCTGAACCGCCATAATCAACAGCAGCAATGCCGCCACCAGCAAAACGCCCGTGACGTCACTCGTTGCGTCGATAGCATGGGGACGGCGATAGTACAGAATGGGACGCACAAAAAAGCCAATCACGCTCGCGCCGATGACAAGGCTCTCATAAATAACGACCTCGTTCGGAGACACGAACTCGGCCATGCGCACATCAAAAAGATACTCGCACGCCAAAAACGTGAAGAAGAACAGCGCCAGGCATATAATCTCCCGAATGCCCCGACGCAAATATACGGTTGTATCTCCCATGCCCCTCATGGTTAACCCCCAGCCGCTCAATTGTCTGGAAATCTATTTTAATAAAGAACCAGTCTCAATATCGAAGCCAGGCTCGAAATGCTGCCAATTCGACCCCAGCCGTCCACATCACGCCGCGATTTTGAGCCGCATGGACCAGAAGGGACGCGCGCGATCTCTAGCTCGGCCAGGAGTGTCTCCAACTACCACTCATTTAAGTACGTCCCCAATGAGTGGCCGAAGAACGTCCCCAACGACTAGTCAAAATGGGCCATGTGTCCCAGTTGTGGAGACTCCTTGAGCCGTCTGGGTATCGCGAAGGATCGCGCACTCCCCCATCATCAAAAGTGACACACGCTACCAGTTGATGGGAGGCAGCCATGGGCTTCTTTGACAAGATGTTCGAGAAGAAAGAGTGCGCGATTTGCGGTACCGAGCTGGGACTTCTAGGTAAGACAAAAATCAATGAAGGCTACCTGTGCAAAGAGTGCGCCGGCAAGCTCTCCCCCTACTTTCACGGCTATCGCTCCAGCACCGCGGACGATATCCGTGAGCAACTCGCCTACCGCGAGGCCAACGCCGAGCGCCTGTCTTCGTTCAACCCCACGCGCACGCTTTCTGCCGGGCGCACCAATATTATGCTCGATGAGGACGCGGGCCTGCTGATCATCACTTCGCAGAGCCGCTGGCGCGACGCCAATCCCGACATCATCGAGTTCTCGCAGGTACTCGGCTGCGATATGGATATCGACGAGCAGCGCACCGAGATCTATCGCGAGACCAAGGACGGCGAGCGCGAGAGCTACAACCCGCCGCGCTACGACCTGGATTACGACTTTAATCTGACCATCCACGTCAACACGCCGTACTTTACCGAGATCAACCTGCGCGTGAACGACTCCACCATCGATCAGCGCGGCTCCATCGAATACCGCGAGGCCAAGCGCCAGGCAACCGAAGTCCGCGATGCGCTGGTGCAGCTGCGCCAGGAAACGCGCGACAGTGTCGTGGCCGCCAAGGCTCCCAAGACCGCGGTCACCTGCCCCTTCTGCGGAGCCACCACCATTCCCGATGCCAGTGGGCGCTGCGAATACTGCGGCGGCGCCATCGGCGCATAGCCTCCGGCAGCGAAAGGACCGATCATGGCCTTCGAGAGCGTTAACTATCAGTGCCCTGCCTGCGGTGGCCCCTTGCATTTTGCAAGCGCCGAGCAAAAGCTCGTCTGCGACTACTGCGATTCTCGTTTTGAAGTCGAAGAAGTCGAGGCCCTCTATCGCGAGCGCCAGGACAAGGCAGACGCCAAAGCCGATGCCGCAGCCGCAACGCCAAAGCCCGTCGCCGACGACGCGGTGCAGGAGCTCGCCCAAAACGCCGGCTACATCTGCTCGTCGTGCGGCGCCGAGCTCGTGTCCGACGGCACCGTCGCTGTCACCACCTGCCCGTACTGCGGCAACTCCGCCGTAGCGCCCGGTCAGCTTTCGGGCGACTTCTCGCCCGACCTGGTGATTCCATTTAAGCTCGGGCGCGATGACGTCACGGCCGCACTCAAGGAACACTACAAGGGCAAGATCTTGCTGCCCAAGAGCTTTGTCACCGGCAGCCACATCGACGAGGTCCAAGGTGTCTACGTGCCGTTTTGGCTCTACGGTGCCCGCGTTGACGGCGAAGTGTACTTTGACGCGACCAACGAGACCGTGACCGAGGAATCCGACCGCACCGTCACGACCACCGACCACTACGATGCCTATCGCAAGGGCAATATCTCGTTTAAGCGCGTGCCCGTCGACGGATCGTCCAAGATGCCCGACGGCCACATGGACGCCATCGAGCCGTTTGACTACGACGCACTGCGTCCGTTCTCGGTCGCATATATGCCCGGCTACATCGCCAACCGTTACGACGAGGACTGCGAGACCTGCAAGGCGCGCGCCGAGCGCCGTATGGAAGAAAGCACGATCTCGGCCCTGCGCGAGACCGTCGTCGACGAATACGACGATGCCACGGTCGAAAGCAAGCAGCTCGACTACACCTGGGAAGACAGCGACTATGCCCTGTTCCCCGTGTGGATGCTTTCCACCTCGTGGAACGGCAAGAGCTACCTGTTTGCCATGAACGGCCAGACCGGCCGCTTGGTCGGCGAGCTTCCTTGCTCCAAGCCCAAGCTCGCTATCGCCTCGGTGCTGTTCTTTGTGATCGGATTTGTCCTCTCCCAGATCCTCTTCATGGGTGAGAACGCCTTCGATCCGGATTACCTCACCTTTGATATCGAGGGCATCCTCATCAACATCGTCGCGCCGCTGATCATCGTGGTCATCGCAGACGTGCTGCTGGTGGGCCAGCTCAAGACGGCCAACGAGGCCACCCACGCCGATTGCTACTGTGGCGAGCTCGACCTGACCGAGAAGCACGACACCTTTAGCCATACCGAGACCTCGGTCGTCATGAAGGACAACAAGGACGATTAGCCATTCTGACCAATACCACCCGACCTTTGACGAGAAAGGAAAATCACCATGGGACTCTTGAAAGCTGGATTGGGAGCTGCCGGCGGCGTCATGGCCGACCAGTGGAAGGAATTTATCTATTGCGAATCGATGCCTGCTGACGTCTTGGCCTGCAAGGGCGTCAAGCGCACCGGTGGCCGCAGCTCCAACACGCGCGGCGAGGACAACGTCATCTCAAACGGCTCCGTCATCGCCGTCAACGATGGCCAGGGCATGCTCGTGGTGCAAAACGGCAAGATCATCGAGGTCGCGCTGGAGCCCGGCGAGTTTGTCTTTGACACCGGCAGCGAGCCGAGCGTCTTTAGCGGCAATCTGGGCGACTCCATCAAGGAGACCTTCGCCAATATCGGCAGCCGCTTTACCTTTGGCGGCGATGCGGGCAAGGACCAGCGCGTCTACTTCATCAACACCAAGGAGATTATCGGCAACAAGTACGGCACCGCCTCGCCCGTGCCCTTCCGCGTGGTCGACAACAACATTGGCCTCGACGTTGACATCTCCGTGCGCTGCAACGGCGAGTATTCGTACCGTATCACCAACCCGCTGCTGTTCTACACCAACGTGTGCGGCAACGTGACCGATAGCTACACGCGCGATAAGATCGACAGCCAGCTTAAGTCCGAGCTGCTCACCGCCCTGCAGCCCGCCTTTGCCAAGATCTCGGAGATGGGCATCCGTTACAGCGCCATCCCCGGTCACACCACCGAGCTCGCCCGCGCGCTCAACGAGGTCCTCTCTGCCGACTGGCGTGACCTGCGCGGCGTTGAGATCGTAAGCTTTGGCGTCAACTCCATCGCCGCCTCGCAAGAAGACGAGCAGATGATCAAGGACCTGCAGAAAGCCGCGGTCATGCGCGATCCCACCATGGCGGCAGCCAACATCGCCAGCGCCCAGAGCGATGCGATGCGCGCGGCAGCCGCCAACCCCAACGGCGCGATGGCAGGCTTTATGGGCATGGGCATGGCAGGTGGCATGGGCGGCATGAACGCCAGCCAGCTGTTCGCCGCCGGCCAGGCACAGCAGCAGGCCGCCCCGCAGCCGGCTCCGGCTCCCGCCCCCGCACCGGCTCCCGCCGCCGCACCTGCGGCCGGCACGTGGACTTGCAGCTGCGGCGCCACCAACACCGGCAAGTTCTGCTCCGAGTGCGGCAGTCCCGCACCCGCCCCGGCACCGGCAAAGTGGTTCTGCCCCAACTGCGGCAGCGAAAACGGCGGCAAGTTCTGCAGCAACTGCGGAACGCCCCGGCCCTAGCCCCTCTATCTGGTAATTGGCGGGGGATCCGCCACCCCCGCATTTGCTTCTATGGGTTTCGTTCGATGAAGGAGGACACCATGAAGACAACGTTCAAAAAGTCCGTACTCGCATTTCTGACATGCGTCCTGGCGCTCGCCTTTGCCCTGACGGGCTGCAGCGGCGGCGGCAAAGACCCCAAGGCCAACTTCGTCGGCAGCTGGCAGTACTCGGGTGGAACCTTGGATGGCGAAGAGCTCACCGATGAGTACATGGATATGCTCAAGGAGTGGGGCCTCAACTGCGTCCTGATCCTCGACGAGGACGGCACAGGCGTCCTCGATATGTTCCTTGAGGTCGCCGACCTGAAATGGGAAGCCAAGGACGCCACCACCGTAACGATCACCGCCGAAGATGAGTCGCACGATCTGAAGCTCAAGGACGACAAGCTCGTCCTGGAGGTGGACGGCGACAAGCTCATCTTCACCAAGTCCGACAAGGACCTGTCCGGTACGGTGAAGAAGGATCGCGAGGCGGCCGAGAAGGAAGAGGAGATCGATGAGGCCGTCGAAGACGACGATGTCCAGAGCGTCGAAATCTCCCCCGCCGTCACCGTCGCCGATGACGACCTGTGCACCATCACCATCACCGAGAAGTTCCAGGACGACTGGGGCGACATCGGCTTTGTCGTCAACATCGTCAACAAGAGCGACAAGGACCTGACCTTCTACGCCCCCACCGGCAAGACCAACGTCAACGGCACCATGAAGGAAGCCTGGTTCTCGGCCCACCTGATGCCCGGCACCAACGCCACCGAAGAGTTCACCTTCTCGAACGGCACACTCGATAGCCTTGACGACCTCGTCAACACGACCATCGGCATCGATGCCTACCTGACCGATTCCTACGAGGACGTCGCTTCCTACACCGCGACCATCGCGTAACGGCAGACATCGACGGCCGCGGATTGGCGGATACATCCGCGCACATGTCAGGCGGGGCCGCAGGAGTTGATCCTGCGGCCCCGTCGTTTTTATGCCGATGCGTAACGAGCGCTAGCGCTCCATGTTGGGAACGATGCTGCCCTCCGTTACTGCGCGCACGGCCAAGCGCATGATGTTGTCGTAGCCGGTCTTGCTCAGGATCTCCGAGATGCGACGCTTGATGGTGCCCTCACTCATAAACAGCTCGGCCGCGATCTCGCGGCGGCTTTTGCCCTCGCAGGCAAGGCGCAAAATCGACAGCTCGACATCGTCGAGTGCCGCCGTACCCGAAAAAATACTTTCGGGCGGCTTGGGAAACGTGCAATAGCCCGCCAGCGTGGAGCGCATCACGGCGAACAGCTCGTCGATACCGACGTTCTTGTACACAAAGCTGTCGACGCCCGCCTCGCGGGCCTGATCGACAAAGGTAATCTCGGGCATGCCGGTCATGATAATGATGCGGCACTCGGGCAGCTGCTCCTTGATGCGCGCCGCCGCCACGATGCCGTTGGAATCATGCTCGGTGCATACGTCCATCAGTATCATGTCCGGGCGCTCCTTGAGCGCGACACCCAAGGCCTCGGAAGCATCGGCAATGGCGGAAACAACGGTCATATCGGGCTGGTCGCCAACGGAGCGCGCCAGGCTCTCGCGCAGGATGGCCTGGTCTTCGACTATAAGGACGCGGATCATGAACTTCTCCTTTGGACCGTGGCGTTGGAGGCAAGCGGGATGGACACCGTAAGCGTGAAGGGCGGGGCGGTGTGGACTTCCAGGCTGCCGCCCAGATTCTGTGCGACATGCCTCATACCTGGGATACCCGTTCCCTCGCGATACGATACGGGTGCAGGCGCGCCGTCGTTAGACACGGCCATCCGCGCAACAGCGCCGTTTTCCGACGTCTCCTGCCGCAGGCGCACATGGACCTGATGGGCCTGTGCATGCTTGGTGGCATTGGTCGAGGCCTCGCGGATAATCTGCAGAAAGGCTGCGGCGACGCGCGCGTCGCTTGGCAGCTCGCCCTCCACATCGATCTGCACGCTTACCAGGCCAAAGGCATGGACGATATCACCCAGTTGCTCTGCCGGTTCGGTGTCGCCCCCGCTGCGCAGATCGGCAGCGATTGAGCGCAGCAGTGGGTCGATCTGCTCGAGCGACTCGTCATCCAGGCGCCCCTCCTCCAGATAACGATGGAGGATGGACAGGCGCTGCCCGATCACGTCGTGCACGCGAGCGCGCATACGCAGATAGGCCGCATTGTCAGCAACTTTTTTGACTTCTTCAATCTGGGACTGGAGCTCTTGGCCCGCAAGCTCAAGTAGGTGGTTTGCTTGCGCCAAGCGGTCGTAGGCGTGTGCGTATTCCGTCACGTCCAGTCCGATAATGCGCTCAAAGAGGCGGCCCGAAACCATAACCTCGTCGTGCACAAATAGGCGAATCTCGGCGGGAGAAATCTCGATCACCGCGCGAGCATCACCAAAACGATCCAAGTTAATCCGCACACGGTTCCTACTGCTTTCGGGCATTTGCATGCTAAGTTTGCGCAAGTCGTTCCATGTGTCGCTCATGTCACCTAGATCGGTGGGCATATGAAGTTCCACCAGGTTTTTGCGCATGCAGCGGTTCATGAGCAGCGGACGGCCCCTCGGGTCCAGATACAGGATGCCCACGGGAATCACGTTGATGGTCTCGATCGTCGAGAACGCGGTGATATCCTCCTGGCGGTTACGGACGTCCATCAAGAGCGCCGCGATGGAACGGAACAGGAAGAACGCTCCCTCTGCGATAAGGACAACGGTCCACGCCGAGCCCATGGCAAAAACCACCGGCGGTGTAACGGTGACAACAAGCAGCAGCTCGACCAGCATGACGGGGCGACGATAGTGCACCATAAGCACCACGCCATAGGCAAAGATTGCGGCATTGAGCCACAGCACTCCGCCCATTGCCCTGGCGCAAACGTCAAGCGGCGCCACCAGATACGAGCCAGACGACGCGAACAGGATAAGCGCCGAAACCACCAGGTGAAGCACGAGGCTCGCCTCGTAGGCGCAAATCACCTTACGGTTATAGGACGAGCGGCGCGATGCGATGAGCGGGACGTGGATCGTCTGCAGACACGCAGCCAGGGCAAAGACAACATCGAGCGCAACGATTTGGGGAAGAATGAGCGAAATCTGCATCGTCACTCACCCGCCCTCGGCATCAAGACGATCATGCGCAGCTGGCCGGGC
Source organism: Collinsella aerofaciens (assembly GCF_040926405.1). Classification (GTDB taxonomy): domain Bacteria; phylum Actinomycetota; class Coriobacteriia; order Coriobacteriales; family Coriobacteriaceae; genus Collinsella. Next base: position 10,579 of record NZ_JBCOIG010000016.1, read on the forward strand.
TCGCCCTCAAGGCGGTATGCCACGTTGCGCCCTTGCAAAGCGCTTTCGAGCTCTTGCGCAGCGGGTGTCTGCGAAAGATCCTCCTCGTCGTTGGAGAAAAGCGTGGCACGCAACTCGACGCTGCACCGATCATGGTCACTCAGGTGATACATAAGCGCCGGATGATCGGTGGTGTAGGCAAAAAACGCAAAGTCATACACGCAGTCGTACAGGGCGCTTACCGTACTGGCGTGCATCGGGCGCCGTATGGCGATAATCGAGGCGCAATCGATATCGATGGTGCGCAGGTCGCTTGCGAGCTCGTTGGCAATGAGCTGAATACGGTCGCGGTCAAAACCGCTCTCCCCGTGCTGCGCCAACGTGAGCGACCCCTTGCGCTTGCAATAGGCGACGAGCATCTTGGCGCGCTGCAGCATGCGGTAGCGCTCGTGCGAAGATACTTCATCGGTCAACGGCGGCAGCGAGCTCAGCAGGTCGTACACCCCTTCGAGTGCGCGGGCAAGCGCCTGGTCCACGTCTTGGACCAGCAAGGTCTCGGCCTCTTGATCTGCCAAATGCGTCTTAAGGTCGTAGTCGGCGGCGAGTAGCTCGTTTTGACGCTGCAGCTCCATGCGACGATGTGCCAGTTCACGGTTAAGCTCGTTGAGCTCCGACACGTCTTGGGCAAGCAGGGCCGATCCGCCCAGCAGTGGAAAGGCACGGTACATCACATCGGGATCGGACGCCACGGCAAAGGCATGGGCGCGGCCGTGCTCCTGGGTCCGCAACTCCTCACGCACGCCTACCGGCATTGGCTTTGACACCGGCGTGGCATAGACCTCCTGCAGGTCGCGCGTTAGAACTTTGAGGTCGAGCGGCAAGGTGTCGAAGATGCCGGCGATGTCGTGATACGACGGAATGACACCGCAATCGAGACAGATTTCCATCGCCACCACGCACAGGATGCAATAGACGAGCGAAAAATTGAGCCTCCATGCCCAGGGCACACGCAACGCATACGAGATGGCAAAGAATGCGCCACCCAGCAGTACGAGCGCCGCCGTGCCCGAGAAACGCTGGATGCGAAAGGACGAGGACCGACCAACCAGGATAAAAAAGGCCACGAAGTCAAAGGCCGTCCACACGAGGACGGCGAAATAACCCCAGCCGTACGTGTAATCGTTGCTCCAGGTGTCGCTTGTACGGTCAAAGTGGAAGACCTGCTGGTGAAAATCGTTGGTGAGCACAAATCCGATAAGCAGGATGGCCGCAATCCACAGCGCAGCGCAGTAGCGGCGACCCAGGCGGTGTTGCTCCAGGCCCGCAAGGCGCAGGCCGCAGAGCTGATAGAGCAGCGGAATAAGCGTCATGGGCACGTAGTACAGGTACCACAGCACGGTGGCATAGAACGGCGTGAACGACTTGTACTTGAGAATGACCTCGATCATCCATAGGGCGCAGATGGCGGCGATGGCCACAAGGCGCCGACGCAGCACATAGTCCAAACAGCGCAGATAGACCGATACGCCCCAGATCGAAAATACAATTGCGGCGACAAGCAGCGGCAGAGAGCTCGAATGGACGAGCGCATCCACGACCTCTTCGGACACCTCGCTATAGGCGGGCACGGCGTTAGAAAGTTTGGGGTCGAAGGCGAACAGCGCCGGCAAGACTGCCAAAAGCATGAGGAACAGCGCGGTGATGGCGCCGGCGATAGCAAAGACGCGGTGACGGTACACCTGATGTGTTATGCCAACAAGGAATCGCGGCATGGCGAAGAGCCTGCCACCCCTGGGATCCGCAACCGGCGCGGTCCGGGCGGCCGCGTGGCCGATATGTCGCTCGCGGGTACCCATAGTCCCTTTAGTGTACCGACAGATGGGCCGAAAAAGCGGGCCGCATGTCCCAAAATCCGCAGACGGCAAGGCGCCCGGCGAGCACATACTCGCCGGGCGCCTTGGTTAGGAGGCTATGAAGTTGAGTGTCTCAGCTTCCTTAGGAAAGGTCCTCACCATTAGAAGCAATAACCTTCTTGTACCAGTCGAAGCTCTTCTTCTTGGAGCGCTTGAGGGTGCCGTTGCCTGCATCGTCGCGATCGACGTAGATAAAGCCGTAGCGCTTGGACATCTCGCCCGTGCCGGCAGACACCAGGTCGATCGGGCCCCAGGTGGTGTAGCCCAGCAGGTCAACGCCGTCCTCGGTCACCGCGTCGCGCATCGCGGCGATGTGCTGGCGCAGATAGTCGATACGGTAGTCGTCGTTGATGGAGCCATCCTCCTCGACAACATCCTTGGCGCCCAGACCGTTCTCGACCACAAACAGCGGCTTCTGATAACGGTCGTACAGGTCGTTAAGGGTGATGCGGAAGCCCAGCGGATCGATGGCCCAGCCCCACTGGCTCTCCTGCAGGTAGGGATTCTTGGCACCGGCAAAGGCGTTGCCCTGGGTGCGCTCGACATCGGGGTTATCGGCACTGGCGGAGCAACGGGTGCTGTAATAGCTAAAGCTGATGAAGTCGACGGTGTTAGCGGCCAGGATCTCGCGGTCCTCGTCGGTCATGCCCACATCGATGCCTAGACGCTCGAGCTTCTTGACGGCATAGGCCGGATAGTAGCCGCGGCTCTGGACGTCGACGAAGAAGTAGTTGTCCTGGTTATCGAGCTGCGCCTGGCGTACATCGCCCGGACGGCAGCTGTAGGGGTAGTAGCTACCTGCGGCGAGCATGCAGCCGATCTTGATCTCGGGGTCGATCTCGTAAGCAATCTTGGTTGCCCAAGCGCTGGCGACGAGCTCGTTGTGGGCGGCCAGGTACTCGACGGCCTCCTTGTTCTCGCCCTCCTCAAAGACCAGGCCGGCACCCATAAACGGCAGGTGCAAGATCATATTGATCTCGTTAAAGGTGAGCCAGTACTTCACCAGGCCCTTGTAGCGGGTAAAGATCGTGGTCGCGAGATTCTTGTAGAAGTCGATGAGCTTGCGGTTGCGCCAGCCGCCGTACTCCTTGATGAGATGAATCGGGCAGTCGAAGTGCGTGATAGTCACGAGCGGCTCGATGCCGTGCGCCTGGCACTCGCGGAACACATCCTCGTAGAAGGCCAGGCCAGCCTCGTTGGGCTCGGTCTCGTCGCCGTTGGGGAAGATGCGGGTCCAAGCCAGGCTCATACGGAAGGTCTTAAAGCCCATCTCGGCAAAGAGAGCGATGTCCTCCTTGTAATGGTGGTAGAAATCGATGCCGGTCTGCGCGGGATAGTAATAGCCGTCCTCGAAGTCGAGCATCTTACGCTGGCCGGAGACCACCGCATAGCGCTCGGGGCCGTGCGGAGCCACGTCCACGTTGGCAAGGCCGCGGCCGTCCACGTTATAGGCGCCCTCGCACTGGTTGGCAGCCGTCGCGCCGCCCCACAGGAAGTCATTACGGAAAGCCATGCATCAATCCTTTCGCACGCTGTTGTCATAAGCTCAGTATCCCTGCAAACGGGGTACCGCTCAACGGCAACGGCGCAGGCCGATACTTCTTTTCGCGCGCAGGTGCCCGGCAGCCGCCCCGTCTGACACTTTTTGATACCCGCCTGTCCAAGCCGCCACAAAGGGGACAGGCACCTTTGTGGTGGCTTGGGCCCGGTTTGTCTCAATCTGTAACAGTTTGACAGCCAAAATCGGGCCTGGTGTTACAGATTGAGATTGTTCGGCCTGTCCCCTGCAGTTTGTCTAAATCTGTAACAGGTAGAGACGATCTAGCCCGCTAGGTGTTACAGATTGAGACAGAAGATTCTAGTCCACGGTGATGTCGAGGTTCTTTCCGATGAGGCCCACGTAGCCGCCTTCGGCTGCCTTGGGGCTGTCAGCATGGCAGAGAACCCACTTGTCGGCCTTCCAGTAGCAGTAGCTGTCGCCGGCCGCGGGCATGTCGGCCGCAGCCCCGGGGCGTGGGCCGTTGGTACCCGCCGGCAGCGCCACCATCACCTGGAAGCCACCGTCGTCAACCATGCATGGCGTGTAGTGGAGCGTGGTGTTGAAGACCTCGACGACCTTGCCCGCCGGCACGCGGAACGCCTTGACCTGAGCGGTATCGAGCTTGCCGCCCTCGATCTCCCAGCGATGCGCCACAAGCAGGATAAAGTCGCGAGCGCCCAGGTTGAATTCGCTGGCGCGATGATACTCCAGGCAGTTAAGTCGTGTATTGTGGCCGTTGCACCAGCCCAGCTGGAAGGGACGACCGCCAAACATGAGAAAGCCCAGTTTATCGGCATCCTTGACGCCCTCGAGCTCCGGCGCACTTGCTACGTACTTGCTGCCCTCGGGAATGGGCGTGGCAGAAAGCGCCTCGAGCACGGGCGACGTGAGCTCGGACGGAACGTCATCCCAAACGTTGCCATAGGGCTTGAACTCGGGATCATTGACAGAGTAGATATGCATGTTCACTCCTGTTCGTAAATGTGACTATACGAACATTCTAGAACAAACATGAGCGATTTTGAACGCTCGTCCCGACCAATAAACAAAAAGGCGCCCCCGCATAAGCGAAGGCGTCCAATGCGCGCGTTTTGGACGATAAAGCCCTTAAGCCTGCTGATAGTGCAGGTGCTTCTCATCGATATCGGCCAGGTCACGGTCGAGATAGCGGCGTGCGAGCCAGTTTGCCATGGGGAGGTTTTGGTCCAGGTAGTTGCCGCACTCCTCGGGAGCGGCACCGGGGACATCGCCCTCAAAGCCGGCGACAAACTCGAACAGCTCACGCACGAGCGGCAGAATCTCCTCGCTCGTCACCTCGCCAAACACGACGAGGTAAAAGCCCGTGCGGCAGCCCATGGGCCCAAAGTAGACAATACGGCTCGACCACTCGGCATGATTGCGAAGGAACGTCGCGCCCAGGTGCTCAATGGTGTGGCACTCGGCGGTGTTCATGACCGGCTCCTTGTTGGGCGTGGTCAGGCGCAGGTCAAACGTGGTGACGGCAGCACCGGTTGCCGGATCGCGGTCGATGCGGCTCACATACACGCCGGGCTCAAGCAGCAGATGGTCAACGGAAAAGCTCGCAATGCGCTCCATAGCAGATCCTCTCGGTAGTCAATTTGGGACGGGGCTCTTTTAGCTGGTTCGAATGGTCGCACCAATCATACCAGTCAAAAAAGCCCCATCCCAAATTGACTACCTGGGACGAGGACCAATGATTTTTTAATCCCCGTCCCAGAAAAACCATTCTAGGCTGTGTAGGCAATCGTTGATTTCACGGCGTGGCGCCAGCCGGCGATCTTTTTGGCGCGCTCGTCGGCGGTCATGGCAGGCTCCACGATGCCGCGGGCCCCATAGACGTCGACGACATCGCGCGTGTACATGCCCAGCGCAATGCCGCAGGCCCAGGCCGCACCCAGGCCGCTCATCTCGTCGTTGCTCGCGATGCGGATAGGCGAGCCAACCAAGTCGCTCTCAAACTGCATCAGGTACGCATCGCGCGTGGGACCACCGTCAACGCGAAGCTCGGACAGCACCGCGCCCGAATCCTCGACCATCGCATCGATCACGTCAAAGATCTGATAGGCGATCGACTCGTCGGCGGCCTTCACGAACTCCGCGCGACCCGTGGTACGCGTCATGCCAAAGACGCAGCCCTCGGCGTCACTCGCCCAGTGCGGCGCGCCCAAACCGGTAAACGCCGGCACAAAGTAGACGCGGCTCGCCGGATTGGCAGCGTAGCACAGGTCGGTAACTTCCTCGGGGTTATTGATGAGCTCCAGATCGTCGCGCAGCCACGTCTTGACAGCACCGGCGTAGCTCACGTTGCCCTCGAGCACGTACTCGGTCACGCCGTCCATACGCCATGCGAGCGAGCTCGAAAGCCCGTGCGAGCTGGCAACGAACTCGTCGCCGACGTTCATCATGACCGAGCTGCCGGTGCCATAGGTCGCCTTGGCCATACCGCGGCTGTGGCAGCCCTGCGCGAACAAGGCCGCGTGGCTGTCGCCCAGCACGCCGTGAATGGGCACGGGCGCTGGCAAAAAGCCGCCCAGATCCGTCATGCCGAACAGGCCATCGGAATCGGTCACCTGCGGCAGGCAGGCCACGTCGACGCCAAAGGCCTCGCACACCGGCTCGCTCCAGCAGCCACGGCGCAGGTCAAAGAGCTGCGTGCGGCTGGCATTGGACCAGTCGCAGCGAAACTCCGCGCCGCCCGTGAGCGTCCAGACCACCCAGGCATCGATGGTGCCCAGGCACAGCTCGCCTGCCGCCGCGGCCTCGGCAGCAGCGGGAACGTTCGCAAGGATCCAGGCCATCTTGCCCGCCGGATAGTAGGGCGAGAGCACCAGACCCGTCGTGTCGCGCACCAGCTCGGCCACACCCTCGCGCGCGGTCAACTCGTCGCACAGCTCGCGGGCGCGGGCGCACTGCCACACCACGGCGTCGCACAGCGGCTCGCCCGTCGTGCGGTTCCATGCAACGGTGGTCTCGCGCTGGTTGGAGATGCCGATGCCGGCGACGTCGGCCGGATTGACCCCGGTCTCCTCCACCACGGCACGCGCCACGGCCAGCACATTGGTGGCAATCTCGGCCGGATCATGGCTCACCCAGCCGGCTTCGTTGACAATCTGGCGATGCGAGCGGTCGGCACGATGAATCAGATGGCCGCCCTCGTCTACCAGCAGCGCCTTGGTGCCCTGCGTGGACTGATCGATTCCGATGATGTAGCGGCCCATGGCCACCCCTTTCAAAACGAATGTGACAAAGGGACGGTCCCTTTGTCACATTCCAGTTACTCTGTGGGCAGGAATTCGGCGACGGTCTGCGCGATTCCGGCACCCGTCAGGCCGTAGTGTGCAAAGACCTCGGGGCTCGTGCCGGTGATGACCGGCGCGTCGGGCAGGGAGAGGCACTTGACCGGACGCGGGCAATGCTCGCCCACCACCTGCGCGACCATAGAGCCCAAGCCGCCGAAGGGACTGTGCTCCTCGACAGTCACGACGGCGCGCGTGGCACCGGCAGCCTCAATCACGGCCTCGGCGTCAAGCGGCTTGACGCAGTACATGTCGAGCACCGTTGCCGAGATGCCCTGCTCGGCCAGCAGGTCGGCAGCGTCCACGGCATGGCGGACCATCTCGCCGGTAGCGACGAGCGTTACATCGGTGCCGCGGCGTACCCAGGTGGCGCGATCCATCTGGAACGGGCACTCGCCCTCGGCGTACACGTCCTCGACCGGGTTGCGGCCCACGCGGATGTAGGCCGGCTTGTTGTCGGCGACCAGGGCCCGCACGAGCTCGGCGGTCTGGAAGCGGTCGCTCGGCAGATACACGCGCATGTTGGGAATCGCGCTCATGGCGGCGATATCCTGCGCGGAGTGATGGCTCATGCCCAAGGCGCCGTAGGACACGCCGCCCGAGATGCCGATGAGCTTGACGTTGGTGTTGGAGTACGAGACGTCGACCTTGCACTGCTCATACGAGCGCGTGGTCACAAAGGACGCCGGCGAGGCGGCCCAGGCCTTCTTGCCGCACGAAGCCATGCCGGCGGCGATGCTCACCAGGTCCTGCTCGGCAATGCCGACCTCGACGGACTGCTGGGGATACTGATCAAAGAACGGCGTGAGCGATGCGGAGCCGCGGGAATCGGAGCACAGGACGACGATATCCTTATCGGTCTTCGCGGCCTCGAGCAGCGTGTCGCAGATAACCTTGCGATTGGCGATCTTGTTAGCCATTGATGGCCTCCTTATGGGCAGCGAAATCGGCGATGATCTGGGCATATTCCTCATCGTTAGGCAGGTGATGATGCCAGGCGGCCTTGTCCTCCATAACGGGCGAGCCGTAGCCCTTCACCGTGTTGAGGATGATGACCGTGGGCTTGCCGCAGGTCTCGGCCGCAAGCGTCAGCGCGGCGTCGATGGCCCGGACGTCGTTGCCCGGAATAGAGAGCACGTTCCAGCCGAAGGCGGCCCAGCGCTCCTCCTGCGAGTCCTGCTTCATAACGTCCTCGGTGCTGCCGCTGATCTGCAGGCGGTTGCGGTCCACGAGCGCGCACAGATTATCGAGCTGGTAGTTGCCGCCGCTCATGGCGCCCTCCCAGACCGAGCCCTCGGCAAGCTCACCATCGCCCATGATGGTGTAGACGCGGTAATCGCGGCCGTCCATCTTGCCGGCGAGCGCCATGCCCACGGCCACGGGCAGGCCGTGACCCAGCGAGCCCGAGTTCATTTCGATGCCCTTGAGCTTGTTGTTGGGGTGGCCGATGTAGGGGCTGCCGAACTTGGAGAAGCGGGCCTTGACGTCGTCGAGGTCAAGATAGCCCTCGTGGCAGAGCACCGCGTAGTAGGCTTCCATGGCGTGGCCCTTGGAAAGCACGAAGCGGTCGCGGTTGGGATCGTCGACGGTCTCGGGCGAAATGTTGAGGTGGTTGGCATAGAGGGTCATGAGGGCGTCGATCACCGACATGTCGCCGCCGATGTGGCCGCCGGCGCCAGCCATGATGATATCGACGCAATCGCGGCGAAGGTCCCAACGCAGGGACTCAAGCTCTTCGATAGTTGCCATTTCTACTCTCCTCGCAGGTAGGCTTTAACGTCTTCTTCGATGGGGTCGTACAGGTCGGGGGCAATGCCGATGTACTTGCACGCCTCGTAGAGCACCGGCACCACGTTGGCGTGAATAGCGACGCAGTGGTGGATGTAGGGGCCCTCGACGATCTTGGCTTCGAGGCGCTTGAGGTTGTCGACCTCGACCCACAGGTAGATGCCCATGCCGGCCGGGCCGTCGATGCCGCGGGCGTTGCCCAGTAGCAGCGAGTACTCGCCGTTGTCACCGTCAAAGCGGGCAAGGGTGAGGTCGCCGTGCTTGGCCTCGGCCGTCAGCGCGTCGGGGTGATCGAAAGCCAGCGGGTAGGTGAGCTTGGGCTTGACGGCCGCGCAGCTGCAGGGCCAGGGGCCGCAATGCTGCAGCAGCTCGCCGTTCTCGTTATCGGGATGGCGCACGGTCCAGTCGGCGAACATGCCGCGGTGACGGCCCAGGTCGGCGGCCTCGACCATCAGCGCGGTGATGGCGCCGTGGATATCGGTCTCGCATACGATAGGAATGCCCATCTCGTTGAGGATGGCGTTGGCGGCGCAGGGCATAATGCCCAGCTCGTCCTGCAGAGCGTTCCAGCACTGAATGGCACCGGCGTTGCAGCCATACTTCTCGACCAAGCGCTTCATGGCGATGGCAAGACCGGCGACCGCGGGGACCTTGTCCTCGGGGATGCAGATCTCAAAGCTGTCGTTGATGTGGGCAAGCATGGCGGCCATGGCCTGCTCGTCGGCCTGGGCGTCGCGCACAGCCTGGACAAGTTCGGTCATGGGGATAGGCGAAAGCTGGATGTTGAACTTCTCGAGCAGCTCGCCCTCGTTGCACATGGTCGACCAGAAGTCGAATGGACGGGTGGCCATCTGCAGGATGCGGGTGTGCTTGAAGGTCTTGACCACGTTGCAAACGGCCAAAAAGTCCCAAACGCCGCGCTCGAACTCGGGGTCGGTCAGGCGGCAGTTGGTCATGTAGGTGAAGGGAACCTGGAAGCGGCACAGGACCTTGCCGGTGGCGAACAGGCCGCACTGGCTATCGCGCAGGCGTGTGCCGTCGGGCTCGGGGCGCTCGTCGCGCGGACCCCACAGCAGTACGGGTAGACCGAGCTCGCGGGCAAGGCGAGCGCAAACGTACTCGGTGCCAAAGTTGGCGTGGCACAGCATAATGCCATCGACGCCCTCGGCGCGGAACTTCTTCACGATAGGCTCGATATGGCTGTCGTCGAACAGCAGGCCCTCGTCATTGATGTCGTCGATATCCACGATGTCGACGCCGATCTCGCGCAGGCGATCAGCCGTCAGGCCGCGATACTTGATTGCGTCCGGCGCGCTAAAGATACTGCGGCGCGTGGGCACAAAGCCGAGCTTGATCTTGTCCATGTACGTCCTCCCCTAATCACATGTTCAGTAAACAGACGCATGTTTCGTTTTGTTCTGTTTACTAAATGTTTTACTCTACTGTTTAGAAGTTTAACGCGAAATACCCGTAGACGGTAGAGAAATCAGCCTAAACGGTATGTAAACAAACTGAACATACAAGGGCATCAAAAAGAGGGCCCCGAAGGACCCTCTCTTAGTAGCGTTATGTATGGCTGCCTTAGCGAGCTTTGCCTCCCTACGGCCTAGCGTTGCCTTTGCCTAGATTTCGCGCACGCTTTGGCGCTCGACAAAATAGGTCGACACGGCCGTCTTGCAGGTATAGCTCTTGGGATTGCGGATGTTGCCCACCAGGCGGCGCACCGCGATCTCGCCCACCTCGTGCTTGGGAACGTGCACCGTGGTGAGCGGCGGATTGGAGAAGGCGCCCAAAGACAGATCGTCAAAGCCGATGATTGAGACATCCTCGGGGACACGTATGCCGTGCTCGTTCAGCGCGCGCATGGCGCCTACGGCGAGCACGTCGTTTTCGGCAAAGAAAGCCGTCGGCAGGTCGTCGCGCGAGACGCTGTCGAGCCATGCGCCCATGTCGCGATAAGCACCTTCGAGCGTGGTGCCCAGTGTGACGCGCCATGTCGGGTTGGCCTCAAGGTCCGCATCCTCAAGCGCTTGGCGATAGCCGCGCTCGCGATCCTTAAAGTTGCGGATGCGAAGGTCGCCTGCCAGATAGCCGATTTGCTTGTGACCCTTCTCGATAAGGTAGTCCACGGCGCGCAGCACCGAGTCGGTGTTGGCAATGACTACGGCATCGAAGTACTGACGATCGCTCCAGCCATCGAGCACGATCAAGTGGGCGGCAGCGTTGGCGAACAAGGCATAGTCTTCCTCACCCAGCTCGGTACCCATCAGCACGATAGCGGCGGATGGATCGGCGATCAGGCCCTCGACCTGCGGACGCACGGCGTCCAAGTCGCTAAAGTCGAGCGAGACAAAGCTCGTGCTCATACCGTGACGACGCGCCTGGCGCTCCACGCCCTCAATAACCGCGGGATGAAAGGTGCTCTCGTCCAAAATGGCGCCCGTCTTGCACGCGAGCACAAACTGAATGCTCTCGAGCTGCGTCGACTGCTGGTAGCCAAGCGATTGCGCGCACTCCAGGATGACCTTGGCGGTCTCCTCACTCACGCTGCGCTTGCGGTTGAGCGCGTTGGACACGGTCGCAGGCGAAAAACCGGTGATGCGGCTGATCTCGCGAACACTTGCTTTGGCCATTGTTCCCCCTAGCAACGGCCGTGGCGGAGCATCGCAACTCGATGGCTCGGCAAATAAACGACCGCAAATTCAATCTAAACAGAATAGTAAATGTTTAATAGCTAGTTTAGCCTGTTGTCAAGCGAAGTGGCACGACTATTCCCCCAACGGGCGCATTTGTCCATCTTAACGTTATTACGCAAGGTCTTCGCCATTGCTTGCTATTACGCGTCGGTACCATTCGAAGCTTTTCTTTTTACGTCTCTCAAACGAGCCCGCACCGCTATCGTCTCGATCGACATAGATAAACCCGTAGCGCTTACGCATCTGTCCTGTGGCGACCGAAACCAAATCGATCGGGCCCCAACAGGTATATCCCATGAGTTCCACCCCGTCGAGCTCGACGGTCTCCCTCATCGCCTCGATGTGGGCCCGCAGGTATTCAACTCGATAGTCGTCTTCTATTTCACCCGAATCTTCCGGCACATCAGGAGCACCCAAACCGTTTTCGACGATGAACAGCGGCTTTTGATAGCGATCCCAGATTTCATTCATGGTGACGCGCAGCCCTTTGGGGTCGATAAACCTCCCCCAAGGCTCCTGTTTTAGATACGGATTAGGCGCCGAGCGAAGAAGGTTCGAATCGAACTGACCTTCCGCATGCGCTTTTGCGACGCGCGTCGAGTAATACGAAAACGAGACGAAATCGACCAGGTTTGCAGCCAGTACTTCGCGGTCATCATCCCGATAGGGCACCTCAAAACCATGGCGGGCGTATTCCTTGAGAACATAGCTCGGGTACGCACCGCGCACCTGGACGTCGGTAAACATGTAATGGCTGCGATTCTCAGCCTGCGCAGCCAGCACATCGTCCGGATCACATGTAGCCGGATAGAAGACACCTGCGTTGAGCATGCAACCGATCTTCGCCCCAGGGCACAGTTCATGACACGCCCCGACCGCACGGGCGCTCGCAACCAATACATGGTGCACGGCCGTGTGAACCGTTGCATAGCGATTCTCCCCTTGCTCGAAGATGATCCCCGCCGCCATAAAGCACGCCTGCGTCATGATGTTGATCTCGTTAAAGGTCAGCCAATAATTGACCAATCCCCGATAGCGCTCGAACACGGTACGCGAATATCGCTCGAACAGGTCGACCAACCTGCGATCGCGCCATCCGCCATACGCATCGACGAGATGCATGGGGACATCATAGTGGTTGAGCGTCACCAAAGGCTCAATGTCATGCGCGCGACACGTCCTAAAAACATCCTCGTAAAAGGCAAGGCCTTCTTCATTGGGCTCGGCTTCGTCTCCTTTGGGAAAAATGCGGCTCCAGGCGATTGATAAGCGCAGGCATTTAAAACCCATCTGGGCAAACAGTTCAATATCCTGCTTGTACCTATGGTAAAAATCAATGCCCTTGCGAGCGGGATAGAAGCTGTCGGGTGCCAACGCACGCGGATCAAGGTCTCCCCGCATGACGTCCATGCGTTGATCGCCAAACGGCAGCATGTCGGAATTGGCTAAACCGCGACCGCCTTCGTTCCATCCTCCCTCGCACTGGTTTGCAGCCAGAGCCCCGCCCCATAAAAAATCTTCTCTAAACATTATGGTGTCGTCCTTTCTATCAAATTCCCGGCCCACACTGTCGAACGCAACGGACTCGGCAAGTGCCGCGCAACAGCACAGTACCGTTGCGCGGCCAAGGGGTCGGACCGCGCAACGGCTGGGGAGCATATTTGTGTAGTAGCCTCTTATGCCTCGACGGATTCAACGGCCTCAGAATCGCCGCTCTTGGACTTCAACGGCATCTTCTCCTGTCCTTCAAATCCAAAAATCATCGCCAACGCAAACGTCACGGCACCGCCAGCAAGACACCCGATGGTGCCAGGGATGATATCCTGAGCAAACATGAGCACGTTCATCCATGGGAAACCAACGCCAGTGAAGATATAGACGTTGGCATGAAGAAGGCTTACCAGCAGACCACCGACAGCACCACCAATCATGTTCCAGGCAAGAGCCTTCTTGTCGCGAAACAGGATGCCGTAGATGATGGGCTCACTCACGCGACCGAAGGCATAGGTGATGAACAAGTTCCAGCCCGTGGCTCGACTCTCCTTGCCCTTAGCGCGCAGGCCATAGGCGAGCGCGATGGCAAGCGTGGTGTAGGCTACAACCGCGGTGCCGGGGTATAAGATGGCGTCGTAACCGTTCTGGAGCGCGGCGGGCAATATGGCGGTATAGATCGGCACGTGCATGCCGGTGGCGATGATCAGATTCCAGAATGCGCCGATAACCGCGGTCGCAGCGGGACCGGCAACAGAGGCGAGCCAAATGATGAAATCGGCCACAAGGCCCATGACAAATTGGACGGCAGGGCCGCAGAGGCACAGCGCGACCGGCAACATCACGAGCACCGTACCCACGGGTACGATCAGAATGCGCAACATATCAGGCGAGATCTTCTTAAAGAAGCGCTCAACATAGGACTGGGCCCAGGTGATCAAGATGACCGGAAGAACAGCCTGGGTGTAGTTGACGAGCTGCATGGGGATGCCGAAGACGCTGAAAGGCTTTCCGTCCTCAACAATAGCGAGCATGTCGGGATAAATCATCACAACAGCGATGAGCAGTGCCAGCACAGGACTCGTTTTGAACTTCTTAGCCGAGCTATAGGCGGCAAACACCGGGAAGTAGTAATACGCCGCATCGCCCACCAGGGAAAGGATCCGATACAGGTCGCTCGTTTCGGACATAAAACCGGCGCCTTCGGGCCCAAACAGAATAACGAGCATCTTGAAGATACCGGCGACACAAAAGATCGGAAGGATCGGGGTGATAGCGCCGCTCACGGCATCGAGCAGCTGATTGAAGAGGTGCTTGGGCGCCAAGCGCTCCTTCCAGCTAAGCTGAGGGCCATCGAGTTCCTCGTCAATCGATACCGTGACCTCGAATCCGCCCTGCTTACAAACCTCGTCGTAGACCTTGTCGACCGTGGGCCCGACCACCAGCTGCACCTGCCCTCCGGCGTGCACGACGCTGATGATAGACGAGATGTCCTCAAGCTTCTCATCATTCGAGAGGCTTTCATCCTTGAGGTTGAAGCGCAGGCGCGTCATGCAATGCGTAACCGAAGCCACGTTTTCCGCCCCGCCCACAGTGGAGAGAATCTGCTCTGCCACCTTTTTGTAATTTGCCATCATTGGCTCCTTTGCACAATCTTGGCTTACTGTTCGAATCGGCAAAGGTCATGCCCCGAATGGCTACGGGTTACAATCCTTTTTTGGAGATGATCCGGTTGAGATGGATCATCAGATAGAGTTCCTCCTCCTCGGAGAGCGTGGCGTCCCACGTTTCACGACAATAGGAACCGATATGCTTCACGCACTCTGCCAACTGCGGAAACTCCTCACGAAAGTTCTTGTACATCTGCATGTTGGCGCTGTTCAGCGACTCGCCGGCTTGAATGCGCTTGAACAGGTACCGCAGATGCGTGGCATAGCGAGTGAAATCGTAGGAATCGCGGTCAACGATGATGCGAAAATCACTCTCGACGATCTCAGTGACATCTTCTAGCATATCGTCAAACTGCTTGGTGGGTTTGCTCGCGGTCTCGATGGCCTGAACAACCCGCGCATTGACGAGATTCATCGCAATACTGGCAATCTCATCCTTGGGAAGCCGCTCTCCGAGCTCCTTCTCGAGTCGCATGACGATAAACTGGGCAGCCTTGTATTCCTTCGGATACGTCTCCCGCACTTCATAGGCAAGAGGCATCGCGATGCGGACCCCCTTTTGGGCTCGCGCAACGGCAAACGACAGGTGATCAGCCATGAACAGCGTCGCATTGGTCGAGAGGTCGTAGGGCAGTTCGTTGGCAACGATGTCCATAACTTTCGCCGCAAACATCACGATATCCGAGGGAAGATCCCTCATGACATCTTGTCCTTTAGGATCAATGTCGTAAAACGTATGCTCGATTTTAGAAAGAGGGAGCTCTCGAGGAAAATCTCCGCCGAAACCGACGCCCCTGCCCATGGCGATGACATCTCGCCCCTGTCCGTCACGGCAAAGAACCGCGTTGTTGTTAAGCTTTTTAATTGCAAGCATGGTGAACCTCCTTTCAAGAACACTCACAGAAAAAGGCATGATAGCCAATAGCAGTGCTATTGCGGTCATGCCTTACGTAACAATCCGTGTTGTATTGCTCTTGGGCATGCCTCCACACAGGAGTAACAATCCAAGATGCAGAATGCATTATAGCGCTCTCCCCGCCCCGGGGACCATCGGGCTGGCGAACGGTAGATGTCGGCCCGCCAGCGGCCACATCGAGCAGATGGGCGTGCTTCGATCCCGAGCCTAGCCTAGGATGCGGGCCATGCGCGCCTTGAACTCGGACAGAAAGCGCGGGGCGTCCACGGTGAGTGCCACAAGCGCGCTCTTGTCGGGGTCGGACAGGCGGTGCTCATCGCAAATGGTGCGACCGCGATACTCGCCCAGCAGATCAACACGCAGATTGCAGCCGAGTGCACCTACGAGCGTGGGGTCGATCGCCACGGCAACGGCCAACGGATCGTGCAGCGCACAACCACCCAGGTAGGGTGCGTTCATCTCGTACGAGCCAATGTAGTGCTCGACCATACTCGCAAATGCGCAGCCCGCCATGGTGCCCGAGCCCGTCCAACCGGCAATGTCGCGGCGCGTCAGCACCACGCGATGCGTCACGTCAAGACCAACCATGGTGAGTTTGCGGCCCGAGCGCAGCACGGCGTCAGCGGCCTCGGGGTCGCTCGCCATGTTGGCCTCGGCACCGGCGCTCACGTTGCCGGGCACGGTCAGGGCGCCACCCATCACCACCACGCGGCCGATAGACATCATCGCCGCCGCGTCGCGCTCAAGGGCGAGCGCCAGGTTGGAGAGCGGACCGGTCGCCACATAGACCAAGTCGGGACCATAGGTACGCGCGGCATCAATCAGGTAATCGACCGCCGCATTGCCATCGGCCGACGTCGCGCCCACCGGCTCGTACGGCGAGGCGGGCACGCTTGCGCCGCCGATGCCGTTCTTGCCGTGGATAAGCGTGGTGGACGCCGGCGGCGTGTAGGGTTCGGTCGCCTTCACGGGACGATCG
>NZ_JBCOIG010000016.1:27021-52458 GCF_040926405.1 Collinsella aerofaciens
GGCATAGGCAAGCGCCATCGCATCATCCACACCCATATCCAGATCAAGGATCAGCTTCTTGGTTGCCATTGTTCTACTCCGCTTCTCCGTCTACATCCAAACCGTCTAAACCAAACTTGTGCTCGACTTCCGCACGCGTGGGAATTGATTGCTGAGCGCCCAGGCGCGACACCGTCACCGCCGAGGCGCGAGCGCCCGCCGCCATGCACTCAAAGAGCGGCAGGCCCTCCAGGCGAGCCGCGGCAAGCGCACCGATAAATGTATCGCCCGCGGCCGTCGTATCGACCAACGTGCTCGAGAGCGCCGGCATGCGCAGCGGCTCGCCGTCATCGCCGAGCGTAACCGACCCGGCGCCGCCCAACGTGATGACCGCAGCTCCGGCACCCTTGGCGAGCAGGGCATTGAGCGCCGCGACGCAGCTCGCATCATCCGCGGGCAAGATGCCCGTCAGCACCTGGCACTCAGTCTCGTTGGGACAGACCAGGTCGACCGCAGGCCAGGCCTCCGCAGGCAACTCGCAGGCAGGCGCCGGATTAAAGACCGTATAGAACCCGAGCTCGTGAGCGCAAACAAGCGCCTCGGCCGTCGTCGCAAGGTCACATTCGCCCTGGGCGATAAAGACGCTTCCGGCAGCCGGGGCAATATCGCTGGCGTCTCCGTCGAGCTCATCGGCTACCAGACGCCTCAGCGCGCGGGCAACATCCTCGCCCGCGAGCGCATGGTTGGCACCCGGCGACAGCACGATGCGGTTGTCACCCTCGCAGCGAATGATGGTCGCCGTTCCCGTCTCCACGTCATCGCGACGCGCTACAAAGACACAGTCCACGCCGGCGTCTTGGAGCCCCGCCACGAGCGACGTGCCAAATGCGTCGCAGCCGACCGCGCCGATCATATGCGTGTGCGCGCCCATGCGCGCAGCAGCTACGGCCTGGTTGGCGCCTTTGCCGCCGGCGTTGGTGATAAACCCGCTGCCGCCAACGGTCTCGCCCGCACGCGGCATGCGCTCGCACGCCACCGAAAGGTCCATGTTCATGCTGCCGAACACCGCAACGATGCCGCTATCTGCCATGGAAACCTCCTCGTCCGCGGGCTCTGCACCCGCCGTTGGCCGTCAATCGTGCGCTCTCGCGCCTCTATAACTTTAGTTCACTTTGATGTGGACGCGCGCTTGAGCTTGCGCCGGCAGCAAGCATTCACAGGAGCAGGCGGTTACAATGAAGACGTGCTGATTATTCTCGTCATTGGATGATGTTTTATGGAACAATTCCCGCGATCGAGTTCGCGCAGTTCACGCCACGCGAGCGATCAACAAGCGCCGCACGAACGTTCGCGCGCTAACCGACAAGCCACCGAGCCGCGCCACGCCGCAGGCTCTCATCGTGCGCCCGCCAACAAGGGTGCCCACACCAACAGCGCCGCAAAAGAACAGGCGCCCACGCGCCCCAAATCTCGATATATCCCCGCCCTCGACGGCCTGCGCACGCTCGCCGTCGTCGCGGTAGTGCTCTATCACCTCAACCTCACATGGGCACAGGGCGGCCTGCTTGGCGTCACGATTTTCTTTGTGCTCTCGGGCTATCTGATCACGCGCCTGCTCATCAACGAAGTGTCAAAGACCGGCCGCATCGACCTCAAGAGCTTCTGGATTCGCCGCATCCGTCGCCTGTTCCCCGCCGTGGTAACCGTTGTGGTGGTGACCTGCGCGCTGTGCACCATCTTTAACCATGTGATGCTCACCAAGATGCGCCCCGACATCCTGCCGTCGCTGCTGTTTTTTAATAACTGGTGGCAGATTGCCCAAAACGTCTCGTACTTCAATGCTCTGGGCGACCCCTCGCCGCTCACGCACTTTTGGTCGCTCGCCATCGAGGAACAGTTCTACCTGATTTGGCCGCCATTGCTGTTTGCCATGGTATCCATGCATGTGAGCAAGCCCAACACGCGCCGCGTGGTTCTGGGCCTTGCCGCGGTATCTGCCCTCGCCATGATGGTGCTCTACAATCCCGCCGCCGACCCCAGCCGCGTGTACTACGGCACCGACACCCGCGTGTTCTCGCTGCTACTGGGTGCCTGGATGGCCTTTATCCCCGATCGCGACCTGGCGCCGGTGCGTCTCGCTCATCGTTTGGGGCTCAATCGCCTGGCTGGCGCCGCCAAGCACGGCAAGAAAGCCGAGGACAAGCCTGACAAGAAGGCCGACGAATCAGCCGATACCGCCCTGGCACAGCCGAGCGCCCTCGTGCGCTTTTGGTCCTCGCCCGCATCCATCGATGTCTTAGGCGTCGTGGGTCTGGTTGGCCTTGCCGCCATGGTCGCACTCACCAACGGCTACACCGCGTTCCAGTATCGCGGCGGCACGCTGTTATGCTCCATCCTCACGCTCATGGTCATCGCAGCCTGCGTGCAGCCCCAGGGAATGGTTGCCCGCGCGCTGTCCGCCGAGCCGCTCGTGTGGGTTGGCAAGCGCTCGTACAGCATCTACCTGTGGCACTATCCACTGCTGCTGCTCATGAACCCGGTCGCCAACATCAGCGATACGCCCTGGTGGCAGTACATCTTGCAGGTACTTGTGGTGGTTGCCGTAGCCGAGTGCTCCTATCGCTTTATCGAGACGCCGTTTAGGAAGGGCGCCTTTGGACGCACCGTTTCCGAGCTCCGCGAAGGCACCACCACGCCCGCAAACTGGGTGCGCGCGCATATTCCCGTGTGCGCCGTTTGCGGCGTCGTGCTTGTCGTGGCGCTGGGTGGTCTGGTCTTTGTGCCCGACACATCCGCGCTGAGCGGCGAGGGCGCCGAAATCCTAAACAAGGAAGCCAAAAATGCAAAACCCCAGGACCAGCAGGCGGCCGATGACACCGACAAGGACAACGACGGCTTCCCCGACGGATCCTACGACCTGCTGATGATCGGCGACTCCGTGTCGCTGCGCGCCGTCGATTCCTTTGACGGCGTGTTCCCCCACAGTCACATCGATGCCGAAAAGGGCCGCCAGTTCGATGCGGGCCGCACAACATTTGAGGGTTATATCCAGCAGAACCTCGCCGGCAAGATCGTAGTCTTTGCGCTGGGCACCAACGGCCTGGTGACTGACGCCCAGATTGACGCCATCATGGCCGATGCCGGCAATCAGCGCACCGTCGTATTTGTAAACACGCGCAGCCCGCAGCCATGGGTCGGCGCCACCAATCAGGCCATCGCCAACGCCGCCACGCGCTATAAAAACGTGCGCGTTATCGACTGGTACGGATATAGTGCCAACCGCAACGATCTGTTCGACGGCGACGGCACGCACCTTTCGAACGCGGGCGTGGCCGAGTACCTTAAGCTCATCCACGATGCCGTCAAGAAGGACCTGCCCGTGCATCCCGAGGACCACGTTAACGATCCGCAGCCGACGGCCGTCAAGTCCGCCGCCGACGCACTCGTCAACGCGCTCGCCTACAAACCGCACAAGCTAGGCACCGACAAGTAACACACTGTCAAATCCGCTTGCACCCGGAGGGGGCGTCGGCCACAACCGACGCCCCCTCCGGCAGTTAGGGACGTTCCATATGTGCCGGCACTTAGGGACACTCCTGACGCGGTCGATGAATGCCCTTCCGCGGCCGAATTCTGAGTTCCTCGCCACCCCGAGTGTCGTCTGCAAGCCCCGCACCCGCAGCAAACACCCCAAGGTTGCTCTTTTCGAGCCGGCCCCAAAGGGGCCGTGGGCAAAAAATGCCAAATATGAGTACTGATACCATTTTAGTAACAGGCAAAATTGCCCAAAATGGCGTTCTTTCGGTCGCCATACCCCTTTGGTCCGAACAGAATGATCGGTTTAAAACCTGGCTGTATCGATATTAATGAGCAGATACTTTAGTTATGTTCATTATCTTCTTTGTCTTAATTGCCACTGGATTAACAACAGTACTCATATTTGGCATTTTTTGCCCACACATATATAACCGACCCCCTACAACAGGCAAAAAACAGGCCGCAGCCCATGGCCACGGCCCGCTCGAAACCCAAAAGAGGCGCTACGCGCTGTAGCCCATCGCCTGCAGCACAAACATGACGACCGTCAGTACCGTAATCACACCGATAGTCGCCCAGGTGAGCACATTCCACACGCGGCCATTGCGGTTGGCGCCCATAATGTGTCGATCGGCGGCAATAACCACCTGGAACACCAAAACCACGGGCAACAGCACGCCGTTAATGACCTGCGAGGTCATCATAATCTGGAACAGGTCAACACCGGGCATAAGCACCAGCACGGCAGAGATGCCGATGATGGCCGTAATGATGCCGCGATAGACCGGGGCCTCGTCCCAGCTGCGATCGGCACCGCGCTCCCAGCCAAATGCCTCGCAGATGGCGCTGGACGTAACGCCTGGCAGCACACAGGCGGCCAAGAAGCTCGCCGCGACCAGGCCCGAGGCAAACAGCACCGTGGACCACTGGCCCGCGATAGGCTCCAATGCGCGGGCGGCATCGGCAGCGTCGCTAATCTGAATGCCTGCAGGGAACAACACCGTACCGGTCGTGATGATAATAAAGCCGGCGATGACATCGGCGGCAATCGAGCCGCTCACGGTGTCAATACGCTGCAGCACGATATCGTCCTCGCCCGCATTCTTATCGACCACGTTGTTCTGTGCCAAGAAGATCATCCACGGTGCGATGGTGGTACCGATCGTTGCGACCACAAGCGACACGTAGCTGGGGTCGTTTTGAATGTTGGGCACAACCAGGTCGACCGCCACCTCGCCCCAGCTGGGACCAGCCATAAATGCAGCAACAATGTAGGTCACAAACACACAACTCACCAGCAGCAGAATCTTCTCGATGCGCTGGAAACTACCCGACATGGTAAGCATCCAAACCAGCAGTGCCACCAGCGGCACCGAGATGCTCGCCGGCACGCCAAAGAGGGCAAGGCCGCTCGCGATACCCGCAAACTCCGAAATGGTCACGGCTGTATTGGCGATCAGCAGCGCCGCCATGGCCAACACGCTCCTGCGCACGCCAAAGCGCTCGCGGATGAGCGAGGCCAAGCCCTTGCCTGTGACGCAGCCGCAACGCGCCGCAGTCTCCTGCGTCACGATGAGCAGCACGGTCATGACGGGAAGCATCCACAGCATCTTGTAGCCATAGCTGGCACCGGCGCTGGAATACGTGGCGATGCCGCCGGCGTCATTGCCCGAAAGCGCCGCCAGAAGGCCAGGGCCCATGGCGCCAAAGATGGCCGCGATGGTCAGCTTTTGCTTGGTGCTCGCCTTTTGCTTCGTGTTTTGCACGCGACCACCTAACCCATGACTGACATGGTGAGCAGAACCGCGGCGATGCAGTACGCCACACACGAGATCATGACGGCAATGACGTTCATGGCGGTGCCCGATGTATTGAGGTCGTGCTCGTCACGCCAGAACAACACCATCAGGTAAATCACGGCGCTCATGTTGCCGATCAGGCAGACGATGGCCGCGATGTTAAAGCAGCCGGTAAAGAGCTGCTCTTCAAACATGGGCGCGTCGAGGAATGCGGCGGTGCGCACCAGCTGGGCGCATAGGTAGGTCACGAGCGACAGAATCAGGCCCATGCCCGTGCTCTGGAAGAAAAATCCCAGATACGGCTTGGGCTCATCGTCATGGCCGTCGTATTCCAAGAAGTAGTTCTTGACAAACGACACCATACGCGAGGCAGCCAGCAGCACGAGCGGCATGGCGCACATGGGGAACACCACCAGATGCGCCGAGCCCAGCGCCGTCCCAAGCACCGTTGCCATGATGCACGAGGCAATGCCCCACACGACAACCCAGTACTGGCGATGCACAAACCAGCTGAGCACATTCGTCGAATCGTCGGACGCGCTATCGCCCGAGCCAACGCCTGCGATCTGCAGGTCCTCCTGGTGCTCCTCGGCGATAACATCCATGGCGTCGTCAAAGGTCACGATACCCAAGATGTGACGGTTCTCGTCGCAAACGGGAATGGCAACCAGGTCGTACTTGGTCATCTCGTCCGTTACGTCTTCCTGGTCATCGTCGGGCGACACATAAACCAGGTCGCGATAGGCCAGCTGGCCCAGCGTGGCGTCGCGGTCGGCCACGATCAGCGTGCGCAGCGAAAGCACGCCGGTGAGCATGCCGCTCGGGTCCTCGGTATAGACGTAGTAGACGCTCTCGAAGTCCTCGTCGAGCTTGCGAATCGCCTCGATGGCGTCACCGACCGTCGCTGTGGCGGGCAGGGAGACAAACTCCGAGGTCATGATACGGCCGGCGGTGTTGTCCTCATAGCCCAGCAGGTTACGAATCGCCTTCTCCTCCTGAACGCCCATCAGGCGCAAAAGCTTCTCGGCCTTCTCGTAATCGAGCTCGTCGATCAGGTCGGCGGCGTCGTCCGGGTCCATCATGGCCAGCATCGACGATGCGTCCGTGTCGGACAGGCCCTCGAGCATCTCGGTCATAAGCTCGTCGTCATCGAACTCCGAGATGGCCTCGGCGGCCTGGGCGGTATCGAGTTGCGCGAACACCTGCGCACGCAGGCGCGGGTCGAGCTGTTCGATAATGTCGGCAATGTCGGCAGGGTGCAGCTCTCCAAGCGTCTTGTGCGACACCGAAAGCTGGATGTTTTTAGTCGAACGATCGAGCAGGTCCATGTAGGACCAGGCGATGATATCCTCGCCGAGCGGTTTGCCCAGGTGCTTCATAAAGCCCTCGACGACATGCTCGAGTGCGGGGCTGATCGCGCGCAGTAGACCGCGGGCGCCAACTTCGGCACCCAGCAGACGCAGCTGATTTTCGCCCGACATGGAAAACTTGATGTCGTTTACGCGCACGACCTTCATGCCCTGCGTGTCGACAATCTGCTTGTTGAGCACGTCGCGGGCGAGCAAGAGTTCGGTCGGCTGCAGGTACGAAAAACGGATTTCGGTGGCCGGCGACTTAAGGTGCACACCCGTCTCGTCGATACGGTCGACCCATTTGCGCCAGCTGATCATAAATGGCGTCTTGCCGGGTCCGCGGAACGCGAGCGACGTCACGTGCGGAAAAACTTCGCCGGTAGCAATGCCAAAATCATTCACAACGCCGAGCTTTTCGCCATCGACGTCCAAGACCGGCAGTTTGAGCATCTCACTCAGATAATTCACTGGTGCTCCCCATCATTATCCCTTCGGACTGCGGCCATGCCGGCGCGCCATCCGTGGACTATTAGATATGTATACGCATGCGCGGGCGGCACGCCGCTCGGCGCTCACACCCCGTACATGCGCAAGAAGCACCTGCATGGGGTCATCGACTGTATGGTCGAGGTTTGGATTTCACCTGCAGCCTTTCTCTTGACCCTTGTTATCCGCAGTAACTATAGCATCAGCATCGCGCCGTGGCGCCAAATTTATGCTCCAAACATCGCAGGCATATCAAACGCTGACGTATCCGTGACATAGTCATTGGAGACGTTCTTACATGACTAATCTGTGGTGTCGTCGTCTTCGGGGAGCTGGGGGAACACGGCGTTTTTGGGCATGGTGACCTTCGTCAGCGAGGTGAGTTTTTTGCTCAGCGATGTATCCGTCTTGACCAGATCGCTCAATGTCACGATTTTGTAGCCGTCGGCAATAAGTCCGTCGATAATTTGCGGCAGCGCCTCGAGCGTCTGCTCGGCACATCCATCGTTGTCGGTCAGCAGCACAATGTTGCCCGGCGTCACCGAATCGAGCACCGTCGAGACCTGCTCGTCGGCACCGTTGAGCAGCCAGTCGCCCGAATCGATATTCCACGAGACTACGGCAGACACCAGGTCCATCGCATCAATCCAGTTTTGTTCGTCAAAGGCTGCATAGGGAGCACGCAAAAGCATCGTCTTCACACCGGTCGCGGACTTGATCGCCTCGGTGCCCTTCGAAACCTGCTCGCGCACCGCATCGCGGTCCTGGCCCTTGAGCGATTCGTCACGGTAACTGTTGGAGCCGACCTCGCAGCCGGCATCGACAATCGCCTTGGCCGTGGCGGGCGAGGCCTCGGCCGCATCGCCCGACAGGAAGAACGTCGCGGTGACGCCCTTTTCCTTGAGCACCTGCAAGATCTGCTTGGTCGCTCCGCTCGGGCCCTCATCAAACGTCAGCGCCACGTACTTTTCGTTGCCCTTGGGCGCCACGCTCGCGCACTCGACCACGCAATCGGTGGCGGGCACGACCTCGCCGCGGTCCTGCGTCTTGCCAGATTGCTCGCCGACCCACACCTCAGAGCGACCCTGGATACCCCACGTCTTGACGTACTCGATGGCACCCGTGCCCTCAACCTTGAGCCTGGGCTCGATAACCGTCGCCTGGACCTCGTGCTTCTCGTACGTGTCGCGGCCGTCTTTGACCGTTACCTTCTCGCCGCCCATAAGCTCGCGGCTTTTCCACTTGCCCTGTTTTATGCGCTTGCCGTCCACCTTTACCGACAGCTTTTCGCCGCCATGGCGGGTCAGCACGCTGTCGTCAACAGCCAGCAGGTCCCCGGCATCGTAGGTATCGGCCAGCTCCTGGTCGTCGATGAGATTTTGCAGCGTAGAGCCGACGCGCACCGCAGTCTCCTGGCCATTGAGGACGACATCCACGCTGCGGTTGACGTAGCCCACGACGGCAGCGATAAACAACACGAGCGCACAACCCACGGCAATAAGCGCATAGGGCAGGCGAGACGAACGACGGGGCGTGCGGCTGTTGCCGATGCGAGCGCTGCGGTCGCTAAAGCCGCGGCTATGGTTGAGATACATCGCGCCGGGCTTACGGTGACGCTTGCGCCGACCGCTGGGCAGCTGCCCCAGGTCGCGGCGCGCCGTCGGACGCGCACCCGAGCGCCTGTTTAAGTTAGATCCGTTTTGGCGCATGTGCCCTCCCCCATAAACACAGCGAGCCGGAGCAACATGTCTCCGGCTCGCCTCCCATCATTTGGTACGTCGCTATTTGCTAGCTTTTGACGAGCCCCCGCTCGCCTTTTGATATTCGTCCTTAAAGGCCTTGAACATACCGCGCGTCTTGCCGAGCTGCTTGCCCAGTGCGCGGCTGCCCTTGTCCACGGCGACCGAGCCCTTGTCATCGAGCACCTTGGCGCCCTTCTTGACCTTATCGCCCACCACGACGCTTGCCTCGGCAGCCTTTGCGGCGGCACCGCCCGAATACCCGAGCGACTTGACCTCGTCCGAAACGATCATCGCGCCGTCCGCATAGCCGCGCAGCATCGTCGGCGGCATCTGCGTGTCGCCCACCAGCACACTCGAGGCGGTGCCGGCGGTCACGTAGAACGTCTGCACGACACCCGAACGCGGCTTGAACTCCACATCCGAGCAATAGCCCACGACATCGCCCGACTCCGTGCGCACGTCCATGCCAACCCAGATAATGCAATCGTCCAGGTTGATGTCGAGGCGCTTGGCCGCAGCGGTATCGTAGGTGCCCTTGACGTCGTCAACTGCGATGGCGCCCTCATAGACGCCAATGGCATCGAGCGCCACAAATCGGTCAGGGCGCTCGATCATACCCGCGATATCGGACTGGCGAACCATAAAGCCCACCACGCGCGTACCGCCCGGGGTAAAGACCGGAAAGTGAATCTTGCCGAGCTTTTTAGGGCCGCGCGGCGTGCCGTCTTTTTTGGTGCGCTTATCCTCGGTAGGCTTGCGATAGATCTTGGCGCCGACAAAATCCCCGGCGCGCATTATGCCTCGGTCGAAGGCTCCGCGGCCTCGGCGTCGGCCTCGACGGCGTTTTCGACCACGACATCGGCGGCGGGCGTCACGTTGCCGCCCGAGATAGCGTCGTTGAGCTGCTCTCGCAGCTGGTCCATGCGCTCGCGGGCAAGGTCGACCTTGGCACGCAGGTCATCGGTCTTGGCGTCGACCATCGGGCCAAAATCGTTGACCGCGGCGCGGGCCTCCTCGGCACCGTGCTCGTAGGTGTCGCGCATGTTATCCCAGGCGTCGTTGGCGATATCGGCAGCCATGGCGCGGGTCTCGGCGCCCGAGCGCGGAGCCAGGGCGACGCCGATGATGGCGCCGGCGGCAGCACCGAAGAGCGCACCCGAGATAAAGTTGAAAGTCTTACCCATGTTCATTCCTCTCCTGCGGGCACCTCGGCGCCCACCGTTTGAATGCTGTCCATTATACCCGCAGCACAGCGCTTGCCGTCTTGTTCATCTGCGTACGGTAAAGGCGCAGGTACATGATGGTGATAAGCGGGTGAGCCTACTCCTGCGGCACGGCCGGCATGGCCATCGTGGCGGCCGGGTCCTCGCCGGCGCCGTCAACGAGCGGCAGCGCTCCCTCGTGCACGGGGGCAACCGGAGCCGTCGCCGCGCCACCGTAGACGGCAGCGGGGGCCTCGTGGCTTTCGGCGGTCGCGCCCTCGGTATCGATTGCCTCCTGCGGTTCGTCGTCAAAGCTCGGGACGCCCTGGGGCTCCGCGGGCTCGGGCTCGGAAGCCGCCTCGGCAGGTGCCTCGTCGACAGGCTCGACGGCAGTCTCGGCAGGCGCCTCGTCCTCGGTCGCGTCCCCGGCCTCGCCCTCGGCGTTCGCGGCGGCGACGGCCTCGTGCGGGTCCTTGCCCTCGGCCTCGGCACGCATGCCCAGTACCAGGTTGCGCAAACCCGCGACCGTACCGTCCACATCGGGAGCGGGCTGGTCGGCATGCAGATAGGCCCAATCCATCATAAAGGTCGCCGAAGACAGCGCGCCGATGGCCAGCGCGTCATCGGGACACGAAAGCTCGACCTCAAAGACGCGCTCATCGTGCTCGCTCACGCGAGTGCGGCCGCACGAAATGCTGCCAGCAAGACCGGTCTCGTTCATGAGCTCTACCGTCACGTGCTCCAGCAGATGGCAAAGCTCGGTCTGGCCCATGCAGTCCTGGAACTCGCGACCGGAATCGCCCAGGCACAGGTGCTTGGCAATCGCGGGTACCAGGTAGTACACGCGCGCCGTGGCCTCGATGTCCTCCGAGGTCATGAGCGGCATGCCGGGGTTTACCAGCACATGCGCGCAGATCTTGTCCTCGCTGACGGTGACCTTAAGGATGTTGAACAGGCCTGCCATAACTCTCCCCTACTCTTCCTTGCCCTACTCGTCGCCGTCGTGCGGGTCCGCAGAGCCCGCACCCGACGCCGCCGGCTTATCTGCCAAGGACTCGGAATCCTTCTTATCGGTTTCGGCCGGAGCGATCACGCGAATGAGCGAGATGCGCTGGCCACGCATCGACTGCACCTTAAACTTGTACCCCGCGACCTCAAACACCTCTCCGATGTCGGGTACCGAGTCGCAAAGCTCCAAAATCCAGCCGGCGATGGTCTCATAATCATCGCTTTCCTCGAGCGGCCAACCAAGCTCAATCGCGTCATCGCACGAAAAACGCCCATCGACGAGCCACTCGCGGCGCGAAAGGCGCGTGAGGTACTTGTTGTCGGGGTCGAACTCGTCCTCGATCTCGCCCACGATCTCCTCGACGATGTCCTCGATGGTGATGATGCCGGCCGTGCCACCGTACTCGTCCACGACCACTACGATCTGGTCGTGCGAGGTCTGCATCTCGGACAGCAACGGCAGGATGTCCTTGGTGTCGGGCACAAAGGTGGCGTCGCGCAAAAAGTCGGCGATGGGCTGGTCGCCCTTGCCGTCGAGCGAAGGCTGGATCAGATCCTTGATGTGCGCGATGCCGGCGACGTTGTCGGGATCCTCGTGATAGACGGGGATGCGGCTAAAGCCGGTCTGGCGCATGGTGGACAGCACGTCGGCGACCGTCTCGTCGTCCTCGCACATGGTAGTGTCCACGCGCGGCACCATGACCTCGCGGGCAACGGTGTCGCCCAGGTCGAAGATCTCGTGGATCATGCGCTTTTCCTCGTCGAGCAGGTCGTCCTGCTCCGAGACCATGTACTTAATCTCTTCCTCCGAGACATTCTGGCGGTCGTCGGCGCTCTTGATGCGCAGGATGCGGGCCAGACCATCGGAGCAAGCGCCGGTCAGCCACACGAGCGGACGGGCGATCTTTTGGAACACGGAGAGCGGTCCCACGACCTGCTTGGACACGCCTTCGGCGTTGGCCAGGCCGATGCGCTTGGGCACGAGCTCGCCAATTACGATGGAGAGGAAGGCGACCGCAACGGTGATGATGACCGGCGCCAGACCGCGCGCGATGGCAGAGAGCGGCGCGATGCCAAAACTCATGAGCCATGTGGCAAGCGGGTCGGACAGGCTCGTCGAGGCGACGGCGGACGAGGCGAAGCCCACGAGCGTGATGGCGACCTGGATGGTGGCGAGCAGCTGGTCGGAATCGGCGGCCAGCTTAATGGCGCGCTCGGCGCGTTTGTCGCCTTCCTCGGCCTCGTGCTCCAGCACGGCGCGCTTTGCCGTGGTGAGCGCCATCTCGGACATGGAGAAGTAGCCGTTGATGAGGGTCAAAACGAGGGTGGTGATAAGGGAGATGGTTATGTCCATCGGGAGTTTCTCGAACCTCCAAGATTCGGGACGTTAGGGTAAAACGTTGATGACAGATACGGCAATTGCACCGGCGCCCAAACGAGGACGCGGGCGCGCGGACATGGTCGCTAGATTACGAAGAGGATCACCGCCATGAACTGGAAGATGCTGCCGGCGAGCACCCACAGGTGAAACACGCTGTGCAGATAGCGCACGTTTTTGGCGATATAGAACGGCACGCCCGCGGTGTAGCACACGCCGCCGACGGCGAGCAGGGCAAGTGCCACGGGGTTGAGCAGCGACACAAGTTCGGGCAGCTTAAAGACAACGAGCCAGCCCATCAGCAGGTAGACCAGGCCGCTTACCCAATGCGGTTGACGCTCGCGCATAAAGCACTCGAGGGCGATGCCGATGATGGCGATGGCCCATACGGCAAAGAACAGCGCGGGGCCGCCGTCGTTTGCGAGCGTGATAAGGCAAAACGGGGTATAGCTGCCGGCTATGAGCAGGTAGATGCAGCTATGGTCGATGATGCGAAACACGCGCTTGGCGCGCGCGGGCTGAATCGCGTGGTAGAGCGTAGAGGCTAGGTATTCGAGGATAATGCTGACGCCATAGACAATTGCCGCGGCCATATGGGCTGGGCCTCCGCCGCGCAGGGCAGCGAATACGATCAGGAGCACC
The DNA here is from genome assembly GCF_040926405.1 of Collinsella aerofaciens. Classification (GTDB taxonomy): domain Bacteria; phylum Actinomycetota; class Coriobacteriia; order Coriobacteriales; family Coriobacteriaceae; genus Collinsella. The sequence continues at coordinate 40,147 of NZ_JBCOIG010000016.1, forward strand.
AGGCCCGCGATGCCCAGCAGGCAGCCGACACCGTGGGTGACGGAGTTCATGATCTCCTCGCCCACCGTGTAGTGTGGAACGGCCGCGGTCTTGGGTCGCGGCTTAGAACTGTCGCTCGAATCGGACATGCCGGTTACATCCTCCAACGTAAAGAGTTCTCAACACTATATCAAAGCGTCTAGGTACGTGCGAAATTTGCACCATACGTGACCCTTTGTTTACCCATTCTTTGCCTGTTGACGCATCAACGGCGAACGTCCATAATGCGCTTGCATTAAATGTTGATGTATTAACATCTTATAGGAAAGCTTCTTATGTCTCAAAACGCACGTTCCCATCGAAAGCTCAAGATAGCCGGCGTCGTTGCGCTGGTGCTCGTTGTCGCGCTGCTGGGGTTTGCCGGCAACTTTTTGTTTGACTTTGCCCTGAATCCCCAAGCGCCCTACACCATGAAGATGATGCAGGATAGCAAGAACGACAAAGAAGGCGAGCAGCCGGATGCCGAGGAAACCGAGGCGCGGGCGTGGTTTAAAGAGAATCGCGAGAGCAGCAGCCTCACCGCAGATGACGGAACCGAACTTGCCGCTTGGTATTTTGCCGCCTCGGAGAACACCCACGATTACGCCGTCTGCCTGCATGGATATACCAACGAGCCCATCGGCATGGCCCGATACGCCAAGCGCTTCCACGACCGCGGCATGAACGTGCTCGCGCCTGCCGCCCGCGCCCACGAGCGCTCCGGCGGCGACTATATCGGCATGGGCTGGCCCGAGCGCCTCGATGTCGTTGCATGGATTGGGCGGATCGTCGCAGCTGACCCCGAGGCGCGCATCCTGGTCTTTGGCGAGTCGATGGGTGCGGCAACCGCCATGAACGTCGCGGGGGAATCTCTGCCCGCAAACGTGAAATGCATTATCGAGGACTGCGGTTATACGAGTGTTTGGGACGAGTTTTCTCTGCAGCTCAAGGACGTGTTCGGCCTGCCCAGCTTTCCCTTGCTCGATGTAGCAGACTTGGTGTGCAACGTGCGCGCGGGCTACGACTTTCATAAGGCGAGCAGTGTGGAGCAACTCAAACACGCGACGGTTCCCATGCTGTTTATCCACGGCGACCAGGACACCTTTGTGCCGTACGACATGCTCGACCAAAACTACGACGCGTGCGCCAGCAAAGTCAAGCAAAAGCTCACCATCCATGGCGCCACCCACGCCAAGAGCGCGCAAGTTGACCCCGAGCTCTACTGGAACACAGTCAACAACTTCCTCGACGAGTATTTTTAGGCAAAAAGCAACGTCTGGGGCTTTATCTGACCCCCTATTTTCGAAAGTATGCGGCAAAATCTGGAACTGCCGACCAGACCGCAGTTTTACCAACAATTTATCAGGGGTTTTGTTGCCAAAAAACGTCGTGTGCTCGGCGGTCTCGAAATTTGCCGCATACTTCCGAAAAGCCGCCCGTGAGCGCTGTGCCCACGGGCGGCTTTTGCTCTACTTGCGCCAGAAAAGCGCTTCATTTGTCCAATAACTAGGCGCTACTTGACCTCGATGAGCTCGTACTTGCTCGTGCCCAGGCCGATCTTCTCGGCGTGTGCGATACAGGCGCGCCAGTCGGTGTCGGGATGCGTGATGCAGAAGGGGTCCTTGGCCTGCTCGCCCTCCAGATGCTCGTGGTTGTGCTCCATCTTAGCCGCGCTATCGGTGAGCTCGGTGTTGGGCAGCGGCTCGGACGCCATGACGGCATCGGCACAGGCCTGGTCGATGGCGACCGGGTCGAAGCTCGCGAACATGCCGATATCGTTGACGATAGGCGTGTCGTTTTCGGGATGGCAATCACAGTTGGGGCTGATATCCATGGCAAGCGAGATGTGGAAGCTCGGGCGGCCGTCGACGACGGCCTTGGTGTACTCGGCGATCTTGCAGTTGAGCACGTCGGCCGCAGCGTCATAGCCGGGCTTGATGCAGTCCTGGTTGCATGCCGCAATGCAGCGTCCGCAACCCACGCAGCGATCGTGGTCGATGGCGGCCACGTGCACCGTGCGGGTGTTGCCGTTGGCAAGCTCGCGCTCGCGGGTATCGTCAAACGAGATGGCGTTGTGCGCACAGATCTTTTCGCAGGCACGGCAGCCAACGCAGTGCTCGGTCGCGACGTTCGGCTTGCCGGCGGCATGCTGCTCCATCTTGCCGGCACGGCTGCCGCCACCCATGCCCAGATTCTTCATGGCGCCGCCAAAGCCGGCCTGCTCATGGCCCTTAAAGTGGGTGAGGCTAATCACGATATCGGCATCCATGAGTGCCTGACCGATCTTGGCCTCGCGCACGTACTCGCCGCCCTCGACCGGGACGAGCGCCTCGTCGGTGCCCTTGAGACCGTCGGCGATGATGATCTGGCAACCCGTGGCATACGGAGTAAAACCGTTCTGGTAGGCGGTGTCGATGTGCTCGAGCGCGTTTTTGCGGCTACCCACATAGAGCGTGTTGCAGTCGGTGAGGAAGGGCTTGCCGCCCAGCTCCTTCACGACATCCGCGACGGCGCGAGCGTAGTTGGGGCGCAAAAAGCTCAGGTTGCCCAACTCGCCAAAGTGAATCTTGATGGCGACGAACTTGTTCTCAAAGTCGATCTGCTCAATTCCGGCGTGACGGATGAGGCGCTTGAGCTTGTCGAGCTGGCTCTCGCGAGCATGCGTGCGCAGGTTGGTGAAGTACACCTTAGCGGGTGCTGCGGGTGCAGTTGCGGTCATAGATCTATCCCCTCGGTCTATATGGCGTTACAGACATAAGAGGATGGTACCCGCTGAAGTAGGGTCAAAGTCAAGCGCGAAACCTAGTCGTTGGGGACGTCCCTTTCCTGCCGGGCGGCGAAAGAATGTCCCCAGCGACTAGTCTTTTAGAAACGTCCCCGATGACTACTCTTGGACTTTGAGGGCTTCGGCCAGACTGACGCGCTTGATAGAACGCGTGTGTAGCAGCGCCACGACCAGGTAGGTCGCAAAGCCAATGCCCACGCACGCCGCCATGGACCAAGCGGGCACGTAGATCTCGATATTGCCGTTGTAGGCGAGGAGCATCGAGCGGAAGATGGCCGTGAGCGAGCCAATAATGACCGGCAGGCTTAGCACGAGCGACACCACCACGCACAGTGTGATCGAGCGGATGTACAGATGCGAGATCTCGCTATCGCGATAGCCAAAGACTTTCATGTAGCTGATCGAACGGGCGCTATGGTCGATCACAGCCTTGGTCAGCAGGTACATAAACAGCAGGAAGATAAACACCGCAAGCCCGACCATCATGCCGATCATTTTGCTCATCATGCCGATGAACTGATCGCCCACGGCGCGCATGTCGTCGGGTGTGGTGTCGCCGGCAAAGTAACGCGCATCGAGGTCGAGCTTCTCGTCGCTCACATAGCCGTTAAAGTAGGCGGCGTCGTTGTCGAACAGCTCGTTAAAGTCTTCGATACTCATATAGATATTCATGTCCGACTTGGAGCCCCAGGCACAATCCTTGCCCGCGTACTCAAGGGAATAATGCTCACCCTCGTACTTGTCGCCGAGCGTGACCTTCTGACCCTCGCTCCAGCCAAACTTGTCGAGCAGACCGCCGCCAAAGACGACGCGCCCATCGCCGACGTTGAGGTCTTTCCAATAGCGCGAATCGGGCGAGATGCCGTAGACGGAAATCGTCTCCTGACCATTACCATCACCGCGGTCGTATTGCAGCTGGTAAACGGCATATTTCTCGGCCTGCGCGATTGCGCCCGCGCCGTTGTCGGTCGTATTGACCGGGTGAATATCGTCGTTGTCAGTGTCAATCTTGGAGGCTTTGTCGATCAGGTCGATAGCCTCATCGCGGTTGCAGCCGAGGGCATCGGCAAGATCGTCAAGGCGCGCGTAGAGCACATCCTTCTTGTCCTGGACCTTGGCAAACGCATCCTGCGCTACGGCCAGGCTCTCGGCAGACGGAGATGCGGTCGCAGCATCGGCTGCCGCCTGCGCTGTATCGGCCGCGTCGTCAAGCTCGTCATCGGCATCCTGAGCGGCAGAAAGCAGCGCGCCGTCAACCGACTGCAAGCGCTCGAGTGCTGACCACTGCCCACGCTCCTCGGCAGTGCCCTCGAGCTCCAGCGGAGCCTTGAGCGTGTACTGGTACTCGGCGACCAGGCCCGTCTCGAGGTTGTCCGCGTAGTGCGTCATCGTGGGCAGAATCGCCAGGCCAAAGAGCAGCAGCAGCGAGGCAAATGCAATGCCCACGAAGAGCGTGGCGAAGTTGCCCAGGTTGCGCAGGAAGATACGCAGGCGGAAGCGGGAAACAAAACCCATGCGCTCCGGCAGCTGCAGGCCGCGCTTGGTGCCCGATTTGCCGCTCGCCTCGTGACGAAGGAACTGCAGCGGGGTCTTCCCCATCTTGCGAAGCAGGCCCACCAGCGTGATGAGGATGAGCGCGACGGCGGGAACCACGGCGCACTTCACAAAGATCTCCCAGCTCCAGTACACCTGGAAGGGCGGCAGGCTGTACGAACCGTAATAGAGGCTGCGCATGGGCTCGGTAAAGAACGCTATGCCGAGCGCAGTGCCCAAAAGCGCCGCGACCACGCCCACGATGGCGGGAAGCGCAAGGTAGTGCAGCACGATCTCGCGTCGACGATAGCCGCTGGCGAGCAGCGTGCCGATGATGGCGCTCTCCTCCTCGATGGTGGCATCGGTAAGGACCACAAAGACAAACGCCATGATTACGATGATGATGTCGAGCAGCGTCATCCACATCATGGAGTCGCCGTCTACGTCGTCGCGCGCGTAGCCAATGCCCTGGTTGGAATCGGCGTCGATCAGATCGTCCACGCGCGCGTCGGCGTCGGTCAGCGCCTCGACCATATCCTGTTCGGCATCGGTACGGTCTGCAGTGGAGAGGTCGCGATCGGCAAAGGTGAAGGAGTAGGTGTAGGCAGGCGCGCCGCCGGCATCCTCGAGCGCGGCAAAGCCGCCATCGGTGACCTCGGCTACGCCGTACGTGATGGTGTTCACCGTAAAGTCCGAATTGTTGAGGAACAGCGCCTGGCTATCGGGCTGGGTCATGATGCCGCAAATGGTGTAGGTTCGGCCCTCGAGCTCGACTTTATCGCCCACGGACAGGTTGTTATTGGTGGCAAAGACACGGTCGATGGCCACCTCGTCATCCGCCTTGGGCTGCTTGCCCTCACAGTAGGACGCAATGTCCACCTTAGCGCGGTGCGCATAGGTGCGCAGCGTGCGCTTGGTGCCGTCGTCGCCGGACGCCTTTTTGATGATGGCATCGATAGAGAAATTCTTGTAGAGCGTGACGCCGCCGACGTCGCCGGCAGCATCCTCGGCGGCCTTGAGCTGGTCTTTGGTGGCCTCGAAGGAGGTGGTCACGCGGCCATCCTCAATCGTGTACGCATCGCGCATGTCGTCGATAAGACAACCGATGGAATGCGCCGCGAGCAAAAAGCCCGAGGTGAGAGCGATGCTTCCGCACATAAGCAAAAAGATGCCCAGGTACTTGCCAATATTGCGGCGCAGCTCGCGCGGGAGACGTTTTGCGAGAGGTGTCATGGCGCCGCCTACCAATCGAGCTCGGCGGCCGCGACGGGCGACTCGTTGAGCTCATCCTCGACGATGCGCCCGTCGCGCAGGCGCAGCACGCGATTGGCCATGCGCGCAATGGCGGCATTGTGGGTAACGATGATGATGGTGCAGCCGTACTCGTGATTGACATCCTCCATGAGCTGCAAGATCTCCTTGGACGTCTTGTAGTCAAGCGCGCCCGTGGGCTCGTCGCACAGCAGCAGGCCCGGGTTTTTGACGAGTGCACGGCCGATGGCGCAACGCTGCTGTTGGCCGCCCGAGACCTGGCGCGGGAACTTGTTGCGGTGCTCGTAGAGGCCCAGTGAACGCAGCAGGTCGTCGATGTTGAGCGGGTTTTTGGACAGGTGTGCCGTGACCTCGATGTTTTCCTTGATGGTGAGGTCGGGCACCAGGTTGTAGAACTGGAAGACAAAGCCCAGCTCACGGCGGCGATACTCGCCCAGGTCGGTAGGCTTGAGCACCGTGAGGTCGCAGCCGTCCACCATGATGGAGCCGGCGTCGGCATCCTCCAGGCCGCCGATCAGGTTGAGAAAGGTCGACTTGCCCGAGCCCGAGGGCCCCAGCATGACGCAGATCTCGCCGCGGTTGATGGACGTGTCGATGCCATCGAGCACCGTTAGGCGTGCATCACCGTCGCCGTAGTGCTTTTTGAGACCCTTAACCTGAACGTAGGCTTTCTGCGTTGCCATGGTATCCCCCATTGTTAGCCTCGTACTACTTTATGAGCGTAATAGTAAACCTTAGCGAACTATTTTGGGGCGAGGCCTGAAATTTATTTCAGACCAGTCATTGGGGACGTTCTTAAATGACTAGGTGGCTAGGCGTGGGATTTGGTGCGTGCGAGGGCGAGGCCTGCGGCGGCGATGGCCACGGCGAAGAGTGCCGTGACGCCCAGGTCGCAGGCGATGTCGCCCAGCACGGTGGACGTTAAATCCGAGGCGAGTGCCTTGCTGATCGCGTCGTTCACCCAATATGTCGGCACAAAATGCGCCACGGTCTGCACGGCCGAGCCCATGAGCGACAGCGGCATCCAGGCGCCGCCCAAAAACGTCATGAGCATGCCGAGTAAGTTGCCCACGCCGTTGAGCAGCTCCTCGCGCGCACCCAGGCTCGACAGCGCAAAGCCAACGGCCAGCGGCGTGCACGCCAGGGCAAACGTCGCTGCCAGCGCCAAGCACACACGGTCCACGCCAACCTCAGCGACCGCACCGGCAAAGCCCACGACGCCCATCATGCTCGACACAAACCAGATGCAGACGGTGATCACGGCGGCGGCCGCAAACACGGCAAGCGAGCGCCGGCGCTCGGAGATTGGACCGGCATCCATACGACGCACGCGCTCGGGCTCGTTCATGCCCGAGAACACCAGACCCACCGACACGATGACCGACGAGATAATCGCGTACGCACCAAAGTTGAAATACGACTCGAGCGTGGCGGCGGCCGTCGAGTCGACCTTGACCTGATCGATCTCGACCTCCGCACGCTTCGCGGCCGCATGCTCGGCCGCCTTGGCGACGTCACCGTTGGAGGCAGTGGGCTCAAGTGCCGCCGCAGCGCCCGCGAGCGAGATCCAGCGCGAGGCCTCGGCAGACGAAAGCGCCGCCGCCATGGTGCCGGAGCCGTACGTCACGTCGAGTTTGGGCAGGGACTCCCCCGCGCAAGCGGCCGCAACGAGGTCGCCCTCAAACCCCTCCGGGATAAAGAACACGCAGTCGGCGCTGCCCTTGGCACTGTTGCTCTTGGAGAGCGCGTCCGCAAGATTGTACGCATCGTCGCCGACGCCCGTGACCAGCTCAAAGCGCGAACCCAGATGCTTGGTAAGCGCACGCGAAAGGTCGCTGTCGTCGCGGTCGACCACAATCACGTTGGCATCGTAGGGCTTGTACTCGGTGAGCTGCGACGAGTTCCAGCTCACCGATGCCGCGATGAATACGCCCATGAGCGAGATGAACACCGTATAGATGAGCAGGTAGAACGGGTGCGCCAGCGCCATGCGAAGCGCGGTCTTAAAGGTGCTCATAGCGGCTCCTTCCAAAGATCAGCGTGGCGGCGGCAACGAACAGCAGCGCCATAAGGACCAGTGCGCCGGCGCGAACGGCAAAGGGGCCCAGGTCCTCAAAGAAATACAGGCGGTTGAACATGTCGCAGATAAGCTTGACGGGGTTGAGCCAGCACTCGGCAGGGCAGGCGCGGGCGACGTCGTCGGCAAGCGCCATCGCCGGCTCGCCGTAGAGGCCGGCGAACAGGGCGCACGTGGTAGCAAAGCCCGTAAGGATGCCGGACTTGGACGCCTTGCCGCCCTTAACGGTAAGCGTGCCCACAAAGAGCCCCAGGCCCGTGGCGGCAAGCGCGGAAGCGGCGCCGCCCACCAGACACAGTCCCTCGCGCCCGCCAAAGTCGACGCCCACGACCAGGCGCACATAGCCAATCGCGATCGTCATCGAGGCGAAGGAGACCAGCCACGAGCCGACAAAGATGCCGGCCAGCGACGCCGTCTTGGAAAGGCCGCCCACGCAGCGGCGCGCGCCAAGGCCCGACAGATTGGGCTGCAAATCGACGACGCTCAAGGCAGCAAACTCGGCAGACATCATCGCAACCAGGCCAAAGAGCGCGTAGTAGTAGATGACCGTGCCATCGGGCGTGGTGCGCGTCAGGCTAACGCGGCGGGTGCCGCCCTCTAGCGACAGGGCGCGCGCAACCGCCTCCGGGTCGGCGAGCGCCGCCGGGTTGTCCTGGGCAATCTGGGACATGAGCTCGGCATTTTGCGTATACGAGCTTGCCACCGTCTCCAGAATGCTGCGGTCGGTGAGCACCGACGAGGCGCGCGAGTTGTCATAGCTCGAAAGCAGCGTGAGCTTGGGCGTGCCCGCGTCGTCGACCGTATAGATGCCCGCGACCTCGCCGGCCTTAAGCGCACGGTTCGCGTCGGCTGCATCGTCGCACTCGTGGATCTCGAGCAGCTGGTCGTCGCCCTCCTTGGCAAGCGACGTCGCCACATCCTTAAAGGTCGAGGCGTCCCAGGCTTCGTCAGCGACAACGGCCACCGGCACCGGGTCGACCGTGCCGTCGGAGCTCAGATTCGCAAACATAAACATGAACATCGTGGAAAGCGCGATGGGAAAGACCGCGCCCCAGACCAATGTGCTCGGCCGACGCAGCAGCGTCTTGACCGTGGTGATGATAGTGTTGAACATGGCCGCCCCCTAGTCGCGCAGCTCGCGGCCGGTGATCTCGAGGAACACGTCGTTGAGGGTCGGCGGCTCGCTCCACACGCGGCCGAGCGCAACGTCGGCGGTGCGCAGCGTGTCGAGGATGTCGACCAGATTGTGCGGACTCGCCTCGCAGGTGCAGACGAGCTCGCCGCCGGACAGCTCAACCGAAAGCACATGCTCGAGGGCGCGCAGCCGCTCGACCGTGGCGGCCTCGACGGCGCCGACCTCGACGGTCACGCGCTCGCCCATCTGAATCATGCGCTTGAGCTCGTCGTTGGTGCCCTGCGCCAGCACGCGCCCGCCGTCCATGATCATGATGCGGCTGCAAATCTGCTCGACTTCCTCCATGTAATGGCTGGTATACACCACTGTGGCGCCCTCGTCGCGCAGGCGGCAGATGCCCTCCAGGATGGCGTTGCGGCTCTGCGGGTCGACCGCCACCGTGGGCTCGTCAAAGAAGATGAGCTCGGGCTTGTGCGCGATACCGCAGGCGATGTTGAGGCGTCGCGCTAGGCCGCCCGAGAGCTTACCGGGGCGGAACTTGGTAAAGTCGCCCAGCCCGACAAAGTCGATGGCCTCGTCCACGAGCGCGCGGCGGCGCTTGCGGTCGTTGACGTAAAGGCTGCAGAAATAGTCGATGTTCTCGCGCACCGTGAGCTCGTCAAACACCGCCACCTGCTGCGGCACCACGCCGATGCGGCGCTTGAGGTCGTAGCGGGCGGGCGTCATGGGTTCGCCGAACAGCTCGATGGCGCCTTTGTCGTAGGCAAGCAGCTGCAGAATACAGTTGATGGACGTAGTCTTGCCCGAGCCGTTGGGGCCCAGCAGGCCAAAGATCTCGCCGGGGGCAATGCTCAGGTTAAAGTGGTCGAGCGCGATAAGATCGTCGTAGCGCTTGACGAGGTTTTCGACGTGGACGATGTCTGTCATGAGGCGGCCCTTCTGTTGATTGCGGCCCGGTACGATTGCATCATCGCAGGAGCGGACGGCGCGCACCAGTGAGCTTTGTCACGAGTGCGGGGGCTCGGTCGCGTGGCCCGCTGACGCGACCGCCCCACCGTGCGGGAGGAATGTCACGGTTGCGCTAGGCGGCCCCTCCACCACGCGTAGCTTCGCGTACAATACCCGTATGAACAGGCTTTTCGACAAATCGATCGTGCTGGCGTGCTGTATTGCGGCCGCCATGGGTCTTGCCGTGGACGCTCGTCTGGTTGTGGCGTTTTGCCTTGGCATTATTGCCACCTCGCTGGCCGAGGTCGCACAGGGGAAACGCACCCGACGCGCAAGCGAGGCAGCGAGCTACGCCTGCATCATCGCGGCTGTCTTCGTGCCGCCGTTTGTGCCGTTTGCGCCTCTCGCCCTCTATGACATCGCGCGACGCGTGCGCCGCGAGCACGCCTGGGTCGCGTTGGGCATTGGCTCCGTCTTTGCCTTTGCGCTCGTCGCGGACCTTCGCGCCGATGCGCTTACCGCACGAACGCTCCTGCTGACCGCCATCCTTTCGGTTGCCGCCACCTTGCTATCGCTACGCACCGCCCAGTTGGAGCGCGAGCAGCGGCGCATGCGCCGCACCCGCGACGAGCTGCAGGAACGAGCCCTCGCGCTCGAGGCGCGCAACCGCGATCTTGCCGATCGCCAGGACTACGAAGTCGAGCTCGCGACGCTCGCCGAACGCGCCCGCATCGCGCGCGAGATCCACGATAACGTCGGGCACCAGCTCACGCGCGCCTCACTGCAGGCCGAAGCCCTACGCGTGGTCCACGCCGACGAGCCTGGCGTCGCCGCCGATTTCGCCGACGTTAAACGCACGGTTGACGAGGCGCTCCAGCTTGTGCGCGCCAGCGTCCACGCGCTCAACGACAACGCCGTCGACCTTTCCGTGCAGCTCGAACGCATTGTCGAAGGCACACGCTCGGACGGCGGCCCGCAGATTGAGCTTGAAGTTATGGCCGAACATGCGCCCGCAAACGTCGCCAACTGCTTTGCAGCGGTCCTGCGCGAAGCGCTCTCCAATACCATACGCCACGCTTGCGCCCAGACCGTCACCGTACGGTGCATGGAGCATCCGTCGTTTTACCAGCTCATTGTTACCGACGATGGCGTGGGTGAGGTCCAAGCAAGCGGCCGCGGCACCGCGGAGGGCATGGGGCTCGCCTCCATGCGCGAGCGCATCGAGGCGCTTGGCGGCACCTTCACCGCCGGCCCGCGTGCCGGCGCCGGCGGCTGGCGTGTGTTTGCCACCGTTCCCAAACAGCAAGGAGATGAGGGCCGATGAGGCTCATCGTTGTCGACGACGACCGCTTGGTGGTCGATTCGCTCAAGATTATCTTGGGCGCCCAGCCGCAGATCGAAGTGGTGGGCACCGGTGCCAACGGCAACGATGCGGTGGCGCTCTACGCCGAGCACGCACCCGATATTGCGCTGCTCGACATCCAGATGCCGGGACGCGACGGCCTTTCGGCCGCGCGCGAGATCCTTGAGCACGACCCTGCGGCGCGCGTGGTGTTTCTGACGACGTTCTCGGATGACGAGTACATTGTGTCGGCGCTCAAGCTGGGCGCCCGCGGCTACCTGATCAAGACCGATGTCGCTGCCATTCCGCCGGCGTTGGCGCAGGTCATGGACGGCAAACGCGTGCTCGAGGGCAAGGCGATCGAAGATATCAACTTTGATGGGGCGGACGTCGAGGCCGGCGCGACCCGCCGGCCCGCCGCCTTTGCCGGTCTGACCGACCGCGAGTTCGAAGTCGCCGAGCTCATCGCCCGCGGCCTCGATAACAAGGAGATTGCCGCCACCGCCTATATGGGCGAAGGCACCGTACGCAACCACATCAGCTCGATCCTTGCCAAAATGGGCCTACGCAACCGCACGCAGATCGCCATCGCCTACCTGCGAGGGTAATTACCCAACGGCCAACCGCTCCGACAGAGCAAAATAGCTGTTATCGATTTAATGCCATTTCAAAACTATGCCGGTTTACGGGGCTAAGCTCAGGGCCCCCATCCATACCCGCGTTTTCCGTAAAATGACGGCTTGTCTACCTGCGGTTTTATTTTCACGGATATCGGCATGGTTGGGAGCGCGTGACTTAGCCCCGTAAACCGGCATAGTTTTGTTCGGGCGGCCCTGCACGAGTGTCTCCGCCAGCCTCGCGGGACCAAAATGAGCCGTTTTCCTCCGTCCCCAATGGATCAGCCGAAACCGCCCGCCACGAAATCGGCCCATCTACTACGTTTGACTCGATACCCCTGACCATACCTTCGTTTTGAACAAAACCGCAGGCGTTCTACCTGCGGTTTTGTTTTTGCGCTTTTCGGCATGGTTGGGGGTAAGGGGCTAAACGTAGTAGATGGGCCGGTTTCGTGGCGAACCCTTCTCGCCTACGCACAAAAGCGCCGCCACGGAGGAGGGAGATACCGGCTTATAGGACAAAATGTGTGTCCCGATAGAACATCCGTTTCTATCCATTAATCAAGCCAGAACGGGTACGGGTCC
>NZ_JBCOIG010000017.1:0-2625 GCF_040926405.1 Collinsella aerofaciens
CATGCTTCACCCTCAAATCAACGCGCATAAAGAAAGCCTCCCATTTCTCATGTCCAAGAAATGGGAGGCAGTTCATTACGGTGGCGGGCCTTTTTGCTTCGGTCAAATGAAAATACTTTACTTAGTTAAAGAAAAGCGTTTTATCAGACGCGTGCGGGGAGTACAATCTCGTGCATGCGAATCGACGTGCCATCGGCTTTGATGCTGCTCGCGTGTCCCGTCCGGCTCTACGCTCCGGGCGTGCGACGTTGCGACGCGGTCGGCCTCGGTCCTTGCGTGCGGGTTCGCGAGTATGCAACTGTGTATGTAAGGAGCGACATATGACTGTCGAGAAGAAGGATATCGATTGGGGTAGCCTCGGCTTTGGCTACATGAAGACCGATTACAGCTACGAGGCTCATTGGAAGGATGGCGAGTGGGACGAGGGCGGCCTGACCACCGACCACACCCTGCATGTCTCCGAGTGCGGCGGTATCTTCCATTACTGCCAGGAGGTCTTTGAGGGCCTGAAGGCCTACACCGCCGAGGACGGCAGCATCGTCTGCTTCCGTCCCGACATGAACGCTGAGCGTATGTATAACTCTGCCCAGCGCCTCGAGATGCCCCCGTTTCCCAAGGACAAGTTCGTTGAGGCCGTCAAGCAGGTCGTTTCTGCCAACGCCGCCTGGGTTCCGCCCTTCGGTTCCGGCGCGACCCTGTACGTGCGTCCGTTTATGATCGGCTCCGGTGACGTGATCGGCGTGGCTCCCGCTCCTGAGTACACGTTCCGCATTCTCGTGACCCCGGTCGGTCCGTACTTTAAGGGCGGCCTCAAGCCCGTCAAGCTGCGCGTTTCCGAGTATGACCGTGCTGCACCGCACGGCACCGGCAACATCAAGGCCGGCCTGAACTACGCCATGTCCCTTAAGCCCACGATGGAGGCCCATCGCGAGGGCTATGCCGAGAACCTGTATCTCGACTCCGAGTCCCGCACCTATGTCGAGGAGACCGGTGGCGCCAACGTCCTGTTCGTGAAAGAGGATGGCACGCTCGTCGTTCCGCAGTCGCACACCGACTCCATCCTGCCCTCTATCACCCGTCGTTCGCTCGTTCAGGTTGCTCAGGACCTGGGCATGACCGTTGACCAGCGCCCCGTCGAGTGGGCCGAGGTCAAGGCCGGCACCTTTGTGGAGTGCGGCCTGTGCGGCACCGCTGCCGTCATCTCTCCGGTTGGCGAAATCGACAACAAGGTTTACGGCGCCGACGAGACCGTGACCTTCCCGGCTGGATACACCGAGATCGGCCCTGTGATGAAGAAGCTTCGCGAGACCCTGACTGGTATCCAGTCTGGTGCTGTCGAGGACAAGCACAACTGGGTTTACACCGTCGCGTAATTTGTCTTACCTATCCGGGCAGAGAACAAGTTCCCTCCCGGCGCGTCCTCGGACATGCAAGAAGCCCTCGCTGCGCACTTCGTGCGGCGAGGGCTTCTTGCGTCCTGCGGAGTGCGCCGGGAGGGAACTTGTTCTCTGCCCTGCGGGTTCGGCGATGTCACAACGGGCAATGATTAATCTGAATAAAGATGGTGCGCGGCCTTTTAGGCTGCGCTTTTGCTTTGCTTCGCGCCATGTGGGGGCGGTGGCGACGTGCATTTTTGCGAGTATTCTGCAGTCGAAGGTCCCTGCATACCGATCTCGGGCAAAAAATCGGGAGTTCTCGATGTTTTCTACGAATGATGGGCGGGGTTATGGGCTGGCAGCGTTTGATTTGCAGGGATATTCGCGGTCTTTGGCATTTATCGTGGCGCCCGAAGCTCTTGGTTATGTTGAATACTCCTAAAAATGCACGACGCTTAGAGGGGGACCTTCGCGAAAAAGGAAACCGCCCCGTCGAAGTATGCATTCGACGGGGCGGTTTATGCATTTGGCCGATTAAGGATGCGCTGTCAAACTACTAGAACTTGACGGTCGGGGCCTGGCGGGCTGCTTCGGCGGCCTCGAAGCCCTGGCGCTCCTTAAACTGGAAGATGCCGGCAAAGATGACAGCCGGGAACGTCTGAATGGCGTTGTTGTAGCTGAGCACGCAATCGTTGTAGCTCTGGCGTGCATAGCTAATCTTGTTCTCGGTATCCTCGAGCGATGCCTGCAGCTGCGTAAAGTTGGTGTTTGCCTTAAGATCGGGATAGGCCTCGGCTACGGCGAAGAGCTGACGCAGCGCACCGGTCAGCACGTTGTCGGCTTCCATCTTGGCTTCGGGCGTGGTGGCCTTGACGGCGGTGTTACGCGCGCTGATCACGGCGGAGAGCGTCTCCTGCTCGTGCTTGGCGTAGCCCTTGACGGTCTCGACCAGGTTGGGGATCAGGTCGTTGCGACGCTGCAGCTGCGTATCGATGTTCTGCCAGGCGTTATCGATGCGGTTACGCTTGGTGACCATGTTGTTGTAGATGCCGGCGATGGCGCAGGCAATCACAATGACAACAACGATGCCGATGATGACGGGAAGCATGATGTCTCCGTTTCGAATGGCCGCGGCGGCATGCGCCAGCTGCCGTTGGTATAACGCTACTAGTATACCCGCAACGTTTTGTCGTGCCGAACTTTCCGGTAAGCGTTGTGTTTTCGGCGGGGTTGGCACCGGGGCAAAGCC
>NZ_JBCOIG010000017.1:2779-32798 GCF_040926405.1 Collinsella aerofaciens
GACGGTTGCCATGCTGTGCGACCGCGCCATGATTCGCCGCACGACGTTCTACAAGCACTTTCGCGACAAGAACGATTACTTTGCCTTTTATATCGATGAGCTCATGTCGGGCTTGCCGCAAAAACAGCCCGATGAGGCCGGCGCGGTATCTGCCGAGGACGTGCGCGCGCTTCGGCACGCGATTTTGGACGATGCCATGGATTTGATTCTGGCGCACGAGCGGCTCATGGATAACATTTTGGCAAGCAGCATGTCGGGCATGTTGACCAACGTTATTTGCGACCGCATTGCCCGCTCCATCCGCGAGCGTGTGATGAACGTGCTTGCCGAGGATGCCCTGGCCCCCGTGTCACTCGAGACGACGTCTGAGTTTGTCGCCGGCGGTATTATTCGACTTTTCACGATATGGTGGGAATCGGGCCACGATCTTGAGCGTCGACCTGAGATAGCCGATGTGGTCGATGCACTGTTTGAGCGGACCATGACACCGGTGCATCACTAGGAGTGGCGGAGAGAGGGGGATTCGAACCCCCGGAACGCTCTCGCGCTCAACGGTTTTCAAGACCGCCGCATTCAACCGCTCTGCCATCTCTCCGTGAGTCGTAATGATAGCATCGTTTTGGATTTGCAACAGGGAAGGCGAACGATGACGATCACCGAAATCGATGAGAAGTTCATGCGTGAGGCGCTGGCCGAGGCGCGCGCCGCCGCTGCGGTGGGCGAGGTGCCCATCGGAGCCGTAGTGGTGCGCGACGGCGAGATTGTCGCGCGGGCGCATAATCGCCGCGAGCTCGACCAGGATCCTTCGGCGCATGCCGAGTTTTCGGCCCTGTGCGCCGCCGCTCAGTCGCTTGGACGCTGGCGTCTTTCCGATTGTACGGTCTACGTGACGCTCGAGCCCTGCTGCATGTGCGCGGGGCTTATGGTTAACGCGCGCGTGGGGCGCTGCGTGTACGGCGCGGCTGATGCTAAAGCGGGCGCTCTGGGGTCGCTATACGACCTCAATGCCGATTCGCGCCTGAATCATCGGTTTAATGTGACCGCCGGCGTGCTGGCAGACGAGTGCCGCGCGGTGCTGAGCGGTTATTTTAGTGGGCTGCGTGGCACCGATGGTGCTGGCTGCGGTTGTGGGGCCGATCTTGAGGCGCATACCGCCCACGCCGAGGCGCTTGCGGGTGTCGAAGATACTGCCGTTGGGGCGGTCGATTTTGGTGCCGCGTGCCGCCGGCCCCGCCGTGTGCAGCTGGCGATCGACTCCTTTAAGGGCAGCGTTTCGAGCGCGCAGGCGGAGGAGGCCGTTGCCGAAGGTGTGCGCCGCGTGTGGCCCGATGCCCAGGTAAGCGCGCTGCCGCTGGCGGATGGCGGTGAGGGAACGCTCGATGCCGTTGCCGCGTGCGGCGGTGAGGTCGTGGCATGTGAAGTCGCAGGCCCTCTGGGCGACTGTGTGTCTGCCCGGATGCTGGTGGACGGCGAGTACGAGTCGGCTGTAATCGAGATGGCCGAGGCGGCGGGTATTGGGTATTCGCCTTGCACAGAGCCGGCGGCGTTGGCCGCTACGACCTATGGCGTGGGCGAGCTCATGCTTCGAGCGGTTCGTGCTGGGGCAAAGACTATCTATATTGGTCTGGGCGGCAGTGCCACCAACGACGGTGGCGCCGGCATGCTGCAGGCGCTGGGCGCGCGTGTGGTCGATGATCAGGGCTGCGATGTCGCCCCTGGTCTCGCGGGGCTTGAGCAGGTGGCGAGTATCGATTTGGCACCGGCGCTTCGGGCGCTGAATAGCGCGCGTATCGTCGTGCTCTCTGATGTCGAGAACCCGCTCGTGGGGCGTCGTGGGGCACTTGCAGTGTTTGGCGGGCAAAAGGGCCTGCCGACAGACGATGTCGAAGCGCTGGGCAGGTACGACAGTTGGATGGTCGGCTACGGCCGCCTGCTCGATGCGGCGATTACCGGGGTGCGGGCTCAGGGGTTGTTGCGCGTGCCCGAGGGCGTGCGGACATTTGGCTCGGTGCTCGGCGTGCCTGGCGCGGGCGCGGCAGGTGGCTTGGGCGCCGCGCTGCTGGCGCTCGGTGCTGAGTTGCGTTCGGGCGTGGAGACGGTGCTCGATCTGATTGGGTTTGACGAGCGCGTGCGCGATGTCGACCTGGTCATTACAGGCGAGGGCAACATGGACGAGCAATCCGCTGCCGGCAAGGCGCCGGTGGGCGTGGCCCGCCGTGCCAATCGCTATGGCAAGCCGGTAGTCGCCGTCGTGGGCGGTCGTGCGGATAATTTGGATGCGGTGTATGGTCAGGGCATCGACTTGGTCCTGCCGGTCTGCCGCAGGCCCATGCCTCTTGACCAAGCGCTCGACCCCCAGGAAGCCACAACCAACCTCATCTGCGCCGGTGAAGCAGCCGCCCAAGCCTACGACCTCGCCCGCCTCTAAAACCCAACTCCCTATAAGTTGCGGTGGAATAGTTCCTGTTTGGCGGCTCAGGCGGCAAAAACAGGAACTATTCCACCGCAACTTCGAGAATGGCTATCCGAGGCTGGTCGCCTTGGGCCTTGGGTCGGACCGTCCGCCATGAAATGCGGCCATCTACTACGTTTAGCCGAGCGCCCTTGACCATCCCGGATTTTGTGAAATTAAAACCGCAGGTAGAAAGCTTGCCGATTTTCGAAAAAGCCGGCTATGGTTGACCCCTGCGGCCTAAACGTAGTAGATAGGCCCCTTTTGTGGCACGGCAGCAGACCAGTCTTTTTGGGACGGGGCTTATTTGACTACCTGTCGATCTGATTGCCCAAGTAGTCAAAAAGCCCCGTCCCAAATTAGCTACCTTGCCCCATCGGGCGGGAGCGGGTAAGATATATCGAGCGCCTAGCGCGTTCGATGGGTTCGGATGACGACATGTTCCGAATCTGGTCAGGTCCGGAAGGAAGCAGCCATAAGGAGCCTCTGTCGGGCATCCGAATCCATCGAGTGCGCAGGCGTTTTTTGGTGCCGCGGCTACCCGCGAGTGCCGGCAGGGCGCTTGGTGTCTCGCTGGTCCTCGGCTTCGCCTGCGGGATCGCTCGACTACCAAGCGCCCTGCCGGCACCCGCGGGTAGCCGACCAAAACCGCCTGAAGGGTCACATTTATCTGATAATTGAATCCCCGGCGTTATGCCGCTCGCTGGCGTTGCCAAAACATCGGCTGCTACGTGCCTTGGGCGCTAGTGACCGTTGCCCTTACATCTGTAACGAGTTGCTTACGCATCTCCAGGGTTCTCCGTACTATCATGAATCAGATTGAATTGAGATGATGATAGGGAGCGCCTTTTTATGATTGAGCTGCTCAGGCGTTTTGGTGGTAAGTTTCGCCGATATATGGTGATCGGCCCTGCGTGCAAGCTAATCGAAGTGATCTTTGACCTGCTGACGCCGCTGGTGATTGCCCAGATGATCGATAAGGGCATTGGGGCGCACGACGTGAACGCCGTTATCCACTACGGTATGGTACTTGGCGCCATGGCTGTGATTGGCATCTTGTTTACGCTTGTCTGCCAAAAGATGGCGGCGCTGACATCGCAGGGCATGGGCACCGACATTCGCGGCGCGCTCTACAAGCACATCAACAAGCTGAGCTATGCCGAGCTCGACCGCTTTGGCACGCCGTCGCTCATCACGCGCATTACCAACGACGTTAACCAGGTCCAGCTCGCTGTGGCGCTGGGCGTGCGCATGCTCATCCGCTGGCCCTTTCTAGCGGTGGGCTCCATGTGCGCGGCCCTTGCCATCGACCTTAAGCTCGGCATCATCTTTTTGATCTGCACGCCCGCCATTGGCCTGGTGTTCTGGGTTGTCATGGCGCGCTGCATTCCGTACTACAAGCAGCTGCAGGCAAAGCTCGACCGCATCGCGCTTATCTGCCGCGAGGGCCTTTCGGGCGCCCGCGTGGTTCGCGCCTTCGTGCGCGAAGATCACGAGCGCGAGCGCTTTGCGCAGGCCGCCGACGACCAGGCCAATACTGCCATCGCGGTGGGCAAGCTCTCGTCGATTCTCAACCCCGTCACGTTTTTGGTGATGAACCTGGGCGTGTGCGCCATCCTGTGGGTGGGCGGCATCCAGGTCAGCGTGGGCGAGCTTACGCAGGGCCAGGTCATGGCGTTTGTGAACTACATGACGCAGACCCTGACCTCCATCGTGTACGTCGCCAACCTGGTCGTGGTCTTTACCAAGGCGAGCGCCAGCGCGTCGCGTATCAACGAGGTGCTCAATTGCGTGCCGGGCATCGCTGACGAGGGCAACCAGCCGGTCGCGCTGCCCAAGCCGGGCAATGTCGCTTCAGTTCCCGCGCTGAGCTTGAGCCATGCGAGCTTCTCGTTTGGCGCTGGCGCGGCCAATGCTGTCAACGATGTGACGCTGGAACTCCCGCTGGGCAAGACGCTCGGCATTATCGGCGGTACGGGTAGCGGCAAGTCCACGCTCGTCTCGCTCATCCCGCGCCTGTACGATGCGAGCACCGGCAGCGTGAGCGTGATGGGCGTCGACGTGCGCACCTGGCCGCTCGACCAGCTGCGCCGTGTGGTCGCGACCGTTCCGCAGCGCGCATCGCTGGTGAGCGGCTCCATCCGCAGCAACCTGACCTGGCGCGATGAAGCTGCGACCGACGAGGAGCTCTGGGTGGCACTCGACATGGCGCAGGCCAGCGAGTTCGTGCGCAACAAGCCGCAGGGCTTAGACGCCCCGGTCGAGGCGGGCGGCAAGAACTTTAGCGGTGGCCAGCGTCAGCGCCTGACTATCGCGCGTGCCTTGGTTGGTTCGCCTCAGATATTGATCATGGATGACTCCGCGTCGGCGCTCGACTTTAAGACCGACGCGGCGCTTCGCCATGCCATTCGCGAGCGCAGCATGCGCGGTGCCGCCAAGGGCGGGCTGCCGCTGACCACGGTGATTGTGAGCCAGCGCGTCTCGACCGTGCGCGATGCCGACGTGATCTGCGTGCTCGACCACGGCTCGGTTGCCGGCCTGGGCACACATGACGAGCTCTATGCGACCTGTCGGCTCTATCGCGAGATTTGCCAGTCGCAGCTGCGCCGCGAGGAGCTTGAGGGCCAGCGGGGGAGCACAGCGCCCGCGCCCACTCCGGCGCCCGCGTCCACCCTAAGCCCCGCGTCCGCCCCGACTGCCCCGGCATCCATTTGCGCAAAGGAGGGCTGCTAAATGAATCCGTACACTTCCTCCGGTTCGGTCGCCACGATGACGGCCAACGTGTCCGGTAACGATAACCTCAACGACCTGGGCGACGGTCCGCGCCAGCCCGGCGACCCCGAGCGCTATCCCGTGGGTGCGGTGACTCGCCGTCTGATGGGCTACGTTCGTCCGCATCGCATTTCGTTTGTTGCGTCGTTTGTGAGTGCCGCCATCTCCGTGATTCTGCAGCTCTACACGCCCATTCTCATCGGCGAGGGCATCGACCTGATCGTTGCCGTCGGGCAGGTGGACTTCGACGCGCTGCTGCCGCTTGTCACCAAACTCGCGCTCGTCGTGGTGGGAGCCGCGGCCTTCCAGTGGCTGCAGGGCTACTGCGTCAACCGCCTGTCCTACGAAACGGTGCGCGACATGCGCGTGGAGGCGAGCGACAAGCTCAGCCGCATGCCGCTCAGCTTTATCGACAGCCATGCTCACGGCGACCTCATGAGCCGCGTGGTCAACGATGTCGACCAGGTGGGTGACGGCCTGCTGCAGGGCTTCACGCAACTCTTTACCGGTGTTATTACCATCGTGGGCACGCTCGCGTTTATGCTTTCCATCAACCTGACCATGACGCTCGTGGTGGTGCTCGTCACGCCGCTTTCCATTTTTGCAGCCGGTGCTATTGCCAAGCTCTCCAACAAAAGCTTTACGGCACAGCAGCGTATTCAAGGGCAGCTCGGTGGTCATATCGAGGAGTACGTAGGCGAGCAAAAGCTTGTCGACGCCTTTGCCTACGGTCCCAACGCCCAGCAGCGCTTCGATGCCCTCAATGCCGAGCTTTACACCGCGGGCGAGCGCGCACAGTTTATGGGTTCGCTCTCCAACCCCGGCACGCGCTTTATCAATAACATCATCTATGCCGTGGTCGCTGTGATCGGCTGCGTGGGCGTGATCACGGGCGTGCCCGCGGCGCTTACGGTGGGCGGCGTGCAGATCTTCCTGTCCTATGCCAACCAGTACACCAAGCCGTTCAACGAGGTCACCAACGTCATTACGCAGATCCAGACGGCGTATGCCTCGGCGCGCCGCATGTTTGCGCTGCTCGATGCCCGCGAGCAGGAGTCCGATGCGGCGGATGCCGTGGAACTTGCTGCCCCGCAGGGCGAGGTCGCCTTTGAGCATGTGGACTTTAGCTACGTGTCCGACCGCAAGCTGCTGCAGGACATCTGCATCGAGGCCAAGCCCGGCATGCGCTTTGCCCTTGTTGGCCCCACGGGCTGCGGAAAGACGACGCTCATCAACCTGCTGCTGCGCTTTTACGATATCGATGCCGGCCACATCACGGTTGATGGCAGGTCTTCGCGTGACTACACGCGCGCAAGCCTGCGCCATGCCTTTGGCATGGTGTTGCAGGATACGTGGCTGTTCGAGGGCACGGTGGCGGAAAACATCGCCTACGGCTGTCCCGACGCCACGCGCGAGCAGGTTATCGAAGCTGCCAAGCGCGCGCATGCGCACAAGTTTATCGTGCAGCTGCCAGGCGGCTACGATACGGTCATCGGCGAGGACGGCGGCACGTTTAGCCAGGGTCAAAAACAGCTGCTGTGCATTGCGCGCGTTATGCTCACCGATCCGGCGATTCTGCTGCTGGACGAGGCAACGTCGAGCATCGATACGCGTACCGAGCTGCAGGTGCAGGCGGCATTCGACGAGCTCATGGCCGGCCGTACGAGCTTTGTCGTGGCGCATCGCCTGAGCACGATTCGCAACGCCGACTGCATTCTGGTCATGCGCGACGGCCAGATTATCGAGCGCGGCACGCACGACGAGCTGCTAGCGGCAGGCGGCTTCTACGCCGAACTCTACCGCAGCCAGTTTGCCCAGTAAGCAAGCCCGTGGGGCAAATTAATCAATCGACAGACGGTGGTTTACATCTGTCACGTTAGTACTAAGATAGTCATCTAAT
The DNA here is from genome assembly GCF_040926405.1 of Collinsella aerofaciens. Lineage (GTDB taxonomy): Bacteria > Actinomycetota > Coriobacteriia > Coriobacteriales > Coriobacteriaceae > Collinsella. The sequence continues at coordinate 9,904 of NZ_JBCOIG010000017.1, forward strand.
AAATTGCATTAGTGGCTTTAGTTTTGGGGGATACGAGGCAACGTGACTATGACGTGCTCTTTGGTGGTTAACAGCAAGAGCGGTAATACCAGGATGGTTTCGGGTGCGATCAAGCGCACTCTGCAGGCTGCGGGTGTTGAGTTTGTCCATGCCGCGGCGTTGAGCGACGATGCGGATGCAGATCAGGTTGCGCTCGAGGCGCAGGGCGCCTGCGCGGCCGACACGGTGCTCGTCGGTTTTTGGTGCGACAAGGGCGCGTGCACGCCTTCGGTCGCGGCGTTGCTCTCCGCTTTGCACGGCAAGCGCGTCTTCCTGTTTGGCACCTGCGGCTTTGGGGCCGATCAGAGCTATTACCAGCAGATTATCGACCGCGTGACCTCCAATTTGGCTGGAGATGCCGAGCTTGCGGGCTGGGCGATGTGTCAGGGCAAGATGGGCCCTGCGGTCAAGCAGCGCTACGAGGCCATGCTCGAGCAAGATCCCGACAACGCCCGATTTAAGATGCTGCTCGACAACTGGGTTGCCGCAAAGGACCATCCTACCAAGGAGGACCTGGACAACATGGCCGCAGCCGCCAAGAAGGCCGTGCTGGGCGAGTAGCTTCGCCGTCCGCGATCCTTCGTGCAAAACAATACAAATGTGAAAGCCTCGAAGTTCTCGAGGCTTTTTTCTTGACACTTGTAGGCGCAACCGTGGCAGGCGTTTGGGGTGACATTTTCCATTACCCCGATGACGAGACCGTCCTGGACGACACACTCGCATGCGTTCGCTGGATGTATTCAGAGTGGGACGGGCTTTCCGGATGGATGGGGTTTCGGAAAGTGTGTCCCGGAATTTGCCTTTGGAATGGGATGCGGTTTCCGGTTGAGGGCTCTGGTGGAAAATGCGACCCGGAATTTGCAATCGGAGTGGGATGCAGTTTCCCAACGGGGCCGTAAGCGGAAACTGCATCCCACTCCGGACGTGAATTCTGGGATACGGTTTCCGGATGCAAAAAAGGCCACAAGACGTGGCCTTCAACTTATATATGTTGCGGATACCCCCATGACAAGCCGCGCTCCAACAACAGGGCGTCTGTCCAGGCGGAGGCATATAAGGTTCATCGCGAGTTCCGCACGCAAAGAAGACCACTTAATGTGGCCTTCGTCTTGCGCAGGACTGTCCGAGCAGGGAACCTTACGTTCCGCGCCGTCCGGGCAGACGAACCGGGATACAGGCTCGCTACTTGATCTTGGTCGTACCCGGTGCCAGGTTGGGGTCGGTCTCGTTAGCCTCGGTCTGGAAGTGCTCGGTGTACACGTTCTTGCCGTCGCGGAACATCTCGTAGTACTGCATCTTGGCGTAATCTTCGCGCGCCTTGGTGGCGGCTGCGGCGGCGGCATCGTCACCGGTGACGTTGGAGGAGAGCGCCCAGCGCAGGCTGGCGTCCTCGTAGCCGACCGAGTTGATGGCGGGCAGCGACTCGCGCAGCGTCATGTGCGCTTTCTGGTAGTCGGTCAGCGGTGCGCCGATCAGCTGCATAAGCTGCGTGGACAGGTAGTTGGTGGACAGGTCGTCGACCTCGCTCGTCTGGTCGCAGCCGGCAACGTCGTAGTTGGCCCAGATGATGTAGTCGGTCTGCCACAGACGCTCCTGATGCGTAGCGTCGTCCTCGCCGGTAAACCACTTGTCATTGAACTTGGACGGGAAGAACGGCTGGTGGTCGCCCCAGAACACCACGACCACCTTGCGGTCGAGCTTGCTCAAGGCGTTGAGGAAGTAGCGCAGCGCCTGGTCGGACTGCTCGATGCACGAGACATACTCGTCGACATCGGATAGCGTGCCGTCCTCGACGGTCTTGGCGTCCAGGTCGGTCGTGTCGATGTTCAGGTGCATCTGCTTGTCGACCGGCAGCAGGCCCGTATCGTAGCCCGAGTGGTTCTGCATGGTCACGTCGAAGATAAACTGCGGATCGGCGTTCTGGTCGAGCAGCTCAAGAATCTTGTCGTAGGTAGCCTGGTCGGTCACCATGCCGCGCAGGGTGTCGGCTCCCTGGAAATCGTTGATAGACAGGAACTGGTCAAAGCCAAAGTCCTTGTAGACGTTCTCGCGGTTCCAGTTGGTCGCGTGGTTGGGGTGCATGGCCGTGGTGGAATAGCCGAGCGATTTGAACTGCTCTGCCAGATTACCGGTCGTTTCCATGTTGTAGATGGTGTAGGGGTACACGCCCGAGCCCAGGTTGGCCATAGAGTTGCCGGTCATAAACTCAAACTCGGTATTGGCGGTACCGCCGCCGTAGGCGCTCACGTAGAGCTTGCCGCGGCTGAGGCAGTTAGACAGGCTCTTAAAGTACTGCGGGCCCTCGTAGCCGGCGCGCATGTTCTGGTAGATCGACAGGTCGGAGAACGTCTCGTTCATGATGGCGATGACCGTGGGCTTCTCGCTATCGAACTGCTCCTTTGCGGCGGCGCGCTCGTCGCTCTTGGCCGCGTCGGACTTGTCGTAGGCCTTGGCGTACTTTTTGAGCGTGGCCTTGGCATCGTCGACGGAGTAGTCGGCGGGTTTGGGCGGCTTGATGGACTGCGCTGCACTAATAAAGGCGGGCAGGTAGCCCTCGCGCCAGTAGCTCTCGAGCGGGCGCCAGGTGTAGACGGTGATGCCGAGGGTGTTGTAGTAGTCGATGAGCGTGACATGCGCGGTCACGCCGCCCAGGCACAGTACGGCGACGAGCAGGTTGGTGAGCAGCATGCGCTTGGCGTTGGCGGCGCCCTTCTGACGGTGCGGTGCCACCAGGCCGGCGTACTCACACAGCAGCATGGCGATGGCGGTAAAGCCCATGGACAGCACGCAGAACAGTGAGATCGAGAAGGTGTAGCCGGTGCCGGCGACCGCGGCGGCGGTGGAGATGGCCGAAAGGTCGCCCGGCTGGATGGGCATGGATTTAAACGTGATGACGAAGAACTCGGCAATGCCCAGGACAAAGAGGGCAAAGGCCAGGACCGCGGGAGCTACGCCGTGGCGCTGGAACAGGAAGAACAGGCCGACCATGAGCACGGTGATGATGGCCCACTCGAGCAGGATGCACAGGGGGTAGACCCAGGTAAAGTCGTGGTTGGACGAGACCTCCATGCCCAGCAGCGCAAAGACGCCGGCGAGCAGCAGGCACAGGACGGCGGCGACGAGTGGTTTGCCCACAAAGGCGCCGCGCAGGCGGGCGAGCTTGCCGGTGGGGGCGGGGGCGTCGGGCTTGGCGAACGCAAAGACGCGCGGGGCGATGCGGTCGCGTGCGATGCTGGCCCAAGCGCAGCCGGTGAGGATGGCGTTGGTCAGGATGAGCATCACAAAGGCGAGCGGCTCGTTTTGGGCGACGAGGCCAATGGCGCCCCAAATGGTCAAAAAGAGCTGGAACAGGCCGAAGGCGACGCTCCACCCAAGAGCGCTTTTGGCAACGGTGCCCGACTGAGCGCAAATGGCCTTGGCCTCGCGCAAGACAAGGTAGACGGTCGCCGCAAGACCGACGAGCGAGATGGCGGCAGCGAACATGCTGAGACTCCTCACAAACTAAAACGTACGAAAGCGGAGGTTTACCCGATTGTTACCAAGATATGCGCTGCAATTGGTGGCTGCGCACAACAACCAGCCATATTAACGCGCACGTGTGGCGGTGTGGCGCAATGTAGTGGCGGCCTGCGCGATAATGGACGGGAATTACACGGAAACGTAAAGGCTTCTTAAAGAATTAGCGAGGATAGAGCTATGGGCGAGCAGGTTTGTATGACGGGCACCGAGTACTGCGGCGGAGCTGTGGGCGTGGACGCGGGCGGCTATCCGGTCGAGACTACGGGCAACGCGGCGCTGGACATCTTGGAACACCGCTCGTCCACGCGTGCCTTCGCGCGTGATGACGACGACCGTCCCGTGGCGGTGATCGACGAGCAGCGGGCGGCGATCTTGCATGCGGCGAGCCGCGCGCCGTCGGCGGGCGCCATGATGATGTATTCCATCGTGAGCGTCCGCGAGCGGGCAACGCTCGACCGCCTGGCCGACCTGTGCGACCACCAGCCCATGATCGCCAAGGCGCCCTGGGCACTTATATTTGTGGTCGACTATGCCAAGTGGATCGATCTGTTTGAGCACGTGGGCTGCTTTGAGCCCGAGTTTGTCGAGCGTACGGGCAAGGCGCCCCGCCGCGCGCCGGGTCTGGGCGACTTTGCCATCGCGGCTCAGGATGCCGTGATCGCCGCGCAAAACGCCGTGGTTGCCGCCGAGGCCCTGGGGCTGGGGAGCTGCTATATCGGCGACATCGTCGAGAACGCCGAGGAAGTTGCCGCGCTGCTCGATCTGCCGCCCTATACCATGCCGCTGTCGATGCTCATCATCGGCACGCCCCGTAAGGAGCGCCCGGCAATCGCGCACCCCGTGGTGAACCTGGTGCACGAGGAGCGCTACTGCCGTGCGGATGCCGCGACTATGGATGCGCAGGTGGCCGAGATGGATGCGATGTTTCGCCCGCACGCCCGCGAGGTGGGGGAGCGCGTCGTGGATATCTACACCCGCAAGCACACGAGCCCCTTTATGGCCGAGATGAGCCGCTCCATGGAGTGGTGGTTCAAAAACTGGCTCGGAAAATGACGAATGTGACAAGGGGATAGTCCCTTTGTCACACTTCATATCGCCGCGGTAGCCTAAAGACTGTATAAATCTTTATCTAGCTGGGAAAACAGTGCCATTCAAACATGGGCCGATTACCTATAATCCCTTCGAACATTAAAGTTGGGAGGAAACCGGCTTATGGAACAAAAGGCCAAGGAGGCAGCCTCGCACGCTGCGATTCCTGTGAGCATCTCGGCGATGCTCGTCACGCTAGGCGTGGTGTACGGCGATATCGGCACCAGCCCCATGTATGTAACCAAGGCGCTCGTTGCCGGCAACGGCGGCATCGGAAGCGTCACGGAGGAGTTCGTGCTCGGCGCGCTCTCCCTTGTCGTGTGGACGGTCACGTTGCTGACCACCATCAAGTATGTGCTCATCTCGCTGCGCGCCGATAACCATGGTGAGGGCGGCATCTTTGCCCTGTACAGCCTGGTCAGGCGCTGCGGCAAGTGGCTTATCATCCCCGCCATGCTGGGTGGCGCCGCGTTGCTCGCCGACGGCATCCTGACGCCGGCCGTTACCGTTACCACGGCCATCGAGGGCCTGCGCACTATCCCGGCGGTTCATGCCGTGCTGGGCGATGACCAGGGCCGCGTCGTCGCCATTACGCTCGCCATCATCATCGTGCTCTTCTTGGTACAGCGCATCGGTACGGCCAAGATCGGTCACGCCTTTGGCCCCATCATGACGCTGTGGTTCCTATTCCTGGGCGGCACGGGTTTGTTCTTTGTCTTACAGCACCCCGCCGTGCTGCTGTGCCTCAACCCGCTCCGCGGCATCGCCTTTTTGTTGAGCCCCAACAACCACGCGGGCATCATGATTCTGGGCAGCTGCTTCCTCGCCACCACCGGTGCCGAGGCGCTCTACTCCGACATGGGCCACGTCGGCCGCGGCAATATCTACGCTACCTGGCCGTTCGTTAAGTGCTGCCTGCTGCTTTCCTATATGGGCCAGGGCGCTTGGCTTATGAACAACGCTGCCAACCCCGAGCTCATGGGCATTGCCGACCTCAACCCGTTCTACCAGATGCTCGCCCCGGGCCTGCGCCCGTTTGCCGTTGGCCTTTCCACCGTCGCGGCCATCATTGCCTCGCAGGCGCTCATCACCGGCGCGTTTTCGCTGGTGTCCGAGGCCAGCCGTCTGGACCTCATGCCGCACATGCAGGTCTTCTACCCTGCCGAGACCAAAGGCCAGCTCTACATCCCCATGGTCAACAACGTCATGCTTGTGGGCTGCGTCATCGTGGTGCTGCTGTTCCAGAACTCGGCGCATATGGAAGCCGCCTACGGCCTTGCCATTACGCTGACTATGATGTGCACCACGCTACTGCTCTTCTTCTACCTGCACGAGGAGCGCAAGCTCAAGGTTGCTCCGTGGATCTTCGCGGCCTTCTTCCTTTTGCTCGAAGGCTTCTTCTTCGTGAGCTCGCTCACCAAGTTCTTCCACGGCGGCTATTTCACCATCCTCATGGCTGCACTCATCATGGGCATTATGGTGTGCTGGTACAACGGCACGGCGGTCGAGCAGCGCCAGTTTACGCTGCTGCCGCTGCGCAGCTACCTGCCGCAGCTCAAGCGCCTGCGCGACGACGACCGTTACGAGCGCATGAGTGACAACGTCGTGTACCTGACCAAGGACACCCATACCGACTACATCGACCGCGATATCGTCTATTCGATCTTGGACAAGCATCCCAAGCGTGCCCGCGCCTGGTGGTTCGTGAATGTCGAGACCATGGACGAACCGCACACCTTTGCCTATTCGGTCGAGACGTTCGGCACCGACTACGTGTTCCGCGTGCACCTGTACCTGGGCTACAAGATCAACCAGCGCGTCAATGCCTACCTGCGTCAGGTTGTTCAGGACCTGGCTGCCACCGGCGAGCTGCCGCCGCAGACGCATGACTACTCGGTCTACAAGGATCCGGGTAACATCGGCACGTTCAAGTTCGTCCTGATCCGTAAGCTTCTGGCGCCCGAAAGCGATGTGGAGCCCAGCGAGCGTACGGCCATCACGCTCAAGTACATCATTCGCCGCGCCGCCGGCACGCCCGCGCGTTGGTACGGCCTGGAGAACTCCAACGTGAGCTTTGAGTACGTGCCGCTGTTCACCAAGTTCAAGGCCGTGAACAAGATGCAGCGCCTGGCCCCCAACGAGCGGCCGTAGGCGCCGACGGGTTGCACGGAGTTGGTTTTCGATGGACAAGATTGAGACCGGGGAGGCAAACATGGATGCAAAGATGCTTGATGGCCGCGAGGTGGTTGCCGAGCTGGTACGTGAGGCACGCGCCGACGCCGCCGAAGATCGGTTCCTTACGAACCGTGCCAACATGGATATGGCCGATCGCGTAATTTCGATCGTGGCACTGGTATTTGGAGCGGTGTGCGTGTGTGCCCTGCTCGCGCACGTGCTGTTTGTCTAGCGACCGCCGGTTGCAAAGGCTATACACTTGGAACCACCACAAGGGAAACCACCACAAAGGTGCCTGTCCCCTTTGTGGTGGTTTTTGTTTTGAGAGAGGGGCGGGACGCTGATGGACGTCCGTACGGACGGCGATATTGCCGATAGCTTTTGGTGGCGGCGCACAACGCTGACGCGCCGCACTCCTCTGTATGACGCCTGCGTATCGGTGGGGCTGCTGGTCGCGGCGACGATTGTGGGCGCGCTGCTCGACCATCCGGGTCTCGCGCCGAGCATCATGATCGTCTATGTGTTCGCCGTTCAGCTGTGCGCATTCTTTACCTGGAGTCGCCTGTATTGCTTGCTGAGCTCGGCTGCCGCCGTGGCGCTCTACAACTTCTTGTTTGTCGACCCGCGCTACTCGCTGTCGCTTATCGACCGCGGCTATCCCGGCATGTTCTTCATCATGTTCGTGGTCTCGCTTGTGTCGAGCTCGATTGCGTTGGCCCTGCGCCGCGCCTTGGCACAGGCTGCCGCCAGCGACCGCCGCACGCATATGGTGCTCGAGACCAACCGCATGCTGCAGCGGTGCGCCGATCAGCATCAGATCGTTCACGCCATGGCCACGCAGCTGGCACGTCTTTCGGGCTGCCCGGTCGTGTGGTACAGCGCCGACGCCGAGGGCGATGACCTGCTGCCGCGTGCGACATACACGGCCGTGGGCGATGCCGCACCGGTGCACGAACTGGCGCCGCAGATGCCGCCGCGGCTCTCGGCGTCCGCCTATGTGGGAACGCCGCTCGATGCCACCTATGGCGGCTCGGCGTTTTATGGCATCTACCTGACGGTTCGCACAGGCGACGGCTTCGCGCGCTCGGGCGACCCCGCCTCGGTGGTGGGCGTGCTGGCTATCGTTGCCGAGCCCGACGTGCTGACGCATGAGGAGCGGACACTTGCCGATGCCATCGTGAGTGAAGGCGAGCTGGCGCTCGATCGCGCCCGCGCCATGGAGGCCCGCGAGGAGGCGGCGGTGCTTGCCAAAAACGAACAGCTGCGCGCCAACCTGCTGCGCTCCATCTCGCACGACCTGCGCACGCCGCTCACCAGTATTTCGGGTAATGCCGATGTGCTGCTCGACCAGGGCTCGACCGGCACCGCGGTGCTCGATGCCCAGACGCGCCGCGGCCTGCTTCTATCCATTCGCTCGGATGCGCTGTGGCTCAACGCCACCGTCGAGAATCTGCTCGCCATCACCAAGCTCGAGGGTGGCGGTATGCGCCTGTCGACCACGCTCGAGCTCATGGACGATATCGTCGAGGAGGCGCTGCGCCACGTAAATCCGGCCGTGCGCGAGCACGACCTTAAGGTGGTGGCGTGCGATGAGCCGGCGCTCGTCAACGTCGATGCGCGCCTGATGGTGCAGCTGGTGGTCAATCTGGTGAACAACGCCATCACCTATACGCCCGCGGGTTCGCATATCGTGATTTCGATTAGCGTCGACGATGGACGCGTGGCGTGCTCGGTGGCCGATGATGGTCCGGGCATCGCACCCGAGGATCGCGAGCGGATCTTTGAGTCGTTCTATACCGCCAACCATGGTCTGGCCGACAGCCACCGCAGCGTTGGCCTGGGTCTTTCGCTCTGCCGTTCCATTGCGTTGGCACATGGCGGTAGCATAGAGGTTGCCGCGGCGGACCCGCACGGCTCGGTCTTTACGATTGAGCTTCCTGCCGCCGACGTTTCGTTTGATAAGGAGTAGCGCTGTGCCGAACTCTGCCGTAAAACCGCTCATCTTGGTCGTTGAGGACGACCCCGCCGTCCGCAATCTTATTGTTGCCGCGCTCGAGGCGCACGGCTTGCGCCATATGGCTGTGGAGACCGCCCATGCCGCTATCGCCGCCGCCTCGTCGCAGACGCCGAGCATTGTGCTGCTCGATCTGGGCCTGCCCGATATGGACGGCGTCAAGGTGGTGGAGTCGGTGCGCGCATGGTCGGGCATGCCGATTATCGTGGTCTCGGCGCGCAGCGAGGATGCGGACAAAATCCGCGCGCTCGATGCCGGTGCTGACGACTATCTGACCAAGCCGTTTTCGGTCGAGGAGCTGCTCGCGCGTATTCGCACGACGCTCAGGCGCCTTTCGTATGCGCAAACGGGCGGTGTTGCCTCCGAGGGCTCGTTCGATACCGGTGAGCTGCATATCGATTTTGATGCCGGCATCGCCACGATGGATGGCGAGGAACTGCATCTGACGCCGATCGAGTATAAGCTCCTGTGCCTGCTGGCACACAACGCCGACAAAGTGCTGACGCACCAGTTTATCCTGCACGAGATTTGGGGCACGGCAACTAAGAGCGACCTGGCGAGCCTGCGTGTCTTTATGGGCACGCTGCGCAAGAAGATCGAGTCCGATCCCGCGCATCCGCGCTATATTCAAACGCATGTGGGTATCGGTTACCGATTGGTCACCCAAGGCTAGATCGCCGGCCACCATCCCACTATGAGTTGCGGTGAAATACGGTCTATATTTGCCTAATTCCAGGCAAAACAGTCCGTATTCCACCGCAACTTTGTTATTTGCCTTTGGGCTTGCTGGCGTAGAACTTCTTCTTTTTAGGCTTGCCGTTGCCGGCCTGCGCGTGCGCGGGCACTGCCGCGCGAGGCTTACGGGCCTCGGGGTTGCGCAGCTCCTCGGTTCGCTCGGCAATCTCCTCGGCGCTAAAGCCGACCTCGGCCATGGCGTCCTCAATGGGCAGGCGGCGCACGATATAGCAGTGGTGCACCTTCTGGTTACGTGCGAAGTCCTCGGGAATGGTCTGCGCCGTAATGTCCTCCAGCACGACGCCCGCGCGCGCGAGCTTGCGCGTTTCGGGGCGGAAGCCGCGCAGGTTGCAGCTGAAGATGGCATGGCCGCCCTGCGCGAGCAGGCGAGATACGCCGGCCAAAAGCTCAACATGGTCGCGCTGGACATCCCAGGTACGGCGGCCCATCTTTGACGAGTTCGAGAACGTGGGCGGGTCGACAAAGATCAGGTCCCAGCGGTTGCGCGTCTGGCGCTGGTCGCGAATCCAGGCAAGCACGTCGTCGCGCACAAAATGATGCTGCGGCCCCACAAAGCCGTTCTGGCGCATGTTGCGCTCGGCCCAGTCCAGATAGGTGTTGGAGAGGTCGACCGTCACGGTCTCCTCGACGCCGCCATCGGCCGCGTAGCAGGTGGCAGTGCCGGTGTAGGCGAACAGGTTGAGGAAGCGGCGCGCCTGTTTGGCGTGCTCGCGCACTAGGTTGCGGGTGACGCGGTGATCCAGGAAGATGCCCACATCCAGATAGTCGTCAAAGTTGACGGCAAAGGTGAGGCCGCCCTCTTCGATGAGCGGCAGACGACGGCGTGCGATATTGGCACGCTCGCCCGATGCGCCCTTGCCGGCGCCCTGCTTGCCGTACTGCGAGCCGCCGCGCGAACGCATGCGGGCCTTGGCGTGCACATGCTCGGCCGGAACATCCAGGATGCGCGGCGCGATGGCCAAGATGTCGAGCATACGGGCCTGGGCCAGTGCGGGGTCGATGGTCTTGGGCGCGGCGTATTCGGCGATGACGAGCCAGCGGCCCGGCGTCTGCGGGCAACCCTCGTACAGGTCGATGGCAGCGGAGTAGTCGGGCAGGTCGGCATCGTAGACGCGGTAGCAGCTCACGCCCTCGCGCTTTGCCCACTTTCGACGCAGACGGGCGTTCTTGCGCAGGCGGTTGGCGAACTGCTCGGACTCCGGGATGAGCACGGGCAGCGGCTTGCCGTCGCCCAGGTCGAGCGTGGCGGTAGGTTCGGGCATGAGGGTGTCGGCGGCTTCGCCTTGGGCATCTGCGGTCTGCTCCTCGGCATCCGCACTGGTCGAAGCTTCAAACGCCGCGGCAGCTTGGTCGAGCGAAGGCCAGACTTCGACGGTCGCCTCCTCGTTATTGGGCATGACGGCGATCGAGCGCTCGGGCTCGGCGTGGAGCGCGCGGGCCAGCAATCCGTCGCGGGTGAGCGCGGCGACCGGCGCCGCGGTAAGCTCGGGCGCGCGGCGCAGCTCACCGACCAGCGTCATGGCGTCGTGCATAAGCGACAGCGGCGTCTCGGTCGTATCCGCGACCACGGCAGCACCGGCGACGGCGCCCGCGTGGTCCAGTACGGTGGCAGATTTGGCAGCGCAAAAATCGACAAAGCGCTTGTAGCCGGCACACTTGACCATGCGCTCAGCGGTCTTGCGGGCGGCGGGGTCGATGTCTACGGCCACGATGCGTGCCTCGCGCTCGCGTGCTGCCGCCTCGCGCTCGCGTGCCTCGGCAAGCAACTGCTCCCACAGAGCGGCGTCGTGCAACTGCCAGCCCTCAAAGCCCCAGTGCTCGCGTGCGGCGCCCGGGGCGCGGTCGGTCAGAATATTCACGGCCTCCAGCAGCAGGCCGCCGCCGGCGCACGAGGCGTCGACCAGCGTGGGCAGGGCTTCGTTTTCGTAATCATCGGCCGTCAGCTCGCGCTCGCACAGCGCGGTCCAGCCGACCTGCGCCAGCACCAGGGCGGCGTAGTCGGGGCGCAGCACGTGCGCACCCTCGCCGGCGCGGGTCGCTGCGGGCGGCAGGCGTTTGAACAGCGGGTCGCCCGAAAGGTCCAGGCTGATGCTCGCGCGACGCTGGCGCAGCGAAAGCAGCAGGTGAACGTCGGGGTCGGCGGCATCGACATCGGCGCGACGGCCCGTGGTCTCGGCCAGACGGTCGCACAGCGCGTCCTTGGCGCGCAGGGCCGAGAAGCGCGTGTTGCGCAGCTGCTCGGTCACGCCGCGGGCTGTGATGGCGATGCTGGCGCCGGGGCGGACGATGTTCTCCCAGGCGATGTCGTAAACGCTATCGTACAGCTCGTCGGCATCCTGCGCCTCAAAGCGCCCGAGTACCACGAACACGCGGCTCGCCAGGCGCGACCACAGACAGGCGCGGTAGCCTTCTTCGAGCTCGCCCTCAAATGTAGCGCGGCCTTTCAGGCGGCGGACATGCGAAAGTCCGAGGCGTTTAAGCTCATCGGCGAGTGCGGACTCAAAGCCCTCGGGGCAGCTTGCGTAAAATTCCATGGGTGACCTCTCTGGTTGCGTCGCTCCATTATATGATGGATGCTTCGTTTGCCCTTATCCTCGAAAGGAACCCATATGATTGATGCGTGCCCCGATTCCGCCGTGCTCTTTTTTGACGTGGACGGCACGCTGACGTCGTTCGATCCCGACAACATGACCGATAAGGACTTTTCGGCGGTTCGTCCCTCGCAGACGGTGGTTGAGGCGTTCCGTGCACTGCGCGATGCAGGGCACAAGGCATTTATCTGCACGGGTCGTCCCCTGTGGCTCATCGCGGACAGCTTGCGTGCGCTCGACCCCGCGGGCATCGTTGCCATGGCAGGCGCCACGCTCGAGGTCGAGGGCCGCGTGGTGCATGAGGACTGCTTTGACGAAGACATTGTTGCGGAGCTCGCTCGCCGTATGGTCGCGGCAGGGATTGAAGCCTTTTTCGAGACCAACGTGGCTACTTTTGCCCTGGAACCCGCGGGCGTTGAGCAGTCGTCTCTGATCGGCACTTCTGTGGTGCACAGCACCGAGGAAATGCGCGTCGACGGCCGTCTGCGCGTGGGCAAGGTAGGCATCGTCGCGAGCGACCTGGCTCGCGTAGCCAACGATGATGGCTTTATCGATCGCGAGTTTGAGCTGTGCAACACCGGTGGTCAGAATCGCGAGCTGAGCCCCAAGGGCATCGACAAGGGCGTGGGCGTGGCGCGAGCGCTGGAATACCTGGGTCGCACCGGCAACGCGCGCACCTTTGGCTTCGGCGATTCGGGTAACGACCTGGGCATGCTCGCTGCGGTCGAGACGGCTGTCGCCATGGGCAACGCCATGCCCGAGGTCAAGGCGGTCGCCGGCTACGTGACCGACGATGTCGCACACGACGGCACCGTCACAGCGATGCAGCATTTCGGCCTCATCTAATGAATCCCGCGTTCTGACGTTTGCTCAAACTGCGACTCTTTGCTTTTGCATGCTCAATCGATTTATCAATCCAAACACTGAGGTGTTTATACCGTTCGCCGAGAAGATAAAAACCCGCAGTTCACGCCTTGATAAACATAGGTAAAGTGTTTAGCAGTTTATCGGCCGTATGCTAACGAAAGGAATCAGGCAGATGGCAATCAAGGTGTTCGCTGACGGTGCAAACCTCGAGGGCATGCTCGACATGTACGAGAACGGCAACGTTCAGGGTTTCACGACCAACCCGTCCCTTATGAAGAAGGGTGGCGTGACGGATTACCGCGCGTTTGCCAAGGAGGTTCTGGCTCACATCACCGATGTGTCCGTCTCGTTTGAGGTCTTTGCCGATGACGTCGAGACCATGGAGGTCGAGGCCCGCGAGATCGCTACCTGGGCCGACAACGTCTACGTCAAGATTCCGTGCGTGACCACCAAGGGCGAGTCCACCGCCGAGCTGGTCCGCAAGCTTTCGGCCGATGGCATCAAGGTCAACGTCACCACTATCTTTACGCCCGAGCAGGTCGACGAGATGGTCGAGGCCGTTGACGCCGAGACGCCGTCCATCATCTCGCTCTTTGCCGGCCGTATCGCCGACACCGGCGTCGACCCCATTCCGTTTGTGACGGAGTCGGTCAAGAAGGCCGCCGCTAAGCCCAACTGCGAGGTCCTGTGGGCGTCCACGCGTGAGCTTATCAACATTTACCAGGCCGAGGCCTGCGGTTGCCAGATCATCACGGTGCCCAACAGCATCCTGGCCAAGCGCAAGAACATCGGTCGCGACCCGTACGAGGTCTCGCTCGACACCGTCCGCGGCTTTGCCAAGGATATCGCCTCGCTCGGCTTCCATATCCTGCCGTAACGCGAACACTGGCTGCGCCGAGGGTTGTTCGCCCCGGCCTTTCCTTTCCCTATCGCTCACGCGCTTCGCGAGGGTCGCGCTAGGCAAAGGAAAGGCCGGGGCTGCCGACACGAACTTGTCGGTAGGTTGGCGATTGGCTTCCATATCTTGCCGTGGACAAAGGTGCCCCCGCCTGCGACGTGCAAAATTGAGAGTATTCAGCAAGGTAAAGGTCTTTACCAGCTAGATAAAGCACGGAACAACCCCCGTTTTGGCTCTAATGTCGCTAAAACGGGGGCTGTTTTTGACTTTATTGCCTCTGAGGGGCGTTCGGAGCGGCAGAAATTGCAGAATACTCGCGATTTTGCACATCGCGAGAGGGGGGGCCTTGCTTTAGGTGGTTTACTTCCCCTGCACCATGGTGAGCGAGATCTTCTTGCGGTCGCGATCGACCTTTTCCACCCACACCTTTACCGTGTCGCCGACGCGTACCACGTCGCTCGGGTGCTTGACGAAGCGGTTGGCCAGCTTGGAGATGTGTACGAGGCCGTCCTGGTGCACGCCCACGTCGACGAAGGCGCCAAAGTCCACAACGTTGCGCACCGTGCCCTTGAGCTCCATGCCGGGCTCCAGGTCATCGATGGAAAGTGCCGAGCGGCTAAAGACCACCTCGGGCGCGTCGTCGCGCGGGTCGCGGCCGGGCTTCTTGAGCTCGTTGACGATGTCGATGAGCGTGAGGGTGCCGCAGTCCAGGTCGCTTGCCAGCGCCGAGATGCTGCCCAGACGGCGCTCAATGTCGGGCACGCCGCCACGGCTGAGCTCGCTGGCTTTAACGCCTGCGCGCTCCAGGACGGACGTGGCCACCTCGTAGCTTTCGGGGTGGACGCTCGTCGCGTCGAGCGGGTTCTTGCCACCGCTGATGCGCAGGAAGCCCGCGGCGTTGAGATATGCCTTGGGCCCCAGTTTGGGGACCTTCTTAAGCTGGCGGCGATCGGTAAAGGCACCGTTTTCCTCGCGGTAGGCCACGATGTTCTTGGCCACGCTCGGCGTAATGCCCGATACGTATCCCAGCAGGCTCGCGCTCGCGGTGTTCACGTCGACACCCACGCGGTTGACGACGTCCTCCACCACGTGGCCCAGGGTGCGCGAGAGCTCGGCCTGGTCAAGGTCGTGCTGGTACTGGCCCACGCCGATGGACTGGGGCGGAATCTTGACGAGCTCTGCCAGTGGGTCCTGCAGGCGGCGGCCCAGGCTCATGGCGCCGCGCACGGTGACGTCCAGGTCGGGATACTCCTGGCTCGCGAGCTCGGAGGCGGAGTACACCGACGCGCCGGCCTCGTTAACAATGGTGTATCGCAGCCCAGGCGCCTGCTCGGCAATGAACTCCGAGACGACTTCCTCGGTCTCGCGGCTGGCGGTGCCGTTGCCGATGACGACGGTGTTGACACCGTCCTTTTTGACGAGGCGGGCGAGCTCGCGTTTGGTGCCGGCGACGTCATGGCGCGGCTTGGTGGGGTAGACCACGCCGTGGTCGAGTAGCTTGCCGGTCTCGTCCATGACGGCGACCTTGCAGCCGGTGCGGTAGCCCGGGTCGAGCGCGAGCACGCGGGCACCGCGGACGGGGCGGGCCGAGAGCAGGCCCTCAAGATTCTTGGCAAAGACGTTGATGGCCTCGGTCTGCGCACGGACGGTGAGTTTGGCGCGGGCCTCGCGCTCCAGCGAGGGGGCCATGAGGCGCTTGTAACCGTCGGCGATGGCGGCGTCAAAGACGGGCGCGAAGACGCCCTGGCGACGGGGCCAGCGGCTGCCGAGGCGCGCCGTGGCAGCGGCGCCGTCGACGTTCACGCGCACGCGGAGTTTGCCCTCGCGCTCACCGCGGTCGATAGCCAGCACGCGGTGGTTGGGTATACGGCGCAGCGGCTCATCATAGCTGTAGTACGGCTCGTAGGGAGTTTTTTCGGCGGGGTCGGTGGCCTCGACGACGATATCGGCGGTGTTTTGCGTAAAGGCGCGCAGGTCGGCGACGTTCTCGGGGTCCTCGGCCACCGTCTCGGCTACGATGTCGGCGGCGCCGGCGAGCGCCTTCTCGGGCGTGTCGAAGCCGGCCTCCTCGTTGACGTATTCCGCGGCGGCGTCGAGCGCGCTGCCCTTGGCCGAGGCCTGCATGATGATCATGTTGGCGAGCGGCTCTAGACCTGCCTCGCGGGCCTTCTGCGCGCGGGTCATGCGCTTTTTGCGGTAGGGCTTGTAGAGGTCCTCGACACGCTGGAGCTGCGTGGCCTCGCGAATCTGCTGTTCGAGTTCGGGCGTGAGCTTGCCCTGGGCGTCGATGAGCAGAATGACGTCCTCTTTGCGCTGCTCAAGATTGCGCAGGTAGGACAGGCGCTCGTCGAGCGCGCGCAGGGCGACGTCGTCCATGCCGCCCGTTGCTTCCTTGCGGTAGCGCGAGATAAAGGGGATGGTGTTGCCCTCATCGATGAGCTTGACGGCAGCCTCGACGTTGGCGGCCTTAAGGTTGAGCTTGCGGGCGAGCTGGGCGATAAGATCCATGGGACTCCTTGCGTTTAAGGTGCGTTTGCAGCACAGGGCTACCAAGGATACCACCCGTCCCAAAAGACTGTTTTGGGGTTGCGCCACGAAAGGGGCCTATCTACTACGTTTGAACCGTATGGGTCGACCATCCCCCGGTTTTCCGAAAATCGGCAAGCCGTCTACCTGCGGTTTTAATTTCGCGAAATTCGGCATGGTTGAGGGTAATCGGTTAAACGTAGTAGATAGGCGCATTTCGTGGCGAACGAATCAAGCCGAGGTGCAAAATAGCCCCCGCCCCAGAAAAATCGTCGTTAAGGTAGCAAAAAGCCCCGCGGGCAGGAGGCTGCTCGCGGGGCAAAGAAGAGGGGCATATTTGTGGCGGACCGAGGGGTTCGGCATGGGGTTTCTGCCGCGGCCGCTCTTAAGGCATTACAGCTCGACGAGCTGGCCGGTCTCGGCGGCCTCCTTGATGGCGTTAAGCAGCGTGAGCGTCTTAACGTTGTCGGCGGGGGTCACGACGGGCTCGACCTCGCGGCGAACGACCTTCACAAAGTGCTTGAGCTGCATCTTGTGCGGCAGCGCCGGGTCGACGGCCGGAATCTCCATCTGCAGCGGCTTGTGCCAGTTGGAGGCTCCGTCGTAGGAGAACTGGTGCAGGCGGGGCAGCGAAAGGGCACCCAAGGTTCCGCCAATAAAGTAGGCGTCGGCGTCGAAGGGGCGGTACTGCGGATCCTCGCGAGCGGTGGCCTCCCAGTTCCAGGGGCTGGCGGTGGCGTCGGAGATGGTCATGCTCGCAAGCGCGCCATCGGCAAAACGGACGTTGACCACGGCGGAGTCCTCGGTCTCAAAACCGCGGGCGGCGCTGGACTGCATGCCCTGGACGGCAACGGGCTCGCCCAGCAGGTAGCGGAGCAGGTCGACGTCGTGCACCAGGTTGACCAGGATCGGGCCGGCACCCTTCTTGCGGCGCCACTCGACATCGAAGTACTCGTCATTCTTATAGATCATGTAGTGGAAGCTCGACACGGTGAGCTTGCCCAGCTCGCCGGCCTCGATGATCTCCTTGGCCTTGTTGACGAAGGGATTGTGGCGACGGTGCTGACCCACGAGCACGGGCACGCCAGCGGTCTCGGCCTCGGCGGCGAAGGCCTGGGCATCCTCCAGGTCGTTGGAGATCGGCTTTTCGACCAACGGCACGATGTTGCGTTTCACAGCCTCGCGGGCAACGCCCAGGTGTAGGTCGTTGGGCGTGGCGATGATGACGGCCTCGGGCTTGACCTCGTCCATCATCTGGGCGGGATCGGTATAAAACGGCACGCCGGCGGCCTCGGCCGTGGCGCGGGCGCCCTCAAAGGCGTCGGCGATGGCGACGAGCTCGGCCTCGGGCTCCTCGGTGACAAAGCGGATGTGGTTGCGGCCCATGGCGCCGGCGCCGATAACGGCAATGCGGACGGGGTTGAGCTCAGACATTTCGACTCCTTAATACTGGTGGCGGTGGAATGCGGCAAGGGGGCGGTCCTTGCCGCATCAAGCAAAACTAGGCGGACTTCTTCTTGCTGTCGGAGACCATCATGTAGACGGTGAGCACGACGGCGATTGCGGCGATTACGATGGCACCGTAGAAGGACTGCTGGTAGGCGGCGCTGCCGGCCTCGGCGTGATACAGCACGGCGGTGATGGGCTGGCTGATCCAGGTGGAGGCGGCGTAACCCAAAAACATGATGCCGTAGTTGACGCCGATGTTGCTGGTGCCGAAGGCGCCACCGGTGAGCGGCGGGTAGATGACGAGCAGGGCGCCAAAGCTAAAGCCGAGCAGGGCGAGCGCCACAAAGAACATGCTCTGCGTAAAGCTCATCGACATGATGACGAGCGCGACGATGGTGACGACAAGGCTGATGAGCAGCGACTTATAGGCGCCGAGCTTGTCGATGATCTGGCCAAAGGACAGACGACCGACCAGGTTGGCGCAGGTGTTGACGGAGACGACCACACCGCCGAGGGCGACGGCCGCGGCGCTCGTGGGGTCGGCGAAGAGCTGGACGGCGGCGATGGAGGCAACCTTGCCGACGAGCAGGGTGCCCGCGGTGGCGGCAAAGGCGAAGGTGACGATGAGAACCCAGAAGCGCGGGGTCTTGACCATCTCGCCCGGAGTGAGGTCACCGAAGGTGCCGGCATGCGCGCCACCCTTGGGGGCCTCGAAGCCCTCGGGCAGCCAGCCGGCCTCGGGGGCCTTCAGGAACAGGGCGGAGGCGGCGATCGTCACAAAGAAGATGACGCCGAGTGCCTTGAGGGCGCCAAAGATGCCCAGGCTCGGGATGAGCAGCGAGGCGAGTACCGGGGACAGCACGGCGGGACCGGCGGTCGAAGCGGCCAGGGTGATGCCGGAGGCGAGACCCTTCTTGTCGATGAACCACTTTTGGCCGGTGGTGAGCGCCGGGTTGTAGCCCAGGCCGTTGCCGACAGCGGCGACGAGCGAGAACCACAGGTAGAACTGCCACGGCTCGGTGACGGTGCCGGACATGAACCAGCCCAGGCCGTAGCACACGGCGGCAGCGATCACGACGTTGCGCGGGCCGATCTTATCGGAGATGCGGCCGGCGAAGATGCCCGTCACGGCCATGATGGTCTGGAAGACGGGGAAAGCCCAGGTAAGGGCGCTCGACCACTCGGGGTAGACGGCGAGCAGGTTCTTGCTCACGACGGAATACAGCGCGATGGAGCTGATGAAGAACATGGTGACGCACGCGGCGGAAAGCACGACGGCGCGACCCTTGTTGGAGTTGGTGGAAGCCATTGGACTCTTTCTAATCGATACGGGGGAGGAGCGGGCGTGTCCGCGGGACCTCCCTGCCAGGTTGGTTTACTGGTCGGTCGGCTTGGCGACACCGGACTCATCGGACCAAAGCTCGACACCCTTGTTCTTAAGGTAGTTGTCGGCATAGGCGCGACGGCCGCCGGGCTTGGCGGTGAGGTCGCCCATCATGTTGGAGAAGCCGCCGTCGACCTTGATGGCGTCGCCGGTGGTAAAGTCCGAGCGCGTGGACGCCAGGAACATGACGGCGTTGGCGATATCGCTGACCTCGCCGATGCGGCGCGTGGCGATCAGACGGCTGCGGCTCTTTTCGACCTCGGGGTCGGCGTAGAAGTTGGCCGACATCGGGGTCTTAACGAAGCAAGGCTCGACGCAGTTGGAGCGGACGCCGTAGGGGCCCCACTCGGCGGCGAGCATCTTGGACATCATGTTGACGCCGGCCTTGGTGGAGCTGTACACGCCCGAGAACGTCTCGGGGGAGTGGCTGGCGACGGTCGAGATGTGCACCAGGCGACCCTGGCCGGCCTTGATCATCTCGCGACCAAAGCGCTGCGAGGTGATGAAGTAGCCGGTGAGGTTGACGTTGAGCACCTGCTCCCAGTCGCTCAGCGGCAGGTCCTCCATAGCGGCAAAGCGCAGGATGCCGGCGGTGTTGACGAGGACGTCGACGCGGCCGAAGTTGGCGATGGTGGCGTCGACAGCAGCCTGAACCTCGGCCTCGTCGGTGGCGTTCATCTTGTAGCCCTCGGCGTGGATGCCAAACTCGGCAGCGAGGTCGGCGGCAGCGGCCTTGACCTTCTCCTCGTCCAGGTCGAGCATGACGACGTTGGCGCCATTGCGGGCGAACTCGCGGCAGATCTCGGCGCCCATACCGCCGAGCGCGCCAGTCACGGCGCAGACATCGCCCTCGAGCTTAAGCCAATTGCTCATAGGAACTTCCCTTCTTGTGCCTCCCGGTGGGTCGCTCCCATTAACCGACCCACGTGGTTTTCGCTGGTTATCGTATGCTTTGCATTTGCGCAGGTGAATTGCATATTTGTTAGAATGTCGTTAACCGTAGGTTTACACCGTGCGATGCAGTTTATTCTCAATTGAGCGCGTGACCTGCGAAAACAACCCCCTGTGGCACCATGCGGTCACGGGCGCGAAAACGGGAGATTGACGTGTACGATCGACGACTTGAGGCCATATCGGCCGCCGCGGAGCTGGGAAGCTTCTCGCGTGCGGCGGCAAAGCTGCGCGTGTCGACGCCGGCGCTCGTCAAGCAGGTATCGGGTTTTGAGGCGGAGTTCGGTATTACGCTGTTCGAGCGCTCGCATTCGGGCGTCAAGGTGACGCCGGCGGGTGCTCTGCTGGTGGACGACGCGCGCTCGATCATGCGCCAGTCCGAGGACGCCCTGCGCCGTGCCCGACGTGCGGCGGGCGATGGCGGTGCCGTACGCCTGGGCGTGTCGATGATGTGCCCGGGGCGCCAAACGCTGTCGATGTGGACGGGCATCCACGATCTGGAGCCGTCGCTGCGATTTGAGATCGTGCCGGTAAGCGACCTCTACGACGAGCGCGAGACAGTCATGCGCAGCTTGGGACGCGAGGTCGATGTGGTGCAGTCGAGTTTTTCTACCCCACGCTGGGGTGATGCCTGCCAAAAGCTCCGCATTGTCAACGTGCCGTTTTATATCGACCTACCGCGCACGAGTCCGCTGGCGCGCAAGACGCGCATCACAGTCGCCGACTTGGAAGGCATGCGCCTGCGCGTGCTCCGTCACGGCAACGACGCTATGGACAGCCTGCGTATCGATCTGTTGGCCGACGGCGGCGTGGATGTGATCGACGTGGATAGCTTCGACTTTGCGCTCTTTAACGAGGCGGAGGAAAAGGGTGACGCGGTGCTCACCTGCGGAGCGTGGTCGGGGGTGCACCCGGCCTTTGTGGGCGTGCCGTTCCTGTGCGGACGCGAGGTGCCGGTCTTTCTGCACTACCCGCTCGAGCCAACTCTCCAAGTACAAAAATTCGTCAACGCCATGGCTCAGCTTCTCAAATAGCTCATTTGGGACGGGGCTTTTTGACTACTTTTGCCGCCCTTACAAAACGAGGCCCTGGCCAAACGGCCAGGGCCTCACCACTTCTTTTTAGGCTGCGAGAAAAGACTGCGCGTAGGGGCTGTTTTGAGCTACTCCAGCTCAAACGCTCCGGTGTAGAGCTGGTAGTAATACCCGCGCTTGGCTATCAGCTCGTCGTGGTTACCGCGCTCGATAATGCGGCCATGGTCCAGACAGATGATCGCGTCGGAGTTGCGCACGGTGGACAGGCGGTGCGCGATGACAAACGTCGTGCGGCCCTCCATGAGCTTATCCATGCCTGCCTGCACGATGGCCTCGGTGCGGGTGTCGATGGAGCTCGTGGCCTCGTCCAGAATCATTGCCGGCGGATCGGCGACGGCAGCGCGTGCGATCGAAATCAGCTGGCGCTGGCCCTGCGACAGCTGGGCGCCGTTGCCGGTGAGCATGGTGTCGTAGCCGTCGGGCAGGCGGGTGATAAAGTCGTCCGCGCCCGCGAGCTTTGCCGCCGCGATGCACTCCTCGTCGGTCGCATCCAGGTTGCCGTAGCGGATGTTATCCATCACGGTGCCGGTGAACAGGTTCACGTCCTGCAGCACCACGCCCAGCGAGCGGCGCAGATCGGCCTTGCGGATCTTGTTGACGTTGATGCCGTCGTAGCGGATCTTGCCGTCGGCGATGTCATAGAAGCGGTTGATGAGGTTGGTGATGGTCGTTTTGCCCGCACCGGTGGCGCCGACAAACGCGACTTTCTGGCCCGGCTTGGCAAACACGGACACGCCGTGCAGCACCTCGTGGTCGGGCGTGTAGCCAAAGTCGACGTTGTCCATGACCAGGTCGCCGCGCAGCGGCACGTACTCGATCTCGCCGGTTGCGCGGTGCGGATGTTTCCACGCCCACATGCCGGTGTGGTGGTCGGCCTCCTCGAGCTGCCAGGTATCGGGGTTCACCTGCGCGTTGACGAGCGTCACGTAGCCTTCGTCGGTCTCGGGCTTCTCGTCGATGAGCTCAAAGATGCGGTCGGCGCCGGCGAGGCCCATGACCACGGCGTTGATCTGCTGCGAGATCTGACCGATCTGTCCGCAGAACTGCTTGGTCATGTTGAGGAACGGCACCACGACGGCGATGGACAGCGCCATGCCCGAGATGCTCAGGTTGGGCACGCCCAGCGCCAGGAAAATGCCGCCGGCAAGGGCCACCAGCACGTAGAGCAGGTTGCCCAGGTTCATAAGGATAGGCATGAGGATGTTGGCGTACATGTTGGCCTTCTGCGAGACCTCGAAGAGCTTTTCGTTGCGCTCGTCAAAATCGGCCTCGGCGGCAGACTCGTGGCAGAATGCCTTGACGACCTTCTGGCCGTTCATGACTTCCTCGATATGGCCCTCGACAACGCCGAGCTCGGTCTGCTGCGCAATAAAGAAGCGCGCGGAGTTGGAGCCGAGCAGCTTGGTCATAAAGGTCATAAAGGCGACGCCGGCCACAATGACCAGGCACATCCACACGCTGTAGTACAGCATGATAAAGAACACCGTGACGATGACGATGGTCGTCATGAGCAGGTTGGGCAGCGACTGGCTGATCATCTGGC
>NZ_JBCOIG010000017.1:32952-48092 GCF_040926405.1 Collinsella aerofaciens
GTTCCAGAAGAGCGAAGACAGGATGCCGACGCCGTAGATGCAGGCGAGGGTGGTCACGAGCTGTGCGATCTTGGGCTGTGCAGCTTCCCAATCGCCCGACTGCCACGATTCGCTAATAATCTGCAGGGCGCTCTGAAGGAAGGTCGCGCCGATGGAGTTGATGATGGCGCAGAGCACCACGCCGACGACGACGAGGGGCAAAAGCACGGGGTAGAAGCCAAAGAGCGTCTTGATGAGGCGCGACATGGTGCCACCCTTGCGGTTGAGCGCGCGCTCGGCGGTCGTTGCCTTACTCATGTGCCTCGCCTCCTTCCTGGGTCTGAGCTTGTGTTGCGGATGCCTCGGTGTCGGCTTCGACGGCCTCTTCGCCCTCGGCAGACATCTTGTTCTGCGAGGTGAAGGTCTCGCGGTAGATCTCGCTCGTCTTGAGCAGCTCGTCATGGTTGCCGATCTGCGCGATACGGCCACCCTCCATGACGATGATGCGGTCTGCGTCCTGCACGGAGCTGATGCGCTGGGCGATGATGAGCTTGGTCGTGTTGGGCAGATAGCTTGCCAACCCTGCGCGAATCTTGGCGTCGGTCTTGGTGTCGACGGCGCTGGTGGAGTCGTCCAGGATCAAGATCTTGGGGCGACGCAGCAGGGCACGCGCAATGCACAGGCGCTGCTTCTGGCCGCCGGAGACATTGGAGCCGCCCTGCTCGATCCAGGTGTCGTAGCCCTTGGGGAAGCCGTCGACAAACTCATCGGCGCAGGCCAGATGTGCCGCCTCGCGGACTTCCTCGTCGGTGGCGTTCGGGTCGCCCCAGCGCAGGTTCTCGGCGATGGTGCCGCTAAACAGCACGTTTTTCTGCAGCACCATGGCCACTTGGTGGCGCAGGGCGTCCAGGTCGTAGCCACGTACATCCACGCCGCCCACGCGCACGGTGCCTTCGGTGGCGTCGTACAGACGGGCGATGAGGTTTACAAGCGTGGACTTGGCCGAGCCGGTACCGCCGATGATACCGATGGTCTCGCCGCTCTTAATGTGCAGGTCGATATCGTCGAGCGCCTGGCGCTTCGCATGCGCGGAATACTTAAAGCTCACGTGGTCAAAGTCGATGGAACCGTCGGCAACCTCGAGCACGGGCTCGGCGGGATCGGCGATCGTGGGCTCGGCGGCCAGCACCTCGGTAATGCGGTGCGCCGATTCGTCGGCCATGGTCACCATGACAAAGATCATCGACAGCTGCATCAGGCTCATGAGGATCGCGAAGCCATAGGTAAAGATCGAGGAGAGCTGGCCCACGTCGAACAGCGTGCCCTGGCTCGTGATGATGAGCTTGGATCCCAGGTAGATGATGACGACAAATGCGCCGTTGACGCAGATGTTCATCATGGGGTTGTTAAAGGCGAGCAGCTTCTCGGCGCGGGTGAAGTCCATCTGGACGTCGCGCGCGGCGGTGGCGAACTTCTCCTTCTCAAAGTCTTCGCGCACGTAGCTCTTGACCACGCGCATGCCGGTGACGTTTTCCTCGACGGACTCGTTAAGGGCGTCGTACTTGTGGAACACGCGCGAGAAGATGGGGCGTACCTTAAAGATGATAAAGAACAGTCCAAAGCCCAGCAGCGGAATGATGACCAGGTAGACCATGGCGACGCTGCCGCCCATGATAAATGCCATGGTAAAGGCGAAGATCAAGACCAGCGGCGCGCGCACGGCGATACGGATGATCATCATAAAGGCCTGCTGAACGTTGTTGATGTCAGTGGTCAGACGCGTGACGAGCGAGGAGCTCGAGAACTCATCGATGTTGGCAAAGCTGAACGTCTGGATCTTGTAGAACAGGTCGTGACGCAGGTTCTTGGCGAAGCCGCAGCTCGCATGGCTGCAGGTGACGCCGGCCGCGGCGCCAAAAGCAAGCGACGTCAGCGCGATGAGTGCCAAAAAGCCTGCGGTGGGAAGCATCTCGGCTACGGTGGCACCGTCTTTGATGGCGTCGATCAGGTTGGCGGTGATAAATGGAATCAGCACCTCGCAGAGCACCTCGCCAAGCACGAGCAATGGCGTGGCAACAGCGACTTTCATATAGTCGCGGATGCTGCCCATGAGGGTTTTAATCATCCAGTTCCTCCCAGGTTACACGGATTTTCTCGAGCATTTCGGCGAGCTGCTCGCGCTCGTCGTGAGTGAGGGCACTAAAGGCCCGTTCTCTAAAGCGGATGCGGGCCGCCTGGTCGATGCGGGCGTTTTCCCGGCCGGTTTCGGTCAGGCGAATGGTGAGTTGCCGTCGATCCTTGGGGTTACGGCTGCGCTCGATGAGGCCGTTGACCTCGAGCTTGGACAGGATCTCGGAAAGCGACCCCGGTTTGAGGTCAAAGTGCATGCCGAGTTCCTGCTGAGACATCTCGCCGCCGGGCTGCTTGGCCAGCAGGCAGATGATGGGCGCCTTGCCGGACACGCCTCCGCCATGAAAATGCAT
The DNA here is from genome assembly GCF_040926405.1 of Collinsella aerofaciens. Taxonomy (GTDB): domain Bacteria; phylum Actinomycetota; class Coriobacteriia; order Coriobacteriales; family Coriobacteriaceae; genus Collinsella. The sequence continues at coordinate 35,415 of NZ_JBCOIG010000017.1, forward strand.
GTAATGGCCGCAAAAACCCAGGCCGCTCAGGATGCGCTTGGCGAGTTTGTCTTCGGCGCTGACCGCTTCGGGTATGTCTACCGGTTGCGACGGGTCACCGCCGGGCTCATGTGGAAGGACGAGTGGTTCAACACACATATCTAAGCTTCGCTCCTTTCTTTAGTTAGGTAGTGGAATTGTTTTGTGCCTAACTAATCTAGGAGCATAAGAAATCAATGTCAAGGTACCAAACTTATTAAGTTACGGAGTTTTGCCAAACGCCGTAACCGCTCGACGCTGCAAGCGTTCCTAAGCAGCAATCTGTGATTCCGCCACGGTCCGCTTCGGTGCATGTGATCCCTTGGGGACGGAGGAAAAGGGATCATTTTCCGAAACCTTTCCGCAACAATTTGCCCTCCACGGCGCCAGCGCCCGCCTGCCGTGCTCCCTGCGCTACACTTAGTCGCACTGTGGCGCTGCTGCGCCGCGCCCGAACCAAGGGGGACACTCATGAAGAATACTCAGCTGCTGCTGATCAACGATATGTGCGGTTACGGCAAGGTCGCGCTTTCCGCCATGCTGCCGGTGCTGTCGCACATGGGCTATCGCATTCACAACCTGCCGACGGCCCTCGTTTCCGATACGCTCAACTACCCCAAGTTCTACATCCACGACACCACGGAGTATGTCCGCCAGAGCCTCGCCATCTGGGAGGAGCTCGGCTTTGAGTTCGATGCCATCTCGACCGGCTTTATCGTGACCGAGGAAGAGACGCGCATTATCTCGGACTTTTGCCACCGCCGCGCGCAAAAGGGCACCAAGGTGTTCGTCGACCCCATCATGGGCGACAACGGCAAGCTCTATGCGGGTGTGCCCGAGTCCACGATTGGCCTTATGCGGCACCTGCTGGAGTGCGCAGACTACGCGGTGCCCAACTATACCGAGGCGTGCCTGCTTGCCGATAGGCCTATTGCCGAGCAAATTACGCCCGATGAGGCCCGCGCCCTTGTGGACGCCGTGCGTGTCCTGGGTGCCAAGTCGGTGGTCATTACGAGCGCTGTGGTCGACGGTGCGAATGTCGTCATCGGTTACGACCATGTGGCGGGGGAGTACTTCACGATTCCCTTCGACCTGATCCCGGTCTATTTCCCGGGCACGGGCGACACGTTCTCGGCGGTGCTCGTCGGCCGCGTTATGGCAGGTTGGAGTCTGCAGCGCGCGACGTCCGATGCCATGCGCGTGGTGGCTGAGCTTATCGAGCGCAATGCCGACCAAGAGGACAAGTCAGCTGGCCTTCCCATCGAGGCCTGCCTGGATGTGATCGACCATGAGTAATGCTGGCGAGGGCGGCGCCAAGCCTGTGGGCGAGAACAAGCCGCTCGGCGCGCCGCGGGGCAAGCGTCCGTGCATCCGCGTGAGCTGCGTGGACCAGCTGGGTGCGTGCCGTTGTCACCACGGGCACAAGCCGGGAGACGTCTTCGACTTCGACCGAGACCGCGGCAAGATGTGCGCCATGGCCTGCCATGTGGGCTTTCCCTATATCGATATCCTGCGCTATGGCGGAACCGTGCCTGGCAACGAGCCCGGTACGGCAAAGTTCTGCTGCCCCGAGGTCGATACGCTGAACGTCTGGCTTGCCGAGATCGTTGACGAGTAGTCGAGCGCAATGTGGCAAAGGGACAGCCCCTTTGCCACATTCGCCGGTGGTGCCCCTTCTTTTGCTTATAATCTCAAATCTCTGCATTTCATTTGATTTTAGATTCTAAAAATTCTGCGTCTCATCGATAATCAAGCGTATAAAACTTTGCATTTCATTTGATGACACTGAGGGGAGAGCCTATGCTGCGCAGGAAAATAGCGGCAGAGCTGGAGCGTTGGCTGAAGTCTTCCGAGCAAAAGGCCTTGTTCATTACGGGTTCTCGCCAGATTGGCAAAAGCTATTCGATTCGCGCATTTGGCAAAGCCAACCATGCAACCTACATCGAGCTTAACCTCATGGAAAATCGCCAGGCAAAAGATGCTCTTCTCGAGGCGCGGGATGCCGATGATTTCATCAGCAGGGTGACGCTTCTTTCGGGAAAGTCGATTGCACCAGGCAAAACGCTCGTGTTTATCGATGAGGTCCAAGAGGCCCCCGACATCATGACGATGGCAAAGTTCCTTGTTGAGGACGGGAGGTGCCGTTGGGCGTTTTCGGGGTCAATGCTCGGGACCCAGCTCAAGGGCGTCAGGTCCTATCCCGTGGGGTATGTCCACGAGCTTAGGATGTTCCCGCTCGATTTTGAGGAGTTTTGCTGGGCAATCGGGGTGAGCGAGGGGGCTCGTCAAACGATACGTGACGCGTGTATCAGCGAGAGGCCCATTCCTGATTACATTCATGACGCGATGATGGCAAACTTCAGGACCTATACCGTTGTCGGCGGAATGCCGGAGGTTGTGCAGCGTTTCCTTGACACGCAGGGCGACCTTGCCTCTGTTCGTCGGCTACAGTCAGAGCTCAACGAACAGTACCGGCGGGATATCTCCAAGTATGCAAACGGGCGAGCCCTGCAGGTGCAGAGCATCTACGATCAGCTCCCTATTATGCTCGAGGGCGAAAACAAGCGCTTCGTGCTCAATTCCATTGACCCCAAGGCTTACTACGAGAAGTATCAGCGAGATTTTGTATGGCTTGTCGATGCCGGCGTTGCTCTCAAAGCCGATATCGTAACCGAGCCAAAATCGCCCCTGCTCAAGACGGCGCGGCCATCGCAGTTCAAGCTATATCAATCGGATACGGGCATGTTGATGGCGCGCTACCCCGTTGGAGTCGCCCAAGCGGCGTATCTTGATAGCAAGGAGCCCAATCTGGGCGGCATTTACGAAAACGTGGTGGCCCAGCAGCTGGCTGCCCAAAATCGCCAGCTTTACTACTATCAGACAAAAAAGCGCGGTGAAGTGGACTTTGCGGTCGATGGACCGGATGGGACGGCTGTTCCGATCGAGGTTAAATCGGGCTCCTATTACCACGCGCACGCTGCGCTCGGTCATGTGCTTGATACGGCTGAATATGGCGTAAGGCTCGGGATTGTTTTCTCGAGAGGCAACGTTGAGCGCAACGGAGCGGTTCTCTATTTGCCTCTATATGCGACCTGGGCCCTTTCGGATGTTTTGGGCGACTCCTGTGCCAAGGGGATTAAGCTGGAGGTCAAGCCGGTCTAGGGCCAGTCCCTTTGTCACATTCATGAGTGTGGATTTTCTCCCGTATAGAGCGCACTTGAACGCTCAAAGTGGGAGAAAATCTACGCTCGATTTATGCCGTGGGCGCGGTTCGTGCGCCCACGAACCTACAGCTGCTCGAGCATAGCGGTGCAACCGGCGAGCACATCGCGGTAGGTGGCATCGAAATTGCCGGTGTACCAGGGGTCGGCCACGTCGCCGGGACACTCGGTCCAATCGAGCAAGCGCGTAATCTTTCCGTCGGGGCCTGCGTCGCCAAAGATGCGACGCAGGCCCCGCGCGTTCTCAGCATCCATATAGAGAATGTGATCCCAGTCGCCATACTCCGCGCGACGCACCTGGCGGGCACGGTGCGCAACGACGGGAATCCCGACTTCGCGCAGCTTGGCGACCGTGCCATGATGCGGCGGGTTGCCGATCTCCTCAGTTGAGGTCGCAGCGGAGTCAATGACAAACTCGCCCGCGCGCCCGGCGCGCCGCACCAGCTCGGTAAACACGGACTCAGCCATCGTCGAGCGACAGATATTTCCATAGCAGATAAAAAGAATGCGTTGCATGAGCGGCTTCCTTTCTAGGCGGTCGCGCAGGGCTTACAGACTGCTCTTGAGGCAGTTTGCTCCAATAAAGCCCGCTGCGTACAAGGGGAGGTGGCGCAGCTCGCGCCCGTCATCGGTTTCGCTGCGGGAAAAATTGTTCTCGGACAAAATGTAGGCATATGGCGATCGGGCTTTGTCCATAAACGACCCGAGGGTTCTCGCGCGCACGTTACGTGCGGACTTTACTTCGACGGGCACAATTTCCATACGGTCGGTCTGAAGTAAAAAATCGAGCTCGCCGGTCGTCTTCCAAGACGACGGCGGCACCCAGTAATACGTCTGCAAGCTATTGCCCGAAAATGCTTGCATGACCGAGTTTTCCGCCAGGGCGCCTCGGAAGTCGGAAGATAGCGCTATGGCGGAATCCTCTTTGAGGTCGAGCCAGAGCCGCGGGTTGATGCCGAGTTTGTAGAACATGAGGCCGGTATCGAGAAGATAGACCTTAAAGAAACTTCCATCTTCGTCGTCGAAGGGAACGAGGGGAGGCTCGATGCCTTCGGTCAGGTTGTTGACCGATATGATGCCGGCGCCTTCGAGCCAGTCGAGCGGCTCGATAAGCTTGGCGCGACGGCCTCCGCGTTCGACCTCGGAGTACTTGAATTTTTTTGTGGACGATCTCAGCAGCTGGGACGGAATGGAGCGCCAGACCTTGCGCGCCGCCACGCCGCTGATCCCGTTTTCGGGGTCGGTCATATCGGCGGTATAGGTCTCGTCGATTTCGCGCTGCTCGACGCGCGCATCCTCGATGGATAACGTCTTGCGATATGCGTTGACGGCGGCGGGCATGCCGCCCACGATCTGGTATCGATGAAACAGGCTGAGCGCGGCTTGGTGCGCGGCGTAGGTCTCGAGCGTGCCGGCGTGGGTACGAATGGCATTGGCCATCTGCTCCTCGTCGAGCGCCCAGAGAAACTCCTCGAACGACATAGGATGCATGGTCTCTTGACGAACGCCGCTGGGAAAAGGCAACTTGCGCTTGCGCGTGGCGACGCCGAGCTGACTGCCGGTCGCGCATATGCGCCAGCCCGAACCCGAAAAAAAGCGAAGCGAGTTGAGCGCCCGTTCGCAGAGCTGCACCTCGTCAAACAGGATGAAGGCGGTTTCTTTGCGAATGGGGGTGCGTTTATAGTCTGAGATTCGCGCCACGATGGCGTCAACGTCGTCGGTGGGACAGTCGAACAGCGGAGCGATCAGCTCAAGATCGGTCTGAAAGTCGAGTTTGACAAACGCATCGCCGGCGATTCGTCTGCCGATTTCCTCGGCAACGTACGTTTTGCCTACGCGTCGCGCACCACGGATGAGGATGGGGCGCGACGCGTCCTTTGTCGCCCATGATTCGATAACGGATTCGATTGATCTGCGCATGGGGCCGCCTTTCCAATTTCGTGTACTTCAGATACATAGTTTAGTACGATTTCATGTACTTGGAATACACGAAATAGTGGAAAAGTGTGTATCTGAAGTACACGAAATTGCACTGCTGGAGCTTGCAGGCGGATAAACACTACTCGTATGGGACGGTTTTCACCGGTTGCTCGCCACCTTGGGCTATGTTCGCCCCTATGCCTGCATCCGGGGCTGTGCTGATTGACGACGGCGCTCCCAGCGAGCCAACTTAATCGTCACCAGCGTGAGCGCCCAGGCCACAAGCGAGAACACGGCACCGACCGCGCCTACATATGCAATGCCAACTCCGCTTACCACGGCGCCGCCCACTGCGGTGCCAAACGAGATGCCGACGTTAAACGCCATGGGCTCAACCGAACTTGCGAGTACCATCGACTTGGGATGGCGGCTGCGTGCCACGTCCATAAAGTGCGTGATGCACGACACCGAGAACAGGTACATGAGCATCGCCAGGCTAAAGACAAAGACCAGCGCGAGCGGCATGGCGGCGCCCACGGCAAACAGCCCGAGCAGTGCCGCCGCCTGCAGCACAAACGTAACCAGCAGCGCCTTCATGCCAAAACGCGCATCGATCCATCCGCCCAGGATGTTCGAGATCAGGCAGAACACGCCATAGGCCATAAGTGTGGTGCTCGCCTGAACGGTATCCATGCCCAGCACCTGCTCCAGATAAGGCGTCACGTAGCCGTAGAATACGTAGACCGAGCCCACGCCAAACAAGAAGATGAGCATGCCGGTGATGATACTCGGCTCGCGTAGTAGCCCCGCCTGCTCGCGGAAGGTGGCGGGCTCATCGGTCTGCCCGGCGCGAGGCATAAACGCCACGAGCGCGCTACAGATCAAAACGGCAAAGGTCAGCGTGCCGTACATGGCCACGTGCCAATCGAGTGTGTCGGCCACAAACTTGCCAATCGAGGTCACAAAGACCATCGCCACGGAAAACGCGCCGTACACGACCGAGATGGCAAGTGAGGTTTGCTGCGGGGATAGCAGCTCAGGGATGTACGTCACGCCCACGGCGAGCAGCGCACCCGAGACAGAGCCCAGGACAATGCGTGAGATAAACAGCACCTGGAAGTTGGGAGCCAACGCCATGACCAGGTTGCCGAGCACAAAGACGACGCTATAGCACACGAGCAGCTGGTAGCGGCGGAATCGCCCCGTGCTGAGCGCGAGCACCGGCGTCGCGATAGCGTAGACGAGCGCAAACACGCTGATGAGCTGGCCCGCAGTGGCAAGTGATATGCCGAGTTCCGTTGCCAAGTCGCTTTCGATGCCGATGACCACGAACTCGGAGCAGCCGAGCGAGAATCCCAACAGCACGAGCAGCGCCAGGCAGAGCTTGGTGCGCGCGGGGGAGAGCGCGGCGGCGGTTGGCTTACTTTTAGGCGTGGTTGCGGCGGTCAAGGTTGTCACTCCAATGTCGCATGAATAAGCGGGATTCACTTCCTGCAACTCTAACAGAATGTGACAAAGGGGCAGTCCCTTTGTCACATGGAGGGCTTGCCTGTATAGTCGCAATACAGGCGAAGATGGTCTCAGGTACATCGCGGGCGGCAGGAGATCCCATGGGTATGCACACGACAAAGGTTGCAGTGGGCGAGGGCAAGTTTGCGCTCGAGGCCCAGCTGACGGTGACGCCGCGAGGCATGGCGGTGTACGCCTGCTCGCCGGAGTTTGCGCACCTGGGCGCCACGGCGCAGGCCATTCCGCGCCCCGAGCCCGGCCGTACGGCAACGGTGAGCATCCTGGCCGTTCCGTGCCATCGAGACGAGATCCCGGCGCACGATATCGCGGCGGCGCTGGCCACGCGCTTTGGCGTGCCGGTAGTTGCAAGCACGGGTTTTCATGTTGAACAAGCGAGCGGTGACGACCTGCAGCGCGTGCTCGACACCACCAAGGAGCTCATCGCCGCGCTCGAGGAAGCCGCAGCCCGCATTCTGCGCGCCGGCTGGGATGAGGGCGGTGCGGGCGCCGAGGTCGTGGCGGTCGATGCTGCGACCGGCGAGGCGCTTGGCCCCGTCGACCGCATCGAGGCCCATGCTGGTGAGGGCATCCTGCATCAGGCATTTCTGACGCTTTTGGTCGAGGGCCGGGGCGAAGACGCGCGCCTGCTGCTCTGTCGCCGCAGTCCGCTCAAGCGCCTGTGGGGCGGGGTGCTGGCCGATAGCTGCGCCGGCCATCCGCTCCCCGGGGAAGACGTCGCGGCCGCCACGGCGCGCCGCATCAACGAAGAGCTCGGCATTACGCGCGAGCCCGATCAGCTCAAGCACCTCGGACACGTGGTGTACCGCGAGGACCACGGCGACGGTCGCTGCGAGTGCGAATGGTGCGAGGTCTACCTTGCCCATGTTGAGCCGGGCGAGCTGCATATCAACCAAGAGGAGATCTCGGAAGTGCGTCGCGTGGCTCCGTCCGAGCTCAAAGGCTACCTGCAGGGTCACCCCGAGCAGCTGGCCCCCTGGCTCCGCGAGGCCCTCGGCGACCCATTCATCCGCACGGCCCTCGCTATGTAAAAAAGACAGTCCCTTTGCCACATCCAAACCGTCACAACATTCGGCGAAAATCTCGAAAACGAGGAAAAGCGTCGAATGTTGTGACGGTTTTTGTCTAGGGAATCGCTTCTCATCCAAAAAATCCGCTTGACTGTATTGCCGCAACACAGCGCAACGTAAGGGGTGTCCGATAACGGGCGCCCCTTTTTAAGCGGCAACATGGCTGCGAATTCGGAGCGCCCCCAACAAGAAAGGTGGGGAGATGGAAGCGGAAAAGAAGGCGTTTAAGATCACCAAGCGCGAAATTGGCTTTGTGCTGGGTATCGTTGTCTTTTTGCTGGTGAAGTTTCTTCCTTTGGCGGAGCTGAGCTCGACGGTCGAGCTCACGGTCGGCGGTCAGACCTGTCTGGCACTGACGCTCGCCACGGTGGTGTTCTGGGCATGCGGCGTGGCACAGCCGGGCTTTGTGGGCCTGCTCTACTGCGCACTGCTCGTCCTGTTCAAGGTGTGCGTGGACGACACGGGCGCCGCGAGCATCTCGGCGACGGTCGCCTCCACGTTTAGCTCGTGGACCAAGGCCACCATGTGGCTCGTCATCGGCGCCTACCTCATCGCCAGCGCGGTCAAGGAGTCGGGCCTGGGCGAGCGCATCGCCTACGCGTTCATGCTCAAGTTCGTGCGCGACGCCAAGTCGCTCATCATCTCGATCTTCGCGCTCACCTTTGTGCTGTCGCTGCTGATCCCGCATCCGTTCCCCCGCGCCTTCCTCATCCTCGCCGTCGTCTCGGTCATCGCCGAGTCCGCCGGCTACGGTGACGACGACAAGGGCAAGCTCGGCTTCCTCGTGTTTGCCGCTGCCGCCCCGGGTTCCATGTTCTTCCTGACGGGCGACTCCACGCTTAACCCGCTCGTTGCGCAGTACAGTGCCGAGGCCGGCGGCATGAGCCCGTCCTTCGTCGACTGGTTCCTGTACATGAGCGTGCCTATGCTGGTTGCGCTGCTGTGCACCCTGTTCCTGGGCCTTTTCCTCTTTAAGCCCAGCAAGGAGCTCGTCTACGATCGCGAGCAGATCGTGGCCAAGCAGGCCGCGCTCGGCAAGCTCTCCGTCAAGGAGATCCGCACCATCGTGTGGCTTGTCATCGCCATCGCGCTGTGGCTCACCGTCTCGGGCGACTATATCGGCTGGGTCACCCTGGCCATTGGCGTTGCTCTCGCCATGCCCATCATCGGCGAAGTCCTCACTCCCGCCAGCTGGAACGCTGTCGACATCAAGTCCCTCATGTTCCTGACGGCCGCCATGGCCGTGGGCTCCGTGGGCGGTGCCACCGGCATGAACGCCTGGATCGCCGACGTCGTGCTCCCCAGCTCCGTGCCTGAGAACATCTTCCTGTTCGCCCTGCTCGTCGCCGCGCTTTCCATGATCATCCACATGTTCATGGGCTCGGTCATGGCCGTGCTCGGCGTGTGCGTGCCGGCATTTATCAGCTTTGCCGCCGGCTCCAGCGTGAGCCCACTCGCCGTGGCGCTCATCGTCTTCACGTCCATCAACATCCACTACATCCTGCCGTTCCATAACCTGCCGATCCTTATCGGCGAAGGCAAGGACGCCGGCGGCTACACCTCCAAAGAGGCTATGCGCATGGGCATCCCCCTCACCGCGGTCGTCTTTGTCGTCGTGCTGGTCGAGGCCGCCTGGTTCCACCTCTTTGGCCTGATGTAAGCGGTCGAGCGCCCCGGCTGTAAGCAGCCAAGCGCTTGAACTTCGAGTGGTCGAGCGCTCCATTTGTGAGCGCCGCGGCCCCATTACGTTACCCCGTCCGGCGGCACCCCGTCGCCGGACACTCTCCCGAAAGGAGTACGCCATGTCCACTACCGATGCTTCCCAGATCCACGACCTGCGTTCCGCGCTCGACTTTTTGCGTGAGATGCCGGGCCAGCTGCTCGAGACCGACACCCAGGTCGATCCCGATGCCGAGGTCTCGGGCGTCTACCGTCACGTCGGTGCTGGCGGCACCGTCATGCGCCCGACCAAAGAGGGTCCGGCGATGGTCTTCAACAACGTCAAGGGCTTTGACGACGCCAAGGTCTGCATCGGTATGCTTGCCAGCCGCAAGCGCGTTGCCGCCCTGCTCGACCTGGACGAGGAGCACCTGGGCCTCGAGATCGGCAAGCGCTTCGAGAACCTGATCGCCCCCGAGCAGATCGCCGAGGGCAAGCACGTCGACTGCCAGGAGGTCGTGTACAAGGCGACCGACGAGGGCTTTGACCTGCGCAAGATCGTTCCCGCTCCCACCAACACGCCCGTTGACGGCGGCCCCTACATCACCATGGGCCTCGCCTATGGCACGAGCCCCGATGGCACCCAGTCCGACGTAACCATCCACCGCTTCTCCTGCGTCGACAAGGACAAGCTCGCCATGTGGATCACCCCGGGCAGCCGTCACCTGGGTGCGTTCTTTGACGAGTACTGCCAGCGCGGCGAGGATATGCCCATCTCCATCTCCATCGGCCTGGACCCCGCCGTGTACATGTGCTGCGGCTTCGAGGCTCCCACCACGCCGCTCGGCTTCAACGAGCTGCAGATCGCCGGCGCCCTGCGCGGCCGCGCCGTCGAGCTTGCCGACTGCGTCACCGTTCCGCAGAAGTGCATTGCCAATGCCGAGTACGTGCTCGAGGGCTACCTCATGCACGACGAGACCATCAACGAGGATGTCAACGGCCACGGCTACGCCATGCCCGAGTTCCCCGGCTACACCGGTGGCGCCAAGGTCTGCCCGGTGATCAAGATCACCGCCGTCACCACGCGCGTCAACCCCATTATGGAGAGCTGCATCGGCCCTTCGCACGAGCACGTGTCCATGGCCGGTATCCCCACCGAGGCCTCCATCTACAAGATGGTCGAGACCGCTATCCCGGGCCGCCTGCTCAACGTTCACGCCGCTCCCTGCGGTGGCGGCAAGTTCGTTGCCATCATGCAGTTCAAGAAGTCGAGCAAAAATGACGAGGGCCGTCAGCGCAACGCCGCCATGCTCGCCTTCTCGGCGTTCTCCGAGCTCAAGCACGTCATCCTTGTCGACGAGGATGTCGACATCTTCGATATGAGCGACGTGATGTGGGCCATGACCACGCGCTTCCAGGCCGACGTGGACCTCATCACCATCCCCGGTTGCCACTGCCACGTGCTCGATCCGTCCAACGACCCCGCGTTCGATCCTTCGATCCGCGAGCACGGTATCGCCTGCAAGGCCATCTTCGACTGCACGGTTCCGTTTAACCTCAAGAAGAACTTCATCCGCTCGCAGTTCATGGAGATCGACAAGGACAAGTGGGCCGCCGAGCTCGCCTTCTAGTAAGTAGCCCTACCAAGTAGTTAAGGAGTTGTCATGCCTGAGTCTTCTGTTCGTCCCCGTCGCATTGTCGTTGGCGTGTCTGGCGCCAGCGGTGCGGCACTGGGCCTTGAATGCCTCAAATGCCTGCGCCAGGCCGGCGCTGAGTCGGCGCTTGTCGTCACGCGCGGGGGAGAGATCACCATCGAGCAGGAGCTCGGCATGACGCTCGACGAGTTTGCGTGCTATGCCGATGTGGTCTACGACAACAAGAACATTGGCGCTGCCATCGCAAGCGGCACCTATCCGGTCGACGGCATGATCGTGGCTCCCTGCTCCATGAAGACGCTCGCCGGCATCGCGAGCGGCTACAGCGAAAACCTGTTGCTGCGTGCGGCCGATGTGCAGATGAAAGAGCAGCGCCGCCTGGTGCTTATGGTGCGCGAGACGCCCTTCAGTGCGATCCATGTCGACAACATGGCACGCCTGGCGCGCGTGCCGGGTGTCATGCTCATGCCGCCCATGCTCACGTTTTACAACGGCCCCGCCACGCTCGATGAGGCGGTGCATCACATCGCCGCCAAGGCACTCGAGGCCGTCGGCGTGTCGTGCGCCAACTATAAGCGCTGGTCATAGGCATCTTTAGGGTAGGATACGAGTAGTGTTTGAGCCCGCTGCCCTGAACTGCGCCCCAAATCTTGGACGCCCTAAATAGCGACTAGGCCGCGAGGGCCTGATTCCGGTACTCCTCCGGGGTCAGGCCCTTCAATCTTACCTGCCTCCGGCTCGTGTTCCAGTGGACTATGTATTCCTCCAGGTCGCGTTTGAAATCCTCGAACGTCTTCCACTCGCGGCCCCTGTAGAACTCGTCCTTGACGTGGCCGAAGAGCTGCTCGGTGGCGGCATTGTCGATGCAGTTCGCCTTCCTGGACATGCTCTGGACGATACCGGCGGCCTCGAGCCTGGATGTGTATGAGGCGTGCTGGTACTGCCAGCCCCGGTCCGAGTGCATGGTCGGGGCGGCGCCCTCGGGGATCTTGGACAGCAGCTCGTCGAGCATCCTCGCCTGCTGGGCCATGTCGGGCGTGGTCGATATGTCGCTCGCCACGATCTCCTTGGTGCAGAAGTCCAGCGTCGGGGCCCAGTAGGCCTTACCGCCAGCCACCTTGAACTCGGTGACGTCCGTCCCCAGCTTCCGCCACGGGGCCCCGGCGTCGAAATCCCTCGCGATCACGTTCTCGAACGTCCTGCCGACGACGCCCTTGTACGAGTTGTACCTGTGGTAGGCCGTCTCGCGTCTGATGCCGCAGCGAATCCCCATCTCGCGCATCATCTTGAGCACGGTCTTGTCGGCTATCACGGCCCCCTCTTCCGCCCTGAGGCACATCGCTATCTGCCGGTGCCCGCAGCCGTTGGCGGTGCGCGAGAAGATCTCGGCGGCCGCCTCCCAGAGCTCGGCGCGCGTGGGCCTCGGCGGGTGCGCGAGGGCGTAGTAGTAGGTCGACCGCTTGAGCTCGGCGCATGCGAGCAGGTGCCCGAGCGCGTGCCCCTCGGCGCGCAGGGCCGCGACCGCTTCGGCCTTCGCCCTGGTCAGAGCCCGTCCCTCTCGACCAGGGCGCGTAATTTTTTTAGGTAGGCCACCTCGGCCTCGAGCCT
>NZ_JBCOIG010000018.1:0-46555 GCF_040926405.1 Collinsella aerofaciens
GTATTGACCTTGGCCGAAAGCTGACGCACGGTAAACATATTGAGGCCACGCCAATACACGCTGCGCAGGCTCTGCAGCAGCTTGATGAGCATGCCCGAGAGCCCCCAGAACAGGGCAAAGGTGCCCACGGTAACCATAGCGGTCGTAATACCAAACTGGTTCATGGCCTCTTGCAGCTTGCTGTCCGTCGCGGTTAGCGGGAACCCATCACGTAACAGACGGTAATAGGCCACGCCCACAAGCGCCACGCCCACGACAAAGATGGCAATCGCAATCCAGGGGTTGCGTGTCTTGATGCTCTCGTTGCGACGCTCGGCACCCATAAGCTCGATGAGTTTGGTACGACGCACGGCGCGAAGGTTCAGCAGTAGCGTGAGCACAAACATTACGAGCATGCAGGCAAGGGTCAGATTGAACGCATGCACCGAGAAAAAGAAGTGGAAATTGGCAATCTGTGTCTTAAAAAGCGAGGCCGTAAAGAACGTCATGAGCTGGGAGAGTCCCACACCCAGCACAATGCCGGCGACAAAGGCCACGACCGAGACAATCACCGTCTCGAGCGCCATAATCGTGGCGACGCGCCCGCGCCCCATGCCGAGCACCTGGTACAGGCCAAACTCCTTCTTGCGGCGTTTCATGATGAAGTTATTGGCATACACCATCAAAAAGGCCATGACACCGGCCAAAAAGTACGTCAGGTCGCCGAGCATGCTGCCCATAACCTGTGCCAAGCCCTTTTCATCGATGCCGGCGATGTCGACCTGCATCGAGATGGTGTTAAAGGCATAGAAGACCGTGACGCCCAGGGTGAGCGTCAAAAGGTAGACGAGGTAGTCGCGGCCGGCGCGGCGGACGTTGCCCCAAGCGAGTTTACAGAGCATCGGAGCCCTCACCGCCCATCATGGCAACGACCTCCATAATGCGGTCGAAGAACTCTCGGCGGTCGATGTCGCCGCGGCGCAGCTCGGTGAAGATCTTGCCGTCGCGAATAAACAGCACACGGCTCGTGTAGCTGGCGGCAAAGCTGTCGTGCGTGACCATGAGCACGGTGGCGCGTAGGCGGCGGTTAAGGGCCTCCAGGCTCTCGAGCAGCAGACGAGCGCTTTTAGAATCGAGGGCGCCGGTGGGCTCGTCGGCCATGATCATGGTGGGGTCGGTGACGAGCGCGCGAGCCGCGGCAACGCGCTGCTGCTGACCGCCGGACATCTGGTAGGGATACTTGTCGAGCACCTGACTGATGGACAGGCGCGCTGCCACATCCTGCACGCGGGCCGAAATCTCTGCCGAGTTTGTGCGGGCGATGGTGAGCGGCAGGGCGATGTTCTCGCGTGCCGTGAGCGTATCGAGCAGGTTGGAGTCCTGGAAGATAAAGCCGAGCTCCTCGCGGCGGAACTGCGAAAGCTTAGCCTGCTTCATGCGTGTTACGTCCTGCCCGTTGATGCGGATCGTGCCACTTGTGGCGCTATCGATGGTCGACACGCAGTTGAGCAGGGTCGACTTGCCCGATCCCGAAGCGCCCATGATGCCAACAAATTCGCCGCGGTTGACGGTAAAGCTGACGTCGTTGAGCGCGCGCGTCACGTTGCCCAGCGCTCCGTATACCTTTTCGAGATGCGCGGCCTCCAGTACCGGGGTCGCCATGTGCGTGGTTTGCATACCGAGTCCTTTCTTGCAATTAGTCTACGGCATCTATAGTCGCAAGAAGACGAGTCGGCTACCATCGATATGGCTTACGCTTGCCTTACCGTTGTGTAAGGTACGCGTAGCTACCCTGCCACGTGTTGATGTTGAGAGAGGACTCCTGTTGAAGACTGTTCATGTTGCCGCTGGGATCATTCGCAAGGAAGGATCCGATGAGCTGCTTGCCGTGCAGCGCGGCTACGGCGACATGCAGGGACTTTGGGAGTTCCCCGGTGGCAAGCTCATGCGCGGTGAGACGCCCGAGGACGCCGTACGCCGCGAGCTCATGGAAGAGCTGCAGGTAAAAGTCACCAACCTGCGCGATTTCTATACCGTTGAGTACGACTACCCCGATTTCCATCTCTCCATGGAGTGCTACTACTGCTCGCTGACCAAAGGGTCTGGCGAGCCCCAGAAGCATGACCGTCAGCTTGATATCCGCTGGATTCCGCGCACCTCGCTTGCCACGGTGGAATGGATGCCCGCTGACAAGGGGCTTATCGATGCGCTGATTGAGCTGAAGGAAGATCGGCTTGGGGCCAACGGCACTGCCAACGACGCCGGGGCCACCACGACCGACGAGCCCGCCGTCAAACCCAAGCGCGCACCTAAGCGCCGTAGCAAAAAACGCCCCAAACCAGGTCTGCTCGACGGCATCGATACCTCGGACCTTTCCGCCGACGAGCGTGAGCTCGTGCGCCGTCGCGCCGCCATCAAAAAGTCCATGAAGGGCAACAAGCGCGCCAACACCAAGCCCGAGCTGCTCGTACGACAGCGCCTGCGCGCCGCGGGCCTTACGGGCTATCGCTTGGAATGGAAGGTTCCCGGCAAACCCGACATCGCCTTCCCCGGGCGCAAGATCGCCATCTTCGTCAACGGCTGCTTTTGGCACCGCTGCCCCAAGTGCAACCCTAGCCAGCCCAAGCGCAACGTTGAGTTTTGGGAGGCAAAGTTCCGTCGCAACGTCGAGCGCGACCACGCTGCCGTGGCAGCACTCACTCAAATGGGCTGGACGCCCATAACCATCTGGGAATGCGAGCTCAAAAAAGACCACATCGACGCCACGATGGAAAAGGTCATCGAACAAGTACGCGCCGCCGCACCGCAGCGCTAAGAACGAGCCGTCCACACGCCCCACACAGGCGAGCCACATCCGCGCCACAAACCTTAGAAAGCCCTTAAGCTCAAAACCTTTCAAGAGTGTTACTCGATAGCTTTGACCTGCGGTTTCATCGCAACGTCAAACCTCATTAAGCCTTTCTTTAGCACTTCTTTGCAGCAGCCGCGGCATAATACTGCCAACGCACGGGACCTAGCAGCACACCCCGTGCGCAACCTTTTGGTGGACATCGAGGAGGCCGCATAAGCATGCATTCTTCCAATGACGCAGCACAGCAGCCATCCCTAACACATGCAGACCTTTTCTCCTTCCCCCCGACACAGAGAAACGGCCTCCTCGACTCCCCAACCACAAAAGCCAAACGCTCAACCGACCAGAGCCACAACTTACGAGCATCGTTCGAAAAGCTCCAAGCATCTCTAGACAAAACCTTCCCCAACCAAGCCCGGGCATACTAACCCCTCATCAACAAAGCGCCCCTCGCGCCCCATCCTTTCCGCCCTAACGCCACAAGGGCGATCGAGCAGGACGGCTTGGGCGGGTCCCCGTACTTAGTTTCCAAAATCATTCCGCAGCGCGAAGGCCCCCGTTGCCAACGCTTCGTAGAAGCGAGGCAACGGGGGCCTTCATGCGCGAGGACGTTTTGGAAACTAAGTACGGGGACCCGCCCAAGCCGTCCGGTGGGATCAGAGTACCCTTGCTGTTACTCTGCTTTGCCCACAGAGTTGAGGTTGGTCATGCGGATCTTAACCAGCTCGGTGATCTCACGCATGCCCTCCTTGGCCGGCTTCTTGGGGTCGAAGCAGGCGGGGTTCTCGGCCATGTAGGCCATGAAGCCCTTGGTATAGGCCTGACGCAGCTCGGTGGCGTAGTTAACCTTGCAGATACCGTTCTTGACTGCCTCGGCGACCTGCTCATCGGGCACACCGGAGGTGCCGTGCAGAACCAGCGGCACGTCGACGGCGTCGCGGATGGCCTTGACCACGGACTGCTCGATGTGCGGATCGCTCGTGTACACGCCGTGGCTGGTGCCAACGCCAATTGCGAGGGAGGTGCAGCCGGTACGCTCGACGAACTCCTTGGCCTCGGCCGGATCGGTGTAGGGGCTCTCGCCCTCAACCGCAGGACCGTCGTCCTCCTTGCCGCCAACCTTACCGAGCTCGGCCTCGACGGGCACGCCCATGGCGCGGCCAGCGTCGGCGACGGACTTGGTCAGGGCAATGTTATCCTCGAAGGACTCGTGCGAGCCGTCGATCATGACGGAAGTGTAGCCGGTGCGGAGAGCCTGCATGCAGCGCTCGTAGCCATCGCCGTGATCGAGGTGCAGGGCAACGGGAACCGTAGCGCGCTCGGCAGCAGCCTTGACCATGCCGTAGAAGTAGTCCAGGCCAGCGGTCTTGATGGTGCCCGGGGTGGTCTGCATGATGACGGGGGACTTGGTCTCCTCGGCAGCGGCCAGAACGGCCATAACAAACTCGAGGTTCTCGACGTTGAAAGCGCCAACAGCGTAGTGGCCGGCCTGAGCGTCCTTGAGCATCTTTTCGGTGGTAACAAGTGCCATGAGCGTTTGCTCCTCTCCCTCGCCCGCATCTGGACATCGGGCGTAGTTGTTCACAAAGCGTTTTACCTTGCGTTTTACTGCGCTCATTGTATGAAATTCAGCGTCTTTGCATGTGCGAGATATTGAGCCCATGCAGGTCAATACAGTCGTTTTTGAAAAGTAAACGGAAGGAATTGGGGCCGGGCGGGCGTGTTCGATATTGAATTTTGAGCGTTGAGCGTCTTTCTTTTATAGAAAAGATAAGTAATCGAAAGGTGTTTTCTTACTCAAAAAGAAAATGAACGAAAATAGAGTCAACACAATTCCTGCAAATTTAGCCGAGAATGGAGCAGACATGACCCAAGCTACCAACCGTGCTTTTGCCGACGAACGCCGCGCCGCCATCATGGAAATGCTCGAGCACAACGCCTCGGTGCAGGTAGCAGAAATCGCCCAGACCTTTGGCGTGTCCTCCGTCACCGCCCGCGCCGACCTGGACGCGCTCGCCGAAGCAGGCAAGCTGCGCCGCACGCATGGTGGCGCCGTATCGCTCCACAAGCGTCTGACTGTTTCCACGCAGGATCGCCGCATCAATGTCAACGTCGCCGCCAAACAAGCCATCGCACAAAGCGCCATTGAACTCGTCAATGACGGTGACACCCTGCTCGTCGACTCGGGCACCACGGCGCTCGAGTTCGTCCGGCTCCTTGATCAGCGCGACGGCATCACCGTTATCACGGCCGACATTACCATCGCCGATTATATTGACGAGAGCATGCCCTCGGTCGATGTCGTCATGCTGGGCGGGGCACTGCGCAAAGGTCATCGCTATCTGTACGGCCCACTTACCATGCAGGCTCTCCAAATGGTCCACGCCGATCTTGCCGTCATGTGCCCTGGCGCTTTTGTTCCCGGCTGCGGCTTTACGACCGACTTTCCCCAGATGGCCGAGACCAAAACAGCTATGATCGCCGGAGCCCATCAAAGCGTCGCCCTCATGGACGCTAGCAAGGTTAACGGACGCGGCATGTACCGCTTTGCCGAACTGACTGATGTCGACACCATCGTGATGGACCGTGACCCCGATCATGCCGTCGCCACCTCAATCGCCGAGGCCACCGACAGCGCACGTCCAGCCCTCATCATCGCCGGCGCTTAAACAAAAACCACCACAAAGGTGCCTGTCCCCTTTGTGGTGGTTGTGATGGCTGAGCGTCAAAAGTGAGCGTGTCGCTACTTGGACAGCTCGTCGGCGAGGGCCTCGATCTGGGCGCGCGAGGCTTCGTTGAGCGAGCCCAGCACAGTCACCTTGTTCTGCGTCAGGGTGATGTCCTTCATGCCCTCGAGCTCCTTGGTCATAACCTTGGCAGCCGCGGGTGCCCAAGAGCCGGCCTCGACGAGCGCCACCGTACGGTTCTGGTAGGCGTGCTCGGCGAGCGTATGGATGAAGGTGCTCATGCACGGGAAGATCTCGCCCTGATAGGTGATGGAGGCGAGCACCAGACGGTCGTAGCGGAACGCATCCTCAACGGCCTCGGCCATGTCGTCACGAGCCAGGTCAAAGACGGAGACCTTCTGGCCGCGAGCCTCAAGCGCAGATGCGAGCTCCTCGACGGCAGCCTTCAGATGCCCGTACACGCTCGCGTAGGCAATCGTGATACCCTCGTCCTCGGGTTGATAGCTCGACCAGGTGTTATAGGTGTCGAGGTAGTAGCCCAGGTTCTCAGTCAGCACGGGGCCGTGGAGCGGGCAGATAATCTGGATGTCCAGGTCGGCGGCCTTCTTGAGGACGGCCTGCACGAACTTGCCGAACTTACCGACGATGCCAAAGTAGTAACGGCGCGCTTCGCAAGCCCAGCCCTCGGGATCCTCGATGTCGTTGGCGCCAAACTTGCCAAAACCGTCGGCACTAAAGAGCACCTTGTCGGTGGACTCGTAGGAGAAGAGCACCTCGGGCCAGTGAACATTGGGGGCACCGACAAAGGTTAGGCTGTGGCCGCCCAGGTCGAGCACGTCGCCATCTTTGACGACCATCTTGCGCTCGGGGAAGTCGGTGCCAAAGTAGTTGACCATCATACGGAAGGCGCCCATGCTGGCAACAATCTGCGCCTGGGGATAGCGCTCCATAAAGGCGGCGATGCCGGCGGAGTGATCGGGCTCCATGTGATGGACGATCAGGTAGTCGGGCGTGCGGCCATCGAGCACGGCCTCGAGGTTGCCGAGCCACTCGTCAACAAAACCGCCGTCGACTGAATCGGCGACAGCGATCTTTTCGCCCAAGATAACGTAGCTGTTGTATGCCATACCATTCTCGGACACATCGTACTGGCCCTCGAACAGGTCAATGTCGTGATCGTTGACGCCAATGTAGCGGATATCCTTGGTGATCTCCATCAGGCAAAGCCTCCTAGATAGACAAAAGAACCCGTCTATCATAGCACTCGCCCTCGTAGCCACGGCTATCTGCCAGCATCCTTACCGATTGTTATTGATGCGGAATATACCGCTTTTGACCTGCAAAAACTATACGCGAGGCTCTGCCGTGGTGTGCCGAACGATGAGCTTGCCCGGAATACGAATGGCAACAGTCTTGCCCGTTGCCCCCGCTTTGGGAACCGCATGCTCGAATACCTCGCGTCCGCGCTGATGTAGATCGAATCGCACGGTCGTGAGCTCGTTATGCGCGACAAAGTCGTCGAGCGAGTCATCGACGCCCACCACGCTCACGTCCTCGGGCACACGCAATCCGCTGTCGCGCAACGCAGCGATCGCACCGTTTGCCATCTGGTCATTTGCCGCGTAAATCGCCGTCATGGTGCGGTCGTGCTCAGCCAGATATCTGCCGGCTTCGTAACCGCTGTTGGCAGACCAGTCACCCTCGAGCGGTTCAGCCATTTTGATATGCCTGCGCTCGAGAGAATCTCTCCAACCGGCCCGACGGAACTGCTCGTCGACCGAGAAGGACGGACCGCCGATAAAGCGAATTTGCTCGTGGCCCAGCTCAAACAGATGATCCATAAGCAGTAGAGAACAGCCATAGTGGTCGGAGTCGACCGTGGTCACCCGCGGGTGCGCATACATGGTGACGATAACCGTGCCAATGCCCGGCAGCGGATCAAACGCCTCAAAATCGGGCGCCATACGACTCATGCCGATAATGATGCCGTCCACGGGCAGCGCTGCCATACGACGCGTTGCCTCGGCAAGCGAAAACTCCTCAGTCTTGGACATCTCGACCAGCGTGATAGCACAACCGCGGTCGCGGGCTGCACTGGCAATGCCGTCGATCATCGTAAGGTTACCGAACTTGGTGACGTCGTTAACGCACAGCCCGACCGAATGGTAGCGGCCGTCGCGCAGCGAGCGACCGGCATAGCTCGGACGGAAACCGAGCTCCTGCATGGCTGCCTGCACGCGCTGACGCGTCTGTTCGTTCACGTTGGGCAATCCGTTGGCAACGCGCGAAACCGTCTGCTGCGAAACACCGGCAGCGCGGGCAACGTCGGCCATGGAAACCGGACGCGAACCCGTGTCGTTGGAAGGGCGCCTTGCCACAAAATCACCTTCGCTCCTGTAGGAAGCCTAAATACCCCATGCGAAATTGCTGGTCACACGGGAGGCTTTGTTGTCTTCCGATAATGTTAACGTACTCTACTATACCTATCAGCAGTTATGCAGCGCCCTCAATACCACCTGAATACCGTTCACGGCTCATTTTCGACCGATTGCAGGAAAGCGAAGAAGTCCGTGGTTCCAGGCTATGAGTACGTTAACATAAGGCGTAAGCACACCGATACCATGATGGCCTGCGCTCCGGGCGCACAGGCCATGGCGTCGTATTCGAAAGGACGCTCATGATTACCACAACTCCGTTCGGCACCGCCCCCGGCGGCTCGCCGGTTACGGTCTATAACCTTGTTTGCGCAGGTGCCCGCGTGCGCGTTATGGACTATGGCGCGACCATCCTTAGCATCGAGGTTCCCGATGCCTCAGGCGATGTTGCCGACATCGCGCTCGGCTTCGATGCCCTCGATGGCTACTTCGACAATCCGGCGTGCTACGGCGGAACCATTGGGCCTTCGGCCAACCGAACGGATAAAGGCCAAATCGAGATTGCCGGCACGGTCTATCAGATGGCATGCAACGATGGTCCCAACAAAGCCAATAATCTGCACACCGACCTTGAACATGGCCTTCATAAGCGCGTGTGGAACGCCACGGTCGACGAGATTACCAACACGGTGAGTTTTACATGCAAGTTGGTCGACGGCGAACTGGGCCTCCCGGGCAACCGCACCTTTACCGTTGCCTATGTCCTGCAGGCAGGGCCAACGGGTGCCGCAGAGCTCACCTGCACGCAAAGCTGCGTTACCGATGCCGACACCTTCGTCAACATGACCAACCACACGTACTTCAACCTTGCGGGGCACGATGCCGGCACGGTTCTGGACCAGGTCGCGACTATCGACGCCGAGGCTTTCCTCCCCCAGCGCCAGGACAACGTCTCTTCTGGCGAGGTTCGCCCCGTGGCCGGTACGCCATTCGATTTCCGCGCACCCAAGGCGCTCGGCCGCGACATCGAGGCGAACGACGAGCAGCTCAAGATTGCACGGGGCTTTGACCATTGTTTCTGCCTGGATAGCTTTACCCCCGACGCCGACCCGCGCCACGCACTGCGCTTGCAAGATCCAAACTCGCGCCGCACGCTCGACATCTTCGTAACCGCACCGGGCGCGCATCTGTATACCGGCAACTGGCTCAGCGATATCGACGCCAAAGACGGCTGCAGTTACGGTCCTCGCGACGGCGTCGCATTTGAGCCCGAGTTTTGGCCTGACAACAACCATCACACAGATTGGGCACATCCCGTCTGCACGCCTGACCACCCGTTTAGCTCGACAATCGTGTACCGATTCTCGACGATTTGTTAACCCACCCTCGTCGAGATGCGAGGGAGCAGCGTTATGACTCCCGTCTACTTCCTCGCACCTTGATATGTTTACGTACTCATAAGCAAAGCCCGGTAGCTCGGGATAACCAAGAAAGGAAGACACCATGACCGCCCCCGACGAAAAGACACTCGCCACGCTCACCAAGCTGTTTGAGGAGGAGTTTGGCCCCATCGGCGACCGCCAGGTGCTCTACGTGCACGCGCCCGGGCGTTCCGAGATCAGCGGCAATCACACCGATCACGAGGGCGGTCACGTTATCGCCGGCTCGCTCGATGTCGCTGTCGACGGTATCGCCGTGGCAACCGACTCCAACAGGATTCGCGTCGCCGACGAGGGCTATCCTACGTTTGAGATCACGCTCGACACGCTGGATGTTCAGGAGTCCGAGAAGGGCACGTCCGCAAGCCTCGTCCGCGGCATGGCACACGAGATTGCAGCCCTTGGCGTTGAGCCCCACGGCTTCGACTTCGCCTTCACCTGCTCCGTCCCCTCGGGTGGTGGCCTTTCCAGCTCTGCCGCCGTCGAGGCCGCGTACGGTCGTGCCATGGAGACGCTCTGGGGCGCGCCCGCCATTGAGCCCGTCACGCTCGCTCAGATGAGCCAGCGCACCGAGAACAACTACTACGGCAAGCCCTGCGGTCTGATGGACCAGGCCGCCGTATGTCTGGGCGGCCTTGCCTACATGGACTTTGAGGACCAGGCTCAGCCTAAGACCCAGAAGCTCGAGCTCAACTTTGAGGACCACGGCTATGCGCTCGTGCTCGTTAAGGTCGGCGCCGACCACGTGGCCGCCACCGATGACTACGCGGCCGTTCCGCGCGAAATGCAAGACGTCGCCGCCGAGTTTGGCAAGGCACGCCTGTGCGAGGTAAACGTTGCCGATTTTGACGCCAAGCTCCCCGAGCTGCGCGCCAAGCTGGGCGACCGTGCCTGCCTGCGCGCCGTTCACTACTGGTACGAGAACGGCCTGGTCGATAAACGCTGGGCGGCCCTGAACGCCGGCGACATTGACCAGTTCCTGGTCCTGACGCGCGAGTCCGGCGCCAGCTCTGCCATGTACCTGCAGAATGTTGTTGCCAAACTGGGTGCCGAGCAGCCTTCCATGTACGCGCTTGCTCTTGCCGAGCATGTGCTCGACGGCCGTGGCGCCGTTCGTATTCACGGCGGCGGCTTTGGCGGTACCATCCAGGCTTTCGTGCCGCTCGATCTGGTCGACACCTTCATCACCAAGATGAACAGCTGGCTGGGCGAGGGCTCTGCCCGTCACTACGCCATCTCTGACAAGGGGGCTTACGCGGCATGGCTGTAATGACTGACGTGCGCGAGGCCGCGCAGAACCTGATCGAGTACGCTATTCACCGATCGATGATCGGCCAGGACGATCGCATCTGGGCATACAACACCATTTTGGAGTGCATCGGCGCCACGGGTCCCGCGCTCGACATGGCTTGGGCGCTCAAGACCGAGAAGATTTCGCTCTTGCACCCCGATACACTCCCCGACTTTGACCTGGAGGGCACGCTTGCCGCGCTTTCCGAGGCCGCCGTGGCCAACGGTGCTGCCGAGGACACGGCGTCGGGCCGCGACCGCATCGCCATGCGCATCATGGGCGGGCTCATGCCGAGGCCTTCGGTTGTAAACGAGGAGTTCAACGGACGTATGGGCGTCCACGAACCCCGCGCCGCGACCGACTGGTTCTACGGCCTGTGCTGTGACGCCGGTTACGTGCGCCGCGCCGCCATCGCGCGCAACATCAAATGGAGCACTTCCACCAACTGGGGTGACCTGGAGATCACTATCAACCTGTCCAAGCCTGAGAAGGACCCGCGCGATATCGCCGCGGCAGGTGCAGCCAAGAACACGGGCGAGAAGTATCCCGCCTGCCAGCTCTGCATCGAAAACGAGGGCTATCCCGGACGTTCCGCCGCAGCCGACGGCGGCGCTCACCCCGCCCGCCAGAATCTGCGCGTCATCCCCATCCAGCTCGACGGCGAGCGCTGGGGCTTCCAGTACAGCCCGTATGCGTACTTTAACGAGCACTGCATTGCCATGAGCTCCGAGCATCGCCCGATGCACGTCGACCGTAAGGGACTGACCTGCCTGCTCGACTTTGTGGACCTGTTCCCGCACTACTTTATTGGCTCCAACGCCGACCTGCCCATCGTGGGCGGCTCGATTCTTTCGCACGACCACTTCCAAGGCGGTGCGCACGAGTTCCCCATGATGCATGCCGCCGAGGTCTCGCAGTTTAGCGTACCCGGATTTGACCAGGTCAGCGGCACTGTGCTGCAATGGCCGCTTTCGGTGCTGCGCCTGCGCTCGCATGACCGCGCTCAGCTGCTCGACGCTGCCGAGAAGATTATCCTCGCTTGGCGCGAGTGGACCGATGAGTCGGTTGGCATCGTCGCGCACACAGTCGACGGCGTAGCGCACAACACCGTGACGCCCGTCATCCGCCGCGTCGATTCCCGCGGCAATGCCGGCGGCGAGATCTACGAGGCCTACCTGGCGCTTCGCTGCAATATCACGACCGACGAGCATCCGCTGGGCGTGTTCCACCCGCATGCCGAGTATCACCATATTAAAAAGGAGAACATCGGCCTGATCGAGGTCATGGGCCTGGCCATTTTACCGCCGCGCTTGGTTCCCGAGCTCGGCGCTGTCCGCGAGCACCTGCTGGCGGCCAAGGCCGATGCCAGCTACGATCTCGCCGGCGCGCTCGAGGGCGACGACCTTTGCCGCAGCCACGCCGCATGGGCCGAGGACGTCTTTGTTCGTCGTGCCGATGAGCTTACGGCCGACAACGCCATCGACATCCTGCACGAAGAGGTCGGCGTGGTGTTTGGCCACGTGCTCGACAACGCCGGCGTCTTTAAGTGGGACGAAGCCGGCCGCGCCGCCCAACAGCGCTTTATCGACTCGTTGTAATGATCCCTTGGGGACGGAGGAAAACGGATCATTTCGTCTTCAAGACAACGGCGCCCGCCGGCAACATCGCCGGCGGGCGCCGTTTTTGAGTGTAGTCATTGGGGTCATTCTTAAGGGGCGTTCTTAAACGACTAGTCATTAAAGAGCGTCCCCAATGACTACTTGCGACCAAGGCAACGCCGGTGTCTTGGCAACGACAGCGAAAACGCCCCTAAGCGAGCAAGGTGACGTGAAAGAGGAGGGCATTGACCTTCTGGTCATGCCCGACGATTGAACGTCAGATTGCCGCTTAGGGGCGTTTGTAGCGTCGAGCCGTTTCGGCGTTTGGTAAAACGCCGTAACCCTAGAGTTCAGTCACGACAACGCTGTTGTAGACCTCGTCCCAGCGGTCCATGACCAGGTGGCCGGTCTTGGGATCCATGGCGTTGAGCTTGCCGCAGGTATTGGCGGTCTTGAGCACCGTGACGTCGTCGGCGCCGGCAGCAATGGCATGCGCAAAGCCGGCGATGGTCGAGTCGCCGGAACCCGTAGCGTTCACAGCCGCAATCGCGGGCGTCTTGGCGCGGAACGCGCGACCCTCATGGAAGCCCACCGAACCGGCAGCGCCCATCGAAACGACAACCCAGGGAATACCGGCAAAGCGGCCATCGGCGGCGAGCGCCTCGCGCAGGGCATCGACATCATCAGTCGTAAAGGACGTACCCAGCAGGCCGTTAATCTCGGTCAGGTTGGGCTTTACGAGCTCAGGCTTAGCGTCGGACTCAAGCGCGGCCTCCAGCGATGCACCCGAGGTATCGAGCAGCACCTTGGCGCCCGCCTCCTCAGCGATCTTGACGAGCTCGGCATAGTAGCCGGCATCGACGCCGCGCGGCAGCGAGCCCGAAAGCGTCACAACGTCCGCCTTCGCTGCAAGCTCGGCGAACTTGGCCGTAAAGGCCTCGAGCTCGGCCGGGGCGATCTGCGGGCCGCTCTCCAGCAGCTCGGTCTGGTTGCCCTCGTGCAGGATATTCAGGCAGATGCGTGTCTCGCCAGCGATGGGCACAAAGTCGTTCTTGACGCCATCGGCATCCATGAGCTCGGCCATATAGGCACCCATGTGACCGCCGAGCAGACCGGTCGCGAGCACATCGTCGCCCAACTGCAGCAGCACACGGCTCACGTTGAGGCCCTTGCCGCCAGCGGTCTTTTCGGGCGTCACACGGTTAACATCGTCGATGATCAGCTTATCGAGCTGATAGCGCGTATCAATCGACGGGTTCATGGTAACGGTCAGAATCATATTGAACTCCTGTTTCCGGGGCACGACACGCGCGGCCCCAAACATACGATAGCTCGTTAAAGGATCTCGATCTCAAAGCCGCGGGTGACGGTCTCCCCCGGCTTGGCCACCAGGCAGCCGCGCTTGTGCTCCAGAATATCGTCCTCGTCGGAGCAGGTGGACAGGCCGCCCCACGGTTCCACGGCCACAAAGTCGCCCTCGGGCTTGCTCCACACAATCAGGTACGGCATATCGGGGAACGTCAGGCGCACGCCCTTGTCCTCGGTCTTCTTGGTCAGCGTAACCACGCGGCTCTCGAGCACGTCAAAGATGGTCTCCGCGAAGTCGAAGAGCTCGTGGGTCAGCGGCAGGTTCTGGTCGATCATGGGGTTCTTGCTGCGATGCTCAACATCAATCAGACCCGTCGAAGGAACGGCAGTACAGAGCTCGGCGGCCTCGAGCTGATCAAAATGGAGCTCGTAGTCGTCATAGGACTCGCCCTCGTCAAGCGGGCACTTAAAGCCAGGGTGGCCACCCACAAAGAACGGCATGTCCTCGGTGCCCTCATTGGTCACCTCGTACGACACGGCCACCTTAGCCGCATCGATCGTGTAACGAGCAACGATCTTAAACGGATACGGGTACTGCTCGAGCAACTCGGCATGGTCGGCAGAGCTTAGGCTCAGCGCGACCATGTTGTCGCCCTGCTCCTCGAGCTTCCACTCCTGTTTGCGAGCAAAGCCGTGACGGGCGAGCTTAACCTCGCGGCCGCCCATGGTCATTGCGCGACCGTCACGAAGGCCGCCGCAGATCGGGAAACAAATGGGTGCCTGGCCCGACCAGACCGCCGGGTCACCCTGCCACAGGTACTCACGGCCGTTGGCCGTAATAGAAGTGAACGATCCGCCAGCCGTGCTCAACGCAATGCGGACAGAGCCGTTATCAAGAACAAACTCCATGGGAATCTTCTCCTTCACATATCATCTCGCACGATCCATTGTGAACGTCGTGCCTTTAGCAGAAAGGTAATGAGGCAGCGCCGCAAACAAAAGAACAATGCACGTCCAGCCCGCTGGGCCAATTGGGCTGATAGCAAACCGGCCCGCGCCCCATCACAGAAACGCGAGCCGTCAACGGACTAGTTAATTACGCCGGATACCCGCTAATCGTGGTATTCGCCGCGGTCCCACTTCTCGAGGAACTCGTCAAAGAAGTGCGGGTCGGCCTGAGCCTCGGCGTCGGCCTTATTGCAGGCATCGATCTTGGCGATCAGGGCATCGTGCTCGGGAGTCTTCTCGTAGGGCTCCTCCAGGAAGGCAAGCATGATATCGGCCATCAGGAACTCGCCGGTGATCTTGCCGCCAAAGCCCACGATGTTGGCGTTGAGCTCGCGACGGGCATACAGGGCAGAGGTCATGTCGCGAACCAGGGCGCAGCGGGCGCCGGGAACCTTGTTGACGGCGTTGGTGATGCCGATGCCGGTGCCGCACAGGGCCACGCCAAAGTCGGCCTTGCCGCTGGCAACAGCCTCGCCCACGGCCTTACCGTAGATGGGATAGTGCGTACGGGTGTGGCTGTAGGTGCCGCAGTCGAGCACCTTGTAGCCAGCCTGCTCCAGGCGGTCGGCCAGATAGATCTTCTCGTCCGTAACGATATGGTCGCAACCGATTGCGATGGTCTTCTTCATCAGAACGTCCTTTCGTCTGAATTCACAAGTTGAGGTAGAAGTTCGAGTTCTCGGTGGCTCTCGTTAGGCCATCTTGTTGAGCATGTCGACACGGATCTGGTGACGGCCGCCGGCGTACTGGGCGCGCAGGAACTCGCGGGCGATCTTCTTGGCAACCTCGGTGCCCACAACGCCCGGGCCCATGGTGACCATGCGCGAGCCGTTGTGCTCGCGGGTCATGTAGGCGGAACGCTCGTCGGAAATGTTGGCGACGACCATGCCCTTGATCTTGACGGCGGCCATATAGGAGCCGACGCCGTACTTATCGAATGCGAAGCCCTGGGAATCCTTGTGCTCCAGCAGGTCCTTGGCAACGGCGGTCGCGGAATCGACAAAGTCCGCGGCAGGGGTCTCGGAATAGTCGACGACCTCGTGACCGTCGGCGATGAGCATCTCCTTGATGGACTCCTTCATCGACATACCGTCGGCATCGGAAGCGATTACAACCCTCATGACATCCTCCTTGAGAGATACGCAGGTGCGTAGTTTCTGTTTGGAAGTGTTGAATCGCGTTCAGGTCCGGGCATCTGAATGTGCGGTTCTTCACTGTTCGTGTTTATTTGAACACATTCGAACATCAACTGCAAGAATTATTTGTTTATCTTTGTTCTTTTTTGAACAAATACCGTTCACGGATGATTGCCGACCGTCTGGACCCGACGCGGACGTAGCGACCGCGTATTCAACAAACAAAAGGGCGGCCGAGAACGTGTCTCGGCCGCCCTTCTTACAGTTGATCTTCCAAAGAACGCTTTGCCGCCTACTCAGACTGCCTGCCCTTCTTGGCGTGCTTGGACGGAGCACTCAGAAAGCGGCCCGTCAAATAGTTCGCCGGGCCGGAAATATCAATCCCCAGTAGCGTGTGTCCCAGCCACAGAAACGCCGCGAGCACCAGCAGCGGGATAACGCACGAGGTCACGATCATCACAATGACGCCTTCGATGAGATCGGTCACTTGCTGCACAATTTCATCGGTCATCTGCTTGGCGCCGCTGGTCACCGACGTGACGAGGCCCGAGGCACCGTCGGCAAGCTGCTCGAGCACGCTCTTGGACTCTGCGGACTCGGTCTTTTTCTTGCTTGTTTTGGAGCTATCGCTATTTGCCGCACCCGCAGCGTCGGCCGCCTTTTGCTCGGCCGCCTCGATGCTAACGCGATACGTTTCGTCGACCTTCTGCGACACCCAAACGCTTGCAGGCACCAACGCCATGCCAATTATGGCGACCACCAGCACACGCGTTGCCACGCGGCGAATGACCGCGCTCGTGCTCCAGCGTCCGTGAATGCCAAGCGACACCGCGAAGAGTACGAGCGAGAACGGAATCAGGATGCCCAGCCCGACCGACCATAAAATGGTCAGCAGATATTTTTCGAGGTAGAGCACGGCAAGCACGATACCCAAGTTTCCCGAAAGCTGCGCGAGCTGCTCGGCAACTGGCGTTCCCGTATCGCCCGGCAGCGCAGTGATACCCGCAGATAGGGCGACGCACGAGGTTGTGAGCGCCAAAACATTGCCCTTCTTTTGATCGATGACCTCGATGGTGGAGTCCCAAGTCTTGGTATCGGCAAAATGCGGACGAGCTACAAAGCCCGACAACAGCGCCAGTACCACGAGCGCAACGATAAAGCCAATCTGCAGCTTTTTGTTTGCGCACACGACATCGGACAGGCTGGGCTGCAGCTCGGTTACCGTCGTATGCTCGGTTATCTGGACAGGACGCCCATGAGCCATCTCGCGCGCATCTGTCTTTTGAATCAATCCGTTGTCCGGCATTTGGACACCTCCTCAGTCCGGGGCTTAATGCGAAAGAAAGTATACCCACCGAGCAAAAATCGAACGGGAGGACGAACGAAGCGCACCAAGACTGTCCCCAATGACTATCTCCGGATGAGTTGCGGTGGAATAGGGATTGTTTTGCGCCCGCCGGCCCCTATTCAGTCCCCATTTCACCGCAACTTGGAGGAGGACAGAAAAAGCCCTGCCGCGGGTAGCGGCAGAGCTTTTGGAAGGGGACTTGGTTGTGAGGGCTCGTTAGGCGAGCTTGGCCTCGAGCTCGGCGATGCGCTTGTAGGCATCGATGGTAAAGCGGGTCTGCTTCTCCAGAATCATAGTGGTCATGAGAGTGTCCTGAGCGTGAGCCATGATGAAGGTCATCTCCATCTCGCCGCCGCCGGCCTCCTGCGAAAGCAGTTTGGTCTGCGTGTCGTGGGCACCGATGAGCGCATCGCTGGCATCCTTGTGCAGCTGTTCGGCCTTCTCAAAGTCACCCTCGCGAGCAGCATCGAGCGCTGCAAGCAGATCGGTCTGGGCGTCACCTGCGTATGCGACGATCTCGAATCCAACCATCGAGATTTCTTCTTTGGTTGCCATATTGCGTTCCTTTCACATATGAACCAATGGAGAGCATCGCGTCCGGGCATACGCGCTGCGTTGTGTATGACAGAAACAATAACATTCAAACAAAAAAGAACAGCTCAAAACGTAATTTCAAACTATGAACGGTCACTTTTCGCCCGTGAACGGTTTTTAAACCAATCTGAACAATATCGAACACAATTAGCGGCAACCCAAACAGGGCCGCACCTAACGCAAATCGCGCACCGTATCGCCCTCTACGAGCACACCGGGGATCAGCATGTGCTCCACGCCAGACGCACCCCCATCAGCGCCGGCAATCTTGTCGACCGCCCACATGCCGACGCGCTTGTTGTCAAAGCGCACCGTGGTCAGGCGACGGTCGGGCACGATATCGCCCAGGCTGTCATCAACACCCACCACGCTCACTTCCTCGGGCACACGCCTTCCGCACGACTCGAGCCCGCGAATGCAGCCGTATGCCATGGCATCGTTGGAAGCATAAATGGCCGTACAGGTCGGATCTTCCGCCAGAGCCTGACCGGCAGCATATCCGCTCTGTGCCGTCCAATCCCCACGGACGAGTCGCGGCGGCTCAATTCCATGCGCGCGCAATGTCTCGCGCCAGCCTTCCTCGCGCCGCATGCCCGAAAGTGAGCGCTCGGGACACGAGATAAAGTGCACGGTTTTGTGCCCCCGCCCCAGCAAGTACTCGACCACCTGGCGCGAGCAATCGAACTGGTCGTTATCGACCGTTGAACAGAGCGGGTGCTCCAGCATCGTAACGAGCACCGTCTGCATGCCGGGCAGCGGCTCGAAGGTGCCAAAGTCCGCCGGCATGCGATTCATGATCACGACCATGCCATCCACCGGCAGCGCGCTCATGCGCGACGATGCGCTCTCGAGGGTATAGGGATGTCCATCTACTTTAGTGAGGGTGATGGCATAGCCATGTTTGTCGGCCGCGGCGGCAAAGCCCTCCATACGGTCGAGGTTGCCGGTACCGGTAATGTTGAACATGGCGACGCCGACGGTCTTAAACTTGCCACGGCGCAGCGATCGACCGGCGAAATTGGGGCGATACCCCAGCTCGCGCATGGCGGCACGCACGCGTTCCTTGGTCTCGGGGCGCACACTGGGCGAATCGTGCACGGTGCGCGAGACCGTCTGCTCCGAGACGCCCGCGAGGCGCGCCACGTCTTTGACGGATACCGATTTTTTAACAGCGGCCATAGGTCGATCTTTCTATGTCAACGATGCCATTGGTGGCACCCTACGCAGTCAAATGAAACGTCTTCAAGTATATCTAACGCCTCCCCCACCATACGCTCACCACCCAAAACCTACCGTTCACCGACATTTTTGCTTCCCCGAACGGCTTTTGTCGCCCAAATGTTAACGTTGCCATTGTGCAAACACAGAGCCACCGGGCGGCTCAAACGTTTACGCGTAAGGAATCGACGGTTCGCAGGCACAGGAACCACCGGTTCGCGTCTTTTTTTGTGTCACAAAATGGCAACGTCAACATTTTGGCAACCGAACGTCAAAAGCTACCATCGTTGCTAACCCACCGACTCTTAGGAGCATTGCATGGAGCAACTCATCGCCATCATCGAAAAGGGCCAGCCCTTTTTCAACGCGATCGCCCGCAACAAGTACCTCAAGGCGATCCGCGACGGCTTTATCTCCGTCATCCCCATCATCATCTTCTCGTCCATCTTCTGCCTGGTAGCCTCGGTCCCCAACATCTGGGGTTTCTACTGGCCCGATGACATCAACAACGCTCTGTGGAAGTGCTACAACTACTCCATGGGCATCCTGGCCATCGCCTGCGCCGCCACCACAGCCAAGCACTTCGCCGACGCTCAGAACCGCGACCTGCCCAAGAATAACCAGATTAACTTTATCTCATGCATGTGCGCGGCCATCATCGGCTTCTTGCTCCTTTCGAGCGACACGGTCGCCACGGACGCCGCCAGCGGCTTCAACACCACCTACCTTGGTTCCAAGGGCCTGCTGACCGCCTTCATCGCTGCGTTTGTGACCGGCATCATCTACAAGTTCTTCATTAAGCGCAACATCACCGTCAAGATGCCCGAGCAGGTTCCGCCCAACATCTCGCAGACCTTCAAGGACATCATCCCCTTCTCCGTCTGCATCACCGTCTTTTGGGTTTTTGACATCGTCTTCCGCGCTGCTTTTGGCTTCTGCTTTGCCCAGGGCGTCATCCAAGTGTTCCAGCCCCTGTTCACCGCTGCCGATGGCTACATCGGCCTCGCTGTGATCTACGGCGCCATGAGCCTGTTCTGGTTCGTGGGCGTCCACGGCCCCTCGATCGTCGAGCCCGCCATCGCCGCCGCTCTCGTTGCCAACATGACCGACAACCTGGCTGCGTTCCAGGCTGGCCAGCACGCTTCCGCTGTCCTGACCCAGGGTGCCCAGTACTTCGTCGTCTGCATGGGCGGCACCGGCGCCACGCTCGTCCTGGTCTTTATGTTCTGCTTCCTGGCCAAGTCTCAGGAGATGCGCGCCGTCGGTAAGGCCGCCATCGTCCCCGTCTGCTTTGCCGTCAACGAGCCGCTGCTGTTCGCCGCGCCCATCGTGCTCAACCCCGTCTTCTTTGTCCCGTTTGTCTTTGCCCCGATCGCCAACATCTGGATCCTCAAGATCTTTATCGACTTCTTGGGCATGAACGGCTTTATGTACACCCTGCCCTGGACTGTCCCCGGCCCCATCGGCACCATCATGGGCCTGGGCTTCCAGCCGCTCGCCTTTGTGATGCTCGCCCTTATCCTGGTCGTCGACTTCGTTCTGTACTACCCGTTCTTCCGTGCCTACGACGCCCAGAAGTGCGCCGAGGAGGCCGAGATTTCCCAGGAGGAGCTCGCCGCCAAGAACGCCGAGAAGGCCGCCAAGCTCAACGATGCCTTCCAGGGCAAGGCCGATGCCAAGAGCGTTGCCGCCGGCGCTGCTGCCGAGGCCGTGAAGGCCGACGCTCCCGCCGTTGTCGCCACTGAGACAACGGCCGCCAGTGACCTCAACGGCAAGCGCGTGCTCGTGCTCTGCCAGGGTGGCGGCACCTCGGGCCTGCTCGCCAACGCGCTGGCCAAGACCGCCAAAGAGCGCGGCATCAATCTTGAGACCGCTGCCGAGGCCTATGGCAACCACGTTGACATGCTTCCCGACTTTGACCTGGTCGTCCTGGCCCCGCAGGCCGCAAGCTACCTGGCCGACCTGCAGAAGGACTGCGAGCGCGTGGGCAACAAGTGCGTCGCCTGCCGCGGCAAGCAGTACATCGAGCTCTCCCAGAACGGCGATAAGTCTCTCGCCTTCGTCTCCGAGCAGCTTTCGAAGTAAGTAACGCTCAGGGCCAGCCGACCATCCAAGACCGGCTGGTCCTTCGATTTAAACGATTGGATCATCATGTCCGTTAACCCCGCTAGCGTCACCAACCCGCCTGCGCAGTTTCCCGAGGGCTTTGTCTTTGGCGGCGCCACTGCTGCTTACCAGGTAGAGGGCGAGACCCGCACCCACGGTAAGGGCAAAGTCGCCTGGGACGACTTCTTGGAGGCCCAGGGGCGCTTTTCCCCCGATCCCGCTTCGGACTTCTACAACCAGTACCCCGTCGACTTGGAGCTGTGCGAGGAGTTCGGTATCAACGGCATCCGCCTCTCCATCGCCTGGAGCCGCATCTTCCCCAACGGTACCGGCGAAATCAACCCCGAGGGTGTCCAGTTCTACCACGACCTCTTCGCCGAGTGCCACAAGCACCACGTTGAGCCGTTTGTCACGCTGCATCACTTCGATACGCCGCTGCCCCTCTTTGAGAAGGGCGACTTCCTCAACCGCGAGACCATCGACGCCTTTGTGGACTTTGCCACCTTCTGCTTTAAGGAGTACGCCGACCAGGTGACCTACTGGTTCACCTTTAACGAGATCTGGGCCGACGCCTCCAACACCTACATCGAGGGCACCTTCCCCGGTGGCGTCAAGGCGCATCTGGCCGAGGCTTTCCAGTGCGAGCACAACATGATGCTCGCCCACGCCAAGGCCGTGCTGGCCTTCCACAACGGCGGCTTTAAGGGCAAGATCGGCGTCATCCAGTCGCTGGAGTTTAAGTATCCGCTCAACGAGAACGACCCCGCCGACATCAAAGCCGCCAACAACGAGCACGTGCTGCAGAACCAGTTCTTGCTCGACGCCACCTTCCGCGGCGACTATGCCCCCGACACCCTCGAGTGCGCCAACCGCCTGGCTGCCGTCTCGGGCGGCACCATCGAGATCCTGGACGAGGATCTGGAAATCATGCGCGAGGCCGCGCTCTACAACGACTACCTGGGCGTTAACAACTACCAGTGCCGTTTTTTGAAGGCTTACGATGGCGAGAACGACCTGCACCACAACGGTACGGGCGAGAAGGGCACCGGCCGCTGGCGCGTTAAGGGTATTGGCGAGCATGTGAACAAGCCTGGTATCCCCACCACCGACTGGGACTGGATCATCTATCCCGAGGGCCTGTTCGATCTGCTCGTCTACATTAAGCAGCGCTACCCCAACTACAAGCAGATCTTCATCACCGAGAACGGCATGGGCTACAAGGACCCCTACAAGGACGGTTTTGTGGACGACCAGCCGCGCATCGACTACATCGAGCAGCACCTGCGCTGGTTGCTCAAGGCCATGGAGGTGGGTGTCAACGTGGGCGGCTACTTCCTGTGGAGCCTGCAGGATCAGTTCTCCTGGACCAATGGCTACAACAAGCGTTACGGCTTCTTCTACGTTGACTTTGAAACCCAGAAGCGCACGCCCAAGGCAAGCGCATACTGGTATAAGCACGTGGCGCAGACCCGTCGTCTGGACTAGCGGCTTGCGACGAGCGGTTGGCGGAGTTGCACCGCCCACATAACCTGTCCCCATTTCTCAGCCGGGGGCGGCACGTCACACGGCGAGCCGCCCCCGACCTTTTTGTTCAGGTCGGAAGCCGTTCGTCTCAATCTGTAACATCTAGCTGAGTTTTTTGGTCCTAGCTGTTACAGATTGAGACGAACAGGATTGCTCTTTCCGAAGAATCTAAATCTGTAACACGTAGCCCGCTTTTGACCGTCTACCTGTTACAAATCGAGACAAACGGAGTAGGACCTAACCCCGTATGTCCCTAACAGTCGAGCGTTCGACCAGCGTGCTCGGCACATGAATCGCCTCGATAGACGAGCTCTCTCCAATCGCCGCCTCAAACGCAAGCTTACCGACACCGCGCAAATCAAATCGCAGCGTCGTCAGCCGATTGTGAGGAACAAGTCCCTCGAGTGCGTCGTCGATACCAACCACGCTCACGTCGTCGGGCACGGACAGGCCCGCGTTCTCGAGCGCGGCGATAACGCCCAGCGCCATCTGGTCATTTGCCGCAAGCACGGCAGTCGGCGCCTGCGACCCGCCGGCAAGCACCTCGGCCGCAATCCGCTCGCCCATGGCGTACCCACTGTCCGCACTCCAATCGCCACGCAGCATCGGAGCGGCATCGACATGAGCACGACCCAGCGTATCGCGCCAACCGGCCTCACGAAAACGCGAGGAAATCGAGTTTTCCGGACCCGCCACAAACCGCATATTCGAGTGACCATGTTCCAGCAGATAATTGGTCAACAGCTCGCACGAACCATACTGGTCGGAGTCGATCGTCGTGCAGCGCGGATGCGCATACATGGACAGGATGACCGTTCGCATTCCCGGCTGGGGAACAAACTCCTCAAAATCGGGAGCCATGCGGTTCATGTTGAGAATCATGCCGTCGACGGGTCGCTCGACCATGCGGCGCGAGGCATCGGCAAGTGCATAGGGCTTGTCGCCGCCCATCTCGATCATAGTGACGGCAAAATCGTGCTCGCGCGCCGCTTGCATGATACCCTCGAGCGTCGCCAGGTTACCGACACGTGTGATGTTGTACATGCACAGGCCAATAGAACGATACGACCCGCCGCGCAACGCCGCTCCAGCAAAATTGGGACGAAAGCCCAGCTCTTCCATGGCGGCCAGCACACGCTTGCGCGTCTTTTCCGCCACGTTGGGCATACCGTTGACCACGCGAGACACAGTCTGGCGGCTCACGCCAGCGAGCGCCGCAACCTCTGCCGCGCTCGCCGAACGACCATTCCTTGTCTGCTGATCCATGCCTTCCACGCTAACCTGCTTCCCAACTATTCCCCGCGCCCATGGCGCATCGTACATACATTGATAACGTGCTCATGATACCCGAGCCATATACCACAACATGAAAACTTCTGTCAATCAAAACCGCTTACCGAACAAATACAACCGTTCGCGGCTGTTTGAAGTTGTTTTGTTTCTATACATCCCAGCCGGATGTTAACGTGCTCATTGTCAAATGTTCACGTGCTCATTTTGGTTCTAATCATTTTAAGATAGTGTTTATCGGGCTTTTTCACCGCTGAACGCTAACCAGGGAGCCTCCTGAGCGCAAACGCACAATATCGAACAGCGAGACGAGAGGGTGTATGCATATGTCTTTGCTAAACCGCGTACAGCAGCTGCCGAAGGGCTTTGTTTGGGGCGCCGCAACCGCCGCGTACCAAACGGAAGGTTCCACGAAGGTGGCAGGCAAGGGTAAGACCATGTGGGACGATTACCTTGTCGCCCAGGGTCGCTTTTTGCCCGACCCGGCCAGTGATTTCTACAACCGCTACGAGGAGGATATCCGCCTTTCTGCCGAGCATGGACTCAACGCCATTCGTGTGTCCATCGCCTGGACCCGCATCTTCCCCAACGGCGACGATGCCGAACCCCTCGCCGAGGGCGTTAAGCACTACCACGAGCTGTTCGCCTGCTGCAAAAAGTATGGCGTCGAGCCCTATGTGTCCCTGCATCACTTTGACTCCCCCGCCGCCCTGTTCAACCAGGGCGACTGGCTCAACCGCAAGACCGTCGACGCCTATGTGCGCTATGCCGAGTTCTGCTTCC
The DNA here is from genome assembly GCF_040926405.1 of Collinsella aerofaciens. GTDB lineage: Bacteria > Actinomycetota > Coriobacteriia > Coriobacteriales > Coriobacteriaceae > Collinsella. The sequence goes on from NZ_JBCOIG010000018.1 coordinate 24,536, forward strand.
GCGAGTTCCGCGAGGTCAAGAATTGGTTCACCATCAACGAGCTCATCAGCCTCTCGCACTCCCAATACATCCAAGGCAACTTCCCGCCCAACCATCACTTTGATGTGACGAGCGGCATCCAGAGCCAGCACAACGAGCTCGTTGCCCACGCCCGCGCCGTCAACCTGTATAAGGATCTTGACGAGACCGAGCACCTGGGCGGACGCATTGGCATGGTCAACGTCCTGACGCCGGCATATCCTGCCACCGACTCGCCCGCCGACCAGCACGCCGCCGACCTGTACAACGCCTTCTACACCGACTTCATCATGGACGGCGCCTTCCTGGGTCACTACTCCGCGCGCACCCTCTCACTCATCAACGAGATTCTGCGTGCCAACAACGCCACACTTACGGTTGAGGACAGCGACATGGAGGAGCTCGCCAAGGCGGCGCCCCGCAACGATATGTTCGGCCTCAACTACTATCAGTCGGCGTTTATCGCCGCCTACGATGGCGAGTCAACCAACAGCTTTAACGGCACCGGAGACAAGGGCACCTCGTGCTTTAAGTTTAAGGGCGTCGGGCAGCAGGTCGATATGCCGGGTATCCCCACCACCGACTGGGATTGGCTCATCTACCCGCAAGGCCTCTACGACACGCTCAAGCACATCAGCGCCACCTATCCCAACCTCCCCGTCATCTATATCACCGAAAACGGCCTGGGCCACAAGGACCCCGAGCCCGACGCAAACGGCATCGTCGCCGATCCCGAGCGCATCGACTTTGTCGACCAGCACATGGAGAAGGTGCTCCAGGCGCGCGCCGAGGGCGTCGACGTCCAGGGCTACTTTATCTGGAGCCTGCAGGACCAGTTCTCGTGGGCCAATGGCTATAACAAGCGCTACGGCCTGTTCTACATCGACTTCGACACGCAAAAACGCTACATCAAGCAGTCGGCACTCTGGTACAAGGAGCTCGCCGACACTATGGCGGACGCGCAGTAGCGCATCGCCTCGCTTTCCCCCGAGAAGGGAGCGGCCCTATGCGATACAAACCCAGCCGCTCCCCTCTCTCCCCCTGGGACCGACCCCGCCTGCACCCGGGCTTTTAGCAAGCGGGAGACCATATAGGTTTTCAACGTCCATGCCATTAAGATTTCATGCAAAGAGGAGCGTGAACTATGGAATCGATCGTTAAGTTCTTGGAGAAAGGTCAGCCGTACTTCGACAAGGTCTCTAAGAACATCTACCTTCAGGCCATTAAAGACGGCTTTTTGGCAGCAATGCCCATTATCCTGTCTTCTTCTGTCTTCCTGCTTATTTCGACCCTGCCGGGCGTTGTCGCCACGGTCGGCGGCTTTACGCTGCCCGACTGGTGGAACGTCGACGTCGTGAACTTCTGCAACAAGGTTTACAACTTCACGATGGGCGTCGTGGGCATCATGGTCGCCGGCACCACCGCAAGCGCGCTGACCGGCTCCAAGAACCGCCGCATGCCTGCCGGCAAGGCCATCAACGCCACGAGCACCATGGTCGCCGCCATGTGCGCTATGCTCATCTTGGCCGTTACCCAGACGAGTGCCAAGATCGACGGCGCCGATGTCTCGGTGTTCTTTACCGACAACATGGGCACCAAGGGCCTGCTGAGCTCCTTTGTCGCCGCATTTGCCACGGTCAACATCTATGCCTTCTGCATTAAGCGAGACATCACCATCAAGCTGCCCAAAGAAGTCCCCGGCGCCATCGCCCAGAACTTCCGCGACATCTTCGCCTTCAGCTTCTCCATCCTGTTTGTCGCCGTCATCGACGTTATCTGCCGCACCTGCTTGGCCGTCCCGTTTGCCAACGTCATCTCCACGCTGGTGAGCCCGCTGTTCGCCGCTGCCGATTCCTACGCCGGCCTCGCCCTCATCTGGTTCATGATCCCGCTGTTCTGGTTCATGGGCATCCACGGCCCCTCGGTCGTTAAGCCTGCCCTCAACGCCGCGCTGTTTGGCAACATCACCACCAACCTCGCCACGCTGCAGGCCGGCGGTCACCCCGCCCTCGCCCTGACCGAAAACTTCGGTAACTACATCGGCGAACTCGGCGGCACCGGCGCCACGTTCATTGTCCCGATCATCTTCCTGCTCTTTATGCGCTCCAAGCAGCTCAAGGCCGTCGGCAAAGCCTCTGTCGTACCCGTGATGTTCGCCGTCAACGAGCCGCTGCTGTTCGCCGCGCCCATCATCCTCAACCCGTACTTCCTGATCCCGTTCCTGTTTGCCCCCGTGGCCAACGTCCTCATTGGTAAGTTCTTCATCGACTTTTTGGGCATGAACGGCTTTATCTATGCCATGCCGTGGGCACTCCCCGGACCGATCGGCACCTTCATCGACACCAACTTCCAGCCGATCTCTCTGGTCCTGGTTGTCGTCCTGCTGGTCGTTGACTTCTTGATCTACTACCCATTCTGCAAGGCCTACGACAACGTCCTGTGCAAGCAGGAGGCCGAGACCCTGGCCGAAGAAGAGGCCGAGGAGACCAAGGCCGTCAAGACCGCTGCCGCCCCCGCCGTTGAGGCTCCTGTTGTCGAGACCGCTTCTGCCACCGAGGCCTCCGCAGCTCCGTCCGCCCTTAAGGGCAAGGATCTGAGGGTTCTGGTTCTGTGCGCTGGCGCCGGCACCTCTGCACTGCTCGCCAACGCGCTTAAGGAAGGCGCCGACGAGCTGGGCATCGACATTACCGCCAACGCCGGTGCCTACGGCAGCCACTACGCCATCATGGACCAGTACAACGTCATCGTCCTGGCTCCGCAGGTTCGCACCTATTACAACGAGATGAAGGCCGACACCGACCGCCTGGGCATCACGCTGCTGTCGCCCAAGGGCAAACAGTACATCGACCTCACTAAGGATCCCAAGGGCGCCGTCGCCTGGATCGAGGAAAACCTCGAGGCATAAGACGCTGACACCACCTGCCGCTTGCAGACAATAAATGGCCCGTGCATCGATGTGTGATGCGCGGGCCATTTTGTTTAGACCGCACCCGTCCTCCTGTTCATCTCAATCTGTAACATCTAGCCGAGTTTTTCGGTCCTAGCTGTTACAGATCGAGATGAACGCACAGGCCAAGCCGAAAATCTCAATCTGTAACATGTAGACCACTTTTGACCGCTTAGACGTTACAGATCGAGACAAACGGAATATACCGGACCGAATTGTCTAAATCTGTAACAACTAGCTGAGATTTTCGGCCCTACCTGTTACAGATTTAGACGAACAGGCCGAGCACGTCTACGCCCGCAGGTCCTTTACGCTGGAACGTTCGACCAACACGCCCGAGACGAGCGTACGGCTTCTGGAGCTCGGGGCTTCCAGACCTGCGACGACCTCGTTAAGCGCACGGACGCCCAGCTCGCGGTGACGGAACTTCACCGACGTCAGAATCGAGTTGGGAATCGTCTTGTAAAGCTCGTCATCAAAGCCGATCACGGACACGTCGTCGGGCACACTGAGCCCTTTGTCACGTAGAGCCATCATCACGCCGTTTGCCATGCAGTCGTTAGCAGCGAGGACCGCCGTGCAATCGGGTTTATCGGCAAGCACAAGGCCCGCGGCATAGCCACTATCCGCATTCCAATCGCCTTGCAGAGGCTCGGGCGGCTCAATGCCATGCGCCTCGAGTGCCGCTCGCCAACCTTTCATACGGCACTGGCTCGACAGCGCTTCTTTCTTACCAGAGACGAAGTACACGTTCTTGTGCCCGTGATTCAAGAAGTACTCGCACGCCATGCGCGCGCCGCCCTCTTGATCGTCACTGACGGTGGAGCAGGTAGGATGTTCCATCGGTGTGATAATCACCGTCTTGAGGTCTTTCGGTGCCTCAAAAGTATCAAAGTCATCGACCATCTGACGCAGGTTGAAGATCATGCCATCAACAGGCAGCTGCGACATCCTACGTGCCGCTTCGGCAAGGGTCATCTTCTCCCCCGCCCGCTTTTTGATCATCGTGAGCGCAAAGCCGCGTTCTTCGGCGGCATCTGCGATACCGTCAATCATGTCCACGGCACCGCCCGACAAGTGGAACAGCACCACGCCGATGCACCCGTAACGGCCCAACTTGAGCGAACGCGCGGCAAAGTTCGCCCGGAACCCGAGCGCTTCCATTGCGGAATGGACCTTATCGCGTGTCGACTCTCGCACGCTACCGGGCTCGTTAATCACACGCGAAACCGTCTTGAGAGAAACACCCGCGGCAATCGCCACATCGTTCATTGAGACATTTTTCTTGTCCATCGTTGCCACTACTTCTCCACTCGGTTCTCTATCGCTTGTTTTTTGCGTTCTAGCATACACCACCTGCCTGACTGATAAATCAACCGTTTACCGGACAATATCGACCGCTCACCCGTATATCCTTGTTGCTCTTCCAAAAATGTCTTACGTTGTCATTTCGCAATGCCTTCCTTAAGCAGGAAGGTTTCCGGGCAGTCCTGACCATCCATCGACGACCAGTTCCATCCACATGCATCGCGCATCAAGTAGCAAAGGAGCTCTATGGACGCCATCGTAAAGATGCTCGAAAAGCATCAGCCGTTCTTTGAGAAGATCTCGAGGAACATCTACCTCCAGGCTATTAAGGACGGATTCCTTGGGTGCATGCCCATCGTCCTCACCTCTTCGATCTTTCTGCTCATTGCCACCCTTCCCGGCGTAGTCGGCATCACGCTGCACCAGCCGCTCATCGACTGGTGCAACAAGCTATACAACTTCACCATGGGCGTCATGGGCATCATGGTTGCCGGCACCACTGCCAAGAACTTTACGGCTTCCATGAACCGTCGCATGCCCGCCGGCAAGGTGCTCAACGACGGCTCCACCATGGTAGCCGCCCAGTGCAGCATGCTGCTGCTCGCCGTTACGCAGTTCACCACCAAGCTCGACGGCTCCGAGCTTTCGGTCTTCGACTGCACCAGCATGGGCACGCGTGGCCTGTTCTCCGCCTATATCGCCGCGTTCATTACCGTGTGGGTCTATAAGTTCTGCGTCTCGCGCGATCTGACCATTAAGCTGCCCAAGGAGGTTCCGGGCGCCATCGCTCAGAACTTCCGCGACATCATCCCCTTTGGCGGCGCTGTCATCATCTGCGGCATCATCGATGTTGTCGTGCGCAACCTCATGGGCGTTCCGTTCTCCGAGCTGCTCATCAAGCTGCTCTCCCCGCTCTTCACTGCGGCAGAAACCTATCCTGGCCTCATCCTTATCCAGGCAGCCACCGCGTTCTTCTGGTTCATCGGCGTCCACGGCCCTTCGATTGTCCAGCCGGGCATCGACCCCATCCGTCTTGCCAACCAGGCCGAGAACCTGCAGGTTCTGCTGGCCGGTGGCCACCCCGCCCACTCCCTCACCTTTAACATGTCGCTCGTGGGTGAGTTCGGCGGCACTGGCGCTACGTTCATCGTGCCGCTTCTGCTGATTCTCTTTATGAAGTCCAAGCAGCTCAAAGCCGTCGGTAAGGCCTCGATTGTTCCTGTTGCCTTTGCTGTCAACGAGCCGCTGCTCTTTGGCGCGCCGATGATCCTTAACCCCTACATGCTCATCCCCTTTGTTGCCGCCGGCTGCGTCAACGTAAGTGTTGCCAAGTTCTTTATCGACAACGTGGGCATGAACGGCTTCTCCTTCGTGGTGCCTTGGGCTACCCCTGCCCCCATCGGCATCTTCATCACCACGAACTTCCAGCTTATCGCCCTGGTATTTGTCGCGATCATCATCTTGCTGGACGCCATCATCTACCTGCCGTTCTTGAAGGCATACGATAAGCTGCTCTGCGACCAGGAGGCCGAGCGCGCCGCCGAGCTGGGTCTCGAGTCCGATGGTGCTGCCACCATCGCCGCCAGCACCTCTGCGGCCGCTGTCGAGCAGACCGCCGCTTCCGTCGAGCCGACCGCTGCTGCCGCCGACAGCAAGCCTGTCGCCGATCAGCCCGAGCCCGCCGCCGACGCATCCGCTAAGAAGGATGTCGACGGTCTGAAGGTCCTCGTCCTGTGCGCCGGCGCCGGCACCTCTGCCATGCTTGCCAACGCCATCAAGGAAGGTGCTGCGCAGACCGGAGAGAACATCGCTTCCTCCGCAGGCGCCTATGGCCAGCACACTGCCATCATGGATCAGTACGACGTTATCGTGCTTGCCCCGCAGGTTCGTAGCTACTACAACGACATGAAGGCCGACACCGATCGCCTGGGCATTAAGCTGCTCGCCCCGCGCGGCAAGGAATATATCGACCTTACTCGCGACCCCGCTGGCGCCATTAAGTGGCTCCGCGAGAACCTCGACTAGGTTCCTCCCTCTATTGGTGCCCGGATCCCCAGTTCGGGCACCTCTCCCTATTCGTATCCCACAGAAAGGATGACTCATGACCAACCCCATGCAGTTCCCCGACGGCTTTGTGTTTGGCGGCGCCACCGCTGCTTACCAGGTTGAGGGCGAGACCCGTACGCACGGCAAGGGCAAAGTGCCCTGGGACGATTTCCTGGCTGCTCAGGGTCGCTTCTCCCCCGATCCCGCAAGCGATTTCTACAACAAGTACCCGGTCGACATCGACCTGTGCCAGCGCTTCGGCATCAACGGTATCCGCGTCTCCATCGCTTGGAGCCGTATCTTCCCCAGCGGCACTGGCGAGATCAACCCCGAGGGTGTCACCTTCTATCACGAGCTTTTCGCCACCTGCAATAAAGCCGGCGTTATCCCCTATGTCACGCTCGATCACTTCGATACGCCCGAGGCCTTTTACCAGAACGGCGGCGAGGGCTTCCTGACGCGCACGACGATCGACGCCTTTGTCGAGTACGCCAAGTTCTGCTTTGCCGAGTTCACCGAGGTCAAGCACTGGTTCACCTTTAATGAGATTCCCGCGACCGCCGAGGGCAGCTTTATCGTCGGCAACTGGCCGCACGGCGAGAAGTATCGTCTGGACAAGGCCTTCCAGCTTATGCACAACATGATGGTGGCCCACGCCAAGGCTGTCGTCGCCTTCCATGAGGGCGGCTTTGAGGGCGAGATCGGCATTGTCCAGAACCTAGAGCCCAAGTATCCCCTCGATCCCAACAGCGCTGCCGACTGCGAGGCAGCTCGCATGGCCGACGTCATCAACAACCGCTGGGTACTCGACGCCACCTTCCGCGGCCACTATGCAGCCGACACCATGGAGGCTGCGACCAAGCTGGCCCATATCGCCGGCGGCGAGCTCGACGTCCGCGACGAGGACATCGCCGCGCTGACCGCCGCGCTCCCCTACAACGATTGCCTGGGCGTCAACACCTACAAGTGCCAGTTCCTGCGTGCCGCCGAGGGCGAAAACAACATCAACCACAATGGCACCGGCGACAAGGGCTCCTCGCGCTGGTTCCTCAAGGGCGTGGGCGAGTCATGCGTGCGCGAAGGCGTACCCACCACCGATTGGGACTGGATCATCTATCCCGAGGGCCTGTACGACCTACTGCTCCGCATTAAGAACGATTACCCCAACTACAAGAAGATCTACATCACCGAGAACGGCATGGGCTATAAGGACGACTTCGAGGACGGCTTTATCGACGACGCCCCTCGCATCGACTACATGCGTCAGCATCTCGCATGGATCCTCAAGGCAATCGACGGCGGCGTAAACGTCGACGGTTACTTTGTGTGGTCGCTGCAGGACCAGTTCTCCTGGACCAACGGCTACAACAAGCGCTACGGCCTGTTCTACATCGACTTTGAGACCCAGAAGCGCTATCCCAAAGCAAGCGCGTACTGGTACAAGAACGTCGCGGAGACCGGCCTGCTCATGGCCTAACTTTTGCCGCATACCCCCTGTCGGCCGCATACGAATCCCTCCATGGGTTCGCATGCGGCCGATTTTTTTGGCTCGGCCCGAGCAGGCCGTTTGTCTCGATCTGTAACATCTAGCAGGGATTTTCGGCCCCAATTGTTACAGATTGAGATGAACGGGGGGCACCCGGCTCGAAATATCTAGATCTGTAATACCTAAGCTAGCAGATGACCTGCGTATGCTCCTCGATGGCGACACGATCCTCGGCGGCGATACTCGGCTCGCACACCACGGCGTCCAAACTGTCCAGGCGGCAGAAGGTGTAGAAGTCGCGCTTGCCGATCTTACTGGAGTCGGCGATCAGATAGCGCGAGTCGGCCTTGCTAAAGGCGAGCTGCTGGATACGACCCTCATCCATATTAGACGTAGACACGTCGCCATCCAGAATGCCGTTGGCGCCGATAAACGCCGCGTCGATACCCAGCGCACGCAGGGTATCCTCGGCCGTTGGTCCCACAAAAGCGGCGGTACGGCGACGGTACATGCCGCCCACTAGGCACAGGTCGCAGTCCTCGCGCGCCTCGAGCAGGTTAAACACCGAAAGCGAATTGGTCACGATGCGCAGACGAAATGCCGGCAGCATCGAGGCCATCTGCTCAACCGTGGTGCCCGTACCCAAAAAGATGGTCGAGCCCTCCTCGATGAGCTCCACGGCGCGGCGCGCGATCTGCAACTTTTCCTCGGCATGCTTGGTGCGCTTTTCGCTGTGCGAATACTCATGGCGCAACATAGCATGTGGACGGCCCTGCGCACTGCGGGCTCCACCGTGCACGCGCTCGATCTCGCCCAGGCTCGCAAGCTCCTCGAGATCGCGGCGGATCGTCATATCCGAGACACCCAGTGCATCCGAAATCTCCTTGACCGAGACCGTGCCCTGCTCCTCGAGCAGCTGACGAACCCTATCCTGTCGCTCTGCCTTAATCACGATGAATCCTCGCCGTTCTATGCGTGCATATCATTCAAACAGTAACGAACAAATTGTATCAGACCCGTGCGTGTCAAAAATGAACGCCCGTACAGCTCAATCATCACTTTTTTGAGAAAAATACCCCCTGCTTTAGTGGGGTGTAGTGATAATCTCGCCTGTTCGCGCTACAGTTTGTCGGAAATACCTCGATGTTAGGAACCAAATGATCACTTCCGAGCTTTTCGGCACCGCGCCGTGCGGTACCCCCGTTCATCGTTACACCCTCAACGGGCCCGAGATCTGCGTTCGCATTATGGACTTTGGCGCCACCGTGCTGGGCATCGACGTGCCCGACATCCCCGGCAACGTGCGCGATGTGGTGCTGGGCTTCGATAAGCTCGAGGATTACTTTGACAACCCCGCCTGCTTTGGCGCGACCATCGGCCCCGTGGCCAACCGCACTGCGGGCGCCACGATCACCATCGCCGGCACGGACTGGCATATGCCGGCCAACGAGGGCGTCAACAACCTGCACAGCGACCTTGAGCACGGCCTGCACAAGCGCGTGTGGGACGTTGAGCTCGACGAGGTCCACAATGCCGTGCGCATGACCACCTCGCTTGAGGACGGTGAGCTGGGTCTTCCCGGCAACCGCACCTTTACGGCCGTGTTTACCGTGACGCGCACCGGCTGCTTCCGTATCGAATACGGCTGCGAGAGCGACCGCGCCACCTACGTGGCCATGACCAACCACACGTACTTTAACCTTGCCGGCCATAACGCCGGAATGGACTGTGAGCACTTCTTTGTTGCTAACGCTGCCCACTACCTGCCCATCAACGAGCAGAACATCCCCACCGGCGAGATTGCTCCGGTTGAGGGCACGCCATTTGACTTCCGTGAGCTGCGCCCCGTCGCGCCTGGCATGGAGGCCGACGATCCGCAGATTAAGCAGGCACGCGGCTACGACCACTGCCTGTGCATCGATGACTATCAATACGGTCGCAACCTGCGCCGCGCCCTGCATGTCGAGGAGATGTGGACCGGCCGCGAGCTGGACTACTACACCACCGCCCCGGGCGTGCAGCTCTACACTGGCAATTGGCTGGGCGACGAGCACGCCAAGGACGATGCCAACTATAGCTGGGGCGCCGGCTTTGCCCTCGAGGCAGAGATGTACCCCGACACGCCGCACCAGCCGCTGTTCCCGCAGGGCATTGTGGGCCCGGGTCACCCATACAGCAATGTGATCGAATACCACTTTATGAGGCACTAGGCCCACAACGCGACATATTGCACAGCAACGCCCGCCGGCACCACCGCCGACGGGCGTTTTTTCATCTTTTGGGCTCAATTTCGCTGTGACTATATGAGTGACATATCAAAACAATGCCCATTTACTACGTTTAGCCCGGGATGCTCGACCATGCACCGGTTTTTGCTAAATTCGCGAGCCACCTACCTGCGGTTTTGTTTTTCTCAAATTCGACATGCTCGGCGATAGCCGATCAAACGTAGTAAATGGGCATTGTTTTTGACAGGCAGCATCGCACGCGTCCCTCGCAAGGGCAAAATGATTCGTTTTTCTCCGTCCCCAAGGGATCAGTTGAACAGATTGCCGATGGGGTCGGGATTGGAGCTGGGGAGATAGCGGATTTCTAGTTCTATGCCGAGCTTTTGCAGCTCTCTGAGAGCAGCGACGTCCGCATCGTCTGTGGCGACTGCGGGCACTGCGGGATGCTTGCCCTCCCCTGCCTGCATATGGCCAATGCTGATCTTGGTGATCGGCACGCCACCCTTAACCAGCGCGAGTGCATCGGCGGGTGAGGCCACCATGATCAGAATCAATTGGCGCGGCGTTGCGGTATGAATGATGTCGATGGCCCTTTGCACCGAGAAAAACCTTGTCCAAACGCCTTCTGGCGCCGCCACCCTCATGGGTGCCCATTGGCGCGAATCCGCCGCAATCTCGTCGTTGACGATTAGGACAAGGTTGGAGCCCACGGCTTCGTTCCACAGCTCAACGTCTTGCCCGTAAATGAAACGGTCATCGATACGTGTAAGAAGGATCTTGGGTTGTGCCATCGCTGCCCCATTCTGCTTGAGACCCGTAAGAGCAAGACATCACGCCTCTAATATTAGTGCATTTAAAGTGAGAAAAGCCGTCAGAACACTTGCGCGGATTTGCGATGTCCCGTATCATAGACAGCCGTTGACGCCTCAGTTGCGTCACCATATGGCCGCCAGCGTAGCTCAGTTGGTAGAGCACCGCTCTCGTAAAGCGGGGGTCACCGGTTCGAGCCCGGTCGCTGGCTCCATTGCACAAGATAGCCGCCTTCGGGCGGCTTTTTTGTTGCCAATTTCGGGCGCATATCCGCCAATCCAAGCACAACGCCGCCGGCAACTCCCCTACTCAACAAAAAAGCCCCGCCAACCGCAATCCCCAAGGGAACCGCGATTAACGGGGCTCAAGCGCGCTCCTCAATGGAATCACGTCATCAGACGAGCAGCTCAGCCGAGCAGTGCGCTACTCCTCCCAGTAAGCGTCTGCAAGCAGCTTAAAGCAGATCTTCTTGACCGGCTGTGCGCCATCGCCCGGGAACTCGAGCGTGGGCATGTGAGGCTCGCCGGCAACAAACAGCGCGAACTTGTCGTCGGCAAGATCGCCGGCGATCGAAGCATCGGAATCGACCAGATCGTAGTCGTCCTTCTCGTCAAACTCCTGAACCAACGTCAGGCTGCCCGTGGCAACCTTAAAGGCCTCGCGACCCTCGACATCGATCTGCAGGTCGTGATAGCGCTGATGCGTCTCATAGTGAGCCTCGGCCTCGGGACGCGTCGTGGGAGCCATGACGTTCGCATAGACCTTGTCGCCCAGAATCGGATGGCTGCCGACCTCGAGCTCCGCCGGGTCGTTCTCCTCGAGCCAGTCGATCAACACGTCGAGGCCCTTGAGCATTCCGCGATACTCCTCGATATCGCCCAATGCACCGTAAATCATCTAAATCCCCTCTCGGATCGCTTCTTTGGCGGCTACTCGGCAAACGCGTTACCGACGCTGTTGCCACCCACATACGCCTCGACCAGGGTAAGGTCGGGATTGAACACGACAAACTCGGCGTCGCGCCCCGGCATAATGCTACCGCACTTGTCGTCGACATGAGCTAGCAAGCGATGCCGGGGCCGTCACCCAAGCTCTTACAGCTCGGTCACGACAACGCCGTTGTAGACCTCGTCCCAACGGTCCATGACCAGATGGCCGGTCATGGGATCCATGGCATTGAGCTTGCCGCAGGTGTTGGCGGTACGCAGTACCGTCTCGTCGTCTGCGCCAGCAGCGATGGCATGCGCGAAGCCTGCGATAGTGGAGTCGCCAGAGCCCGTAGCGTTAACGGCGGGGATATCGGGAGTCTTGGCGCGGAACGCACGGCCATTGTGGAAGCCCACGGAACCGGCGGCACCCATGGACACGACGACCCAGGGGATATCGGAGAAGCGGGCGTCAGAGGCAAGTGCGGCGCGGAGCTCGTCCACATCGTCGGTGGTAAAGCTCGTGCCCAGAAGGCCGTTAATCTCGGTCAGATTAGGCTTGACCAGCTCGGGCTTAATTTCGGACTTAAGGGCGGCCTCGAGCGAAGCACCCGAGGTATCGAGCAGCACCTTGGCGCCGGCGTTCTCGGCAATGCCCGTGATCTTGGCATAGTAGTCCGCCTCGACGCCGCGGGGCAGCGAACCCGAGATGGTGACGACATCGGCCTTGCCTGCAAGCTCGGCGAACTTTGCAGTAAAGGCATCGAGCTCCTCGGGGGCAATTGTCGGGCCACTCTCGAGCAGCTCAGTCTGGTTGCCGGCGTGGAGGATGTTGAGGCAAATGCGAGTCTCGCCCTTGATGGGCACAAAGTCGTTTTTAATACCGTTGGCGTCCATGAGCTCAGCCATGTAGGCGCCCATGTGGCCGCCGAGCAGACCTGTTGCCACAACGTCGTCGCCCAGCTGACCCAGCACACGGGCCACGTTGAGGCCCTTGCCGCCAGCGGTCTTTTCGGGCGTCACACGGTTGACGTCGTCGATAACGAGCTCATCGAGCTGATAGCGCGTATCGACAGACGGGTTCATCGTAACGGTGAGGATCATTTTTAGCTCCTTATCTCGCAGGCTCCTTGTGCCTCGCGATACGAGTCGACAAAACGGAATTACAGAATCTCAATCGTGAACGAGCGAACGACGGTCTCCTTGGGCTTTGCGACAAGGCAGCCGCGCTTATGCTCAAGCACGTCGTCCTCATCGGAGCAGGTCGAAAGGCCGCCCCAGGGCTCAACCGCCACAAAATCGCCCTCGGGCTTGCTCCACACAATGAGATATGGGAAGCCCTCAAAGCTCAGGCGGACGCCCTTGTCCTCGCCCTTTTTGGAAAGCGTGACCTGACAGCTCTCGAGCACGTCAAAGATGGTCTCCGCAAAATCGAAGAGCTCATGTGACAGAGGCAGCGTCTTTCCCACCATGGGGTTCTTGGAGCGATTGGTCACGTCAATCAAGCCAGTCGAGGGAACGGCGGTGCAGAGCTCCGCAGCCTCGTCTTTCTCAAAGCGCAACTCGTAGTCCGTATAGGCCTCGCCCTCATCGAGCGGACACCTAAAGCCGGGATGACCGCCGATAAAGAACGGCATGTCCTCGGTTCCCTCGTTGGTCACCTCATAGGAGACGCGAACGGCATCCCCCTCAAGCGTATAACGAGCGACAAGCTTAAACGGATACGGATAATCGCTCAGCAGCGCGGCGTTATCCTCCGAAGCCAGGCACATCGCCAGCTCGTTCTCGCTCTGGCTCAGCAGCTTCCACTCCTGTTTGCGCGCAAACCCATGGCGAGCGAGCTTTACATGATGCCCGGCAAACGTCATGGCGTTGTTATCGCGCAAGCCTCCGCAAATCGGGAAGCAAATCGGTGCCTGGCCGGACCACACGGCGGGATCGCCCTGCCACAGATACTCGCAACCTCCGGCCTTGATCGAGGTAAACGAACCACCAGCCGTGGACACCTTAATAGAAATCGAATCGTTGGAGAGAGCGTATTCCATTGCCCATCCTTTCGAACAACTGCTTTTTGCTCGCAAGTACCCGTCTCGGCCCTAACCAAAGGACAAACCCGCACGTTCATCGATGCGTCCGGTATCCCAGCCATGTAACGGGGTACCATACAGACATTGATGCAATTACAGCTGAAAGGCCTTCTTATGCGAACCATCATCCTCTACGCCTCGCGCCATCACGGCAATACGAAAAAGCTCGTGGACGCCATCGTCGAGGCACACCCCGAGATCGATACCCTCGACGTCAAGGCACTCGGTAAAAACGAGTATCCCAACCTGCACGAATATCATCTGATCGGTGTCGCCACGGGCATCTATTACTCCGAGATCGACAAGGACATGGCACGAGTGCTCACGAACGTGCTGCAGCCGCAGGACAAGGTGTTTGGCCTTATGACCTACGGTGGCAAAAACAAGTGGTACGGCAAGGATATCGATGGCATCTGCCGCATGAGGCAGGCCATCTTTATGGGTGTCTACGGCTGCCCCGGCTTTGATACGTGGGGGCCGTTCAAACTCGCCGGCGGTGTCCAAAAGGGACACCCGACCGCTGAGGAAATTAAGGGCGCCGTCGACTTCTTCGACAAGATCGAAGACGAATATGGCGATATCATCGTCGAAGAGTACGCCAAGCGCGAGAAGCGTCTAGCATACGAGAAGGAGCATCCTGCAGGAGGCCTGGTGGCCGGCGTCAAGCGCACGGCAAAGAAAATCGCTAACAAGCTGTAACTGTGAAGGTGCTTTTGAGCGTTCAACCCATACGGCGGGTCCGAGCAGATTCGGGCCCGCCGTCTTTTTCTATCGTTACTCGGTAAAGGCGTTGCCGACGCTCTGGCCGCCAACATACGTCTCGACGAGGGTAAGCTCATGGTCGAACACGACAAAGTCGGCGTCGCGACCCGGCATGATGCTGCCGCACTTATCCTCGATGTGCGCGGAGCGTGCCGGCACCTCGGTTGCCATACGAATGGCGATATCGGCGCTGGCGATGCCCCAGTCAACGATGTTCTTGACGCCCTGGGCAAGCGTGAGCACCGAGCCGGCAATGCTCTTGCCGTCGGCGAGCCAGCACAGGTTGTCCTTCATGATGACGTCCATGCCACCACTGGTGTAGCTGCCCTCGGGCATGCCGCCGCAGCCCAGGCAGTCAGTGATGAGCACCGTGTGTTGCCAGCCCTTTGCCTGCAGCAGCGCCTTGATGGCGGCAGGGTTAACGTGCTTGCCGTCACAGATGATCTCGGCGTAGGTCTCGGGCGTGGACATGGCAGCGCCCACGACACCGGGCTCACGGTGATGCAGCCCGCGCTGACCGTTATAGGTATGCGTAAAGCAGCTGGCACCGGCGTTGATGGCGGCGATGCACTCATCGTAGGTGGCGTCGGAGTGACCGATGCTGGTCACCACACCCTTGGCGTTCAGAGCAGCCGCATAAGCAGCGGCACCGTCGCGCTCGGCCGCCATGGCGCTCTTAACGATGCGACCGCCCGCAGCCTCCTGCCACTGATCGAAGACCTCCTCGGAGGGATCGATAAGATAAGCGGGGTTCTGCGCGCCCACGTGCTTCATGGTAAAGAAGGGGCCCTCCAGATAGATGCCCTGAATGCGAGCACCGCAGAAGTCGGGGCCGCGACCCTCGTCCGCCTGGGCGATGGCGGCGCAGGCATCCTTGATCTGCTCGACGCCATCGGTGAACGTCGTGGGCAGCCAGCTGGTGGTACCGCGACGGGCGAGCTCGGTCGAGCTGATATCAATGCCCTCGGGATCGTTATCGGTAGTCGAGTGGTTATAGAAGCCATGGATGTGAGTATCGACCATACCCGGTGCGATCCACGATCCCGTGTAGTCCTTGATCTCGCAAGAGGGCTCGTCGGCCTGCCAGGCGCCAAAAACGCCATCCTCGACCATAAGATAGCCGCCCAGTTGCGGGCCTGCCGGCAAGAAGAACTTGTCAGCCTTAATTGCGTACGTGCTCATATGCACTCCTTGCTTCTAAAGCAGTTGACTGTGGTAATGCTTATACCCGGTCCATGTAAAAACAAAAAGCGCCCGCCCGCCGTTATGAGCGGACGGGCGCCCTTACAGGGGGACGCGATTAAGCGGTGAAGGGGTGAATCGTCACGCCCTTAACCACGCGGTTGACCGTGCCGGTGGGGCTCGGCGTATCGGGCGTGTTGCCCACGCGCACGGAGTTGAGCAGGCTGATAGCCTGGGCAAACATCACGAACGGCAGGGCAAGGTAGCCCTCGGGAAGCGCCTCGTAGCCCTTAAAGGTGAAGGACTCGCCCTCGTAGACGGTAGCGCCATCCTGCTGAACGGCAACGGTGTGCTGAGCGATCTTGTCGCCACCGATCTCGTTGAGGATGTCGATGTCGTACTGACGGGTGTAGGCGTCGTTGTTGACGAACACGAAGACGAGCGTCTTATCGTCGACGAAGGACTTAGGTCCGTGACGATAGCCCATGGAGGTGTCGTAGGAAGTAGCAACCAGACCGTGAGCGAGCTCGAGGATCTTGAGCTGGCTCTCCTGGGCAAGGCCACCAAAGGAGCCAGAACCCAAGTAGGTCACGCGGTTGAAGTCGCCAGCCAGGTAATCGGCGATCTCAGGCTCACGGGAGATGACCTCCTCGCCCATCTTGGCAATCGTCTCGACCCACTCGGCCTTCTGCTCGTCAGAGGCAGTGTCGAAAATAAGGGTGGAGAGCAGGGTCATGCAGGAATAAGAACCGGTCATGGCGAAGCCCTTGTCGTTGGCGCGCGGAATGAGCAGCGTCAGCGCATTGGGATCATCGGCAGACTCGACGGCAAGCTTGCCCTCGGGAGCGCAGGTGATGTTGAGGAACTTGACGTTGTGGACGAGCTCCTTGGCAACGGCAACGGCGGCAAGGCTCTCGGGGCTGTTGCCAGAGCGGGCAAAGGAAACCACGAGCGTGGGATCCTCGGCGCGCAGGAAATCGCGCGGAGCGCTCACGATGTCGGTCGTGGCGATGGGCTTAAAGTCGTAGAGATCAGTGTTGCCAGCGTGACGCAGGTACGGGGCGCAGGTATCGCCAACGTAGTCGGACGTACCGGCACCGGTGAAGACAACGGACAGACGGCCCTCGCCCATAGCGCGAGCCTCGGCCAGGAAGGCCTCGATGGCCTCCTTGTTCTCGCGATAGATGTTGAGCGTATCACGCCAAAGCTCGGGCTGCTGAGCAATCTCGGCCGTGGTGATCTGGGCGCCGAGCTCGGTGAGCTCCTCGACACTCTTCTCGAACATTTCTAATACCTCTCTCTAGAAGTAATCCTCTGACGTGCAATTATACACTTCGGTTGGTTATCTGGTAGTAACCAGTTAAATGCAAAGAATCACCATATGGAAACGATGCGAGCACTAGTTACTGCGCTGGTGGTAAACCTTGTATTTAAACTGATCGGCACGAGCAACCGAGAGTGTGTACTCCACTACCTCGTTTGACTCGTTATACGTAGTCCTGACCAAATCGAGCACAGGCGAGCCCTCGACAATTCCCAAAAGGTGGGCATCGGTGGGACGGGCTATGCTCGCATAGAACTCCTCTTCGGCCACGCGAATCTTTTGCTGAAAGTCCTGCTCAATCACATCGTAAAGCGGCTTACGCTCCAGCAGCGGTCGCTTTAGGGACAGAAATTGACGAACCGGAAGATAGCTGCGTTCGACCATCATGGGCATGTTGTCGGCAGAACGAAGGCGCTTGAGCTTAAAAATGCGATCACCGATGCGCAATCCCATATGCTCGGCCAGATTCTTATCGGCCTCCATCTCGCAAAACTCGAGAATCGTGGTCTCGGGTTCTCGACCCATCGCGCGCATCTGCTCGGTAAAGCTGTAGGACTGCATAAGATTGGTTGCTTTTGCCGAACGGTCGGTCACAAAGGTACCGCGACCGTGCTGCCGAACCACCAGTCCTAAACGCTCCAGTTCCTGCAGAGCCAGGCGTACCGTAGTGCGCGAGAGACCATAGCGCTCCGAAAGTTCGCGCTCGGAAGGAATCATGTCACCGGCGCGATATTCATGGTCAATCTTTTCGGTCAGAATATCGACCAGCTGATCGTACAGCGGTTGCTTACGCGCTCCGATCGCCATCCTATCCTCCCTTTTGCTCGAATTCGGCTAACTACCTAGGGTGTTATGCATTATCTGTCTGCCACACCCGAATCATTAAGAAAACAAAAGCCGCGCGCTCTTTCGAGCACGCGGCTTTTAACATACACATGGCTTAAGGGGTCGGGGTGTGAGCCGCGTAGGGACACACCCCTCAAGCTAGAGCCTTACCAGATGCTCGGCCAGAGACCAAGCGGGCCAGCGCCCAGGATGCCAAGGACGAAGAGCAGGAGAATGCCCTTGGTCGGGGTCCAGCTGTGCTTAGCGAACATGTAGTAAAGCAGCAGCGTAAGCATAAGCGGGACGAGCTTCGGGACGATGGTGTTGAGGGTGTCGGCAACAGAGAAGTTGACCGGATCCTCGGTAACGGTGCCGTAGGTCACGGACTCCATGCCGTTACCCAGATCGGTGACGCCGCACTCGACAGCGTTGCCGTCGGCATCGGAAGCGGTAAGGGCGTTGCCGTCCTTATCGGTCATGGCGATGGTACCGGCCTCAGCGGTCTCGGTATCGATGCCCTCCATACCGGTGAAGTTCTCGGCCTCCTTCTCGGAGACGATCACGGTAGTAGCGGAGAGACCACGGGTGGTGCCGTTGGGGATCTGGAGGTTGATCTGGGTGCCACCCATGGTGACGACCAGGCAACCGACGACGAAGACGCCCATGATGGAAGCGGCACGCGTGAAGGCCTGCATGTTGGCGGTCAGAGCGTCAATAGCGCTGGTGCCAAGCTTGTAGGACCAGTTCATGAGCCAGAAGCGCAGAGCGAACTGGACGACGTTGAAGATCACCAGGAAGATGATCGGTGCAGCGGCGTTGCCGTTGATGGCCATGTTGGAGGTGATGCCGGCCGTGATAGGCACGAGCGTCAGCCAGAACAGGGCGTCACCGATACCACCGAGCGGGCCCATTGCGGCGACGCGGACGGCGCGGATCGTGGGGATGTCAACCTTGTTCTGCTCGAGCGAAAGCACGATGCCCATAACAAAGGTGACAAGGAACGGGTGGGTGTTGAAGAACTCCAGGTTGTGGCTCATGGAAGCCGCGAGGTCGTTCTTGTTGGTGTGGATCTTCTCCAGACCGGGGATGATGGAGTAGAGCCAGCCAGCGGCCTGCATGCGCTCGTAGTTGAACGATGCCTGCAGGAAGCAGGAGCGCCAAGCCATCTTGTTGAGGGTCTTCTGGTCGAGCTGCGGAGCAGGAGTGAGATCCTCGTAGTGCTCCGGGATCACATACTCATTAGATGCCATCTTCGAAGTCACCTCCGTCAGAAACAGCTGCACCCTTCAGCTCGGTCTGCTGCTGGAAGTCCCAGAAAGCGATGCCGAAGCCGATGAGAGCGAGGATGAGCAGAGCAGGGGTTGCCAGCGAATCGTTGGCAACGGTGATGAGCGCGAGGCCAAAGCCCATGAGGAAGAAGCCCCACATATCGCGGTTCATCATAACCTTGAGCAGGACGGCGAAGCCGACGAAGCGCATCATGCCGCCTGCAGCGGACAGACCGGTCTGCAGCCAAGTCGGGATGGCGGAAGCGATGGTCTGACCAATGGTAGCGCCAGCGATGAAGAACAGGGTGACGACGACAGCGAAGATCAGGCCGAGCAGAGCCATGGCGAAGTAGTTCAGGCGCTCGATGCCCTTGGTGTCCGCGTTGTGAGCCATGTTATCGGCCGTGGACATGAGCGGGGACATAAGCGTGAAGACCAGGGTAACGCCGAGCTGGCCAAGCAGAGCGAACGGAATGGCGAGACCGACTGCCGCGTTGGGCTCGAGGCCCGTGGCGATAGCGAGAATGGCTGCCATGATGCCGCCGATGACGGCGTTAGGCGGCTGAGCGCCTCCGATCGGCATGTTGCCGATCGTCATGAGCTGATAGGTACCACCCACGAGAAGACCGGTGTTGAGGTCGCCAAGGATAAGACCGATGACGGCGCCGGTGACGATGGGCTGATAGAGAGACTCGAGGAAGTCAAACTGGTCGATTGCCGCGATGAACGTGACGACGAAGACCAGAGCGATCTGGATGATCGAGTATTCCATCTTGCTCCTCCTTTCAAAATGTATGTACGCACTTTGGATTTCACGTACAGAACGTCAGGGTTTCACTCCTGACAACGTGGATCACGAGGATTACGAGAAGAGCTTGCTCGTGTCCTCAACAGGCGTGCTCGGAACGCGCCTGATCTCCAACTCCACCCCCAATTCCTGCAGCTCTTTAAACGCAGCGACATCCTCGTCGTTAACTGCGACGGAGGTGGCGACTTGGCGCTTTCCTTCCGACATGTGCATGTTGCCGATGTTTACCTTCTTTATAGGCACACCGCCCTTGACGAGCGTAAGCACGTCTTCCGGTGTTTCGGCCACGATGAAGATCTTCTGGCGCGGGCTCGCCTTGCCAATGACGTCGATGGTCTTCTGCAGAGAGAAGAAACGCGTAGCGACGCCGGCGGGAGCGGCCATCTTCATGAGGTTCTGGCGCATGGTGTTGGACGCCACGTCGTCGTTGGCGACGAGGATGAGGTTGGAGCCCAGGGTGGAGTTCCACTGGGTGGCAACCTGACCATGAACCAGTCGGTTATCGATGCGGGTAAGAAGAATGTTGGGTTCTGCCATGTTGATCAGCTTCCTTTCGTTATTTGCTGACGACAGTTACTTGATCTCCTGAATCGCGTAACGCGAAACATCTACGACGGCTCCGGATCGGACTTTAATCTGGACCTTCTCGCCTTCGATGCCTTTGACGGTTCCGTAGATACCGCCGGCGAAAAGAACCTCTTGACCCGGCTTGAGCTCGGTGTGCAGCTCCTTGAAGTACTTCTGCTTCTTCTTCATGTTGATTTGCGACCAGATGGTGTAAATCAAGCCCATGATGACAAGCAGGCCTAAAAGGGCGACCGAGGAGCTCAGGACGTTGGCTCCGAAATCGGCCATTAGATGCCGTCCTCGTCGCCGAAGATATCCTCTTCGTCGGAGCCGGCAACGGATGCGACCGTCTGGGCGGTGATGCCCGTCTGGCCAACGGTCACGGCCTGCTCGCCAAGCTCGGCGAGCGTGGCGTTGCCGCGGAGGAACAGAAGCTCAATAACCATGGGAAGGTTGGTGCCGGTCAGAACCTCGACGTTGTCGACATCCTGGGCAATCATCATCGCCTGGTTGAACGGGGTGCCACCAAGCAGGTCGGTAAAGACGAGCACGCCATCGCACTCCTCGCGCATGGCGGTAATAGCGGCGCGGAGATCCTCACCGTAGGAAGCAGCCTGGTCGCCCTCAAAAGGAACGACGGTAAAAGCGGGCTGGTCGCCAGCAACCATAGCGATAGCGCTTGCGAGGCCGGGTGCGAACTGTCCATGACCGGTAAGAATAAAGCCAACCATTCAAATTTCCCTTCCGAAGGTGTGTACGATCTGAGTCCGATGATTTTCGGAAGCCAGCGGGCGCTCGCCCTTAAAGCTTCTTAGAAAGCGTACTTTGAAGACCAGTGGTTTCTAAACTGGTAGTAACCACGTGATATGTTGTTGTCACTATATCACCCCAGAAGAGGTCGCTTTCGTTGATTCATACGGTAAAACATTTTTGCACCGCTCACGGTGATAAATCGACCGTTTACCGGTCGTTAATACTTCTACCTGCGGTTTTGAAACCGTTCCGAAATGCTTTGGCAAAAGATCGGATCTTTTCCTGTGTCTAAACAACGCAGGGCGGCTAAAAATAGCGTGTAGAAAAATTGCAGGTCATTGTGAAGATATGTGAATTGGTCTTTTTGACTTAATACCAGTTAGAACCAGTTTTGAGATTATCGGTGAACGGTAGTTTTCGACCGTTCACCGGTTACTTGCAATCGTTTGCAGTCGTTTTCCCAGATGAATTAGGGGAACCCGATGGAGCATTGTGCGGGCTCGAGGCCTACCCCAGTGGTTTCGGTAACAAAAAGCCCGCTAGAACGTTGTGAACCGCGCCCCAAATCTTGGACGCCCTAAATAGCGACTAGGCCGCAAGGGCCTGATTCCGGTACTCCTCCGGGGTCAGGCCCTTCAATCTTACCTGCCTCCGGCTCGTGTTCCAGTGGACTAT
>NZ_JBCOIG010000019.1:0-5281 GCF_040926405.1 Collinsella aerofaciens
CCATAGGACGGGTAGCGCCCGCGACCGTGGTCACCAGATCGCGAACGCGGGAGAACGTGGCAGTGACCACCTCGTTGGCACGGCTGTAGTCGACATCGCGCTCGTAGAGCGAAACGAGCGCACGGCCCATGCCATAGGTGCCCGCGGCAGCAGTGAGCGCCTTGACGGCAAACCCAATATGCGGCGTCTGCTTGACAAGTGCGCGGGTGACCGCGCGGATCACAAGACCGCCGGCAAGCACGCCCGCGACCTCGTAGCCGCGCTCGGGCTTAATGCCGCGTCCAAAGACGGCAGCGAGCTCAAAGAGCATGCCCACCTGCGCCAGCGCCATAACGGGATAATCGGCGCCCGGCAAAAACACCAGCGCACCGGTCGCCATATTGGTGAGCGCGCACGAGGTGATGATACGATTGGCCGCCGCGATGCGCATGAAGGCAAAGTTCGCCGCAAAAGCCGTTTCCTTGTCGGTGCGATCGAGAATCCAGCGGGCAAGCGTCTCGAGCAGATACGTCTTATCGGTTGCCGCTACCACGCCGAGCATGGGCGTGGACTCCTCGATAAACGGCACCTCCACAGCAGACTCGGCAAGCACGCACACGGGCGCGCCGGCGATCACGAGCTCCTGCACGGCACTCTCCAAGCGGTCGGAACCACACGAGAGCACCAGTACCACATCGGTATCGGTCTTTGGAGCAATTCGCTCCTCCCCCAGACGCTCGACGCGCACAATGCCCGAGGTCGTCTGCGGCACAAAGGCGTCACGCACCGTCTCGGCCAGAAAGCGCGAGGCGGACGAATCCAGATAGACCGAGACGCGCACCGGCGTATCGGAATCCTTCTTAACGGACGCGCCCATCTTAAAAGCGCGGGTCAGCTTATCTACGGGAATTTTCATAGCAAACCCCTCCAGCGGTTACGCGGCGCCCGAACGATGCCGCCATATGGATTGTACGATACCCACCGTCAACAGCTGAATCATCATCGAAGACGAACCAAAGCTAATAAACGGTAGCGGAATACCGGTAATCGGCATCATGCCGATGCACATGCCGATGTTCTCGAAGGTCTGGAATGCCCACATGCCGACGATACCCACACACGACAGACGCAGGAACAGCGACTCACACTTAAAGGCGACGCGAATCGTCGAAAAGATCAGCAGCACATAGAGGCACAAGAGAAAAAAGGAACCGCAAAAGCCAAAGGTCTCGGACAGGAAGGCGAAGACGAAGTCGGTGTGGAACTCAGGCAGAAAGCCGCCGGCCGACTGCGTCGCATGGCCCAAACCCTTACCAAAGAAGCCACCCGAGCCGACCGCGATCAACGACTGCTGCAGGTTGTAGGCATCGTCCGAATCGGCATTATCGGGGTCGATAAAGACCGTCAGACGGTTCATCTGATACTGCTTGATGAGCACATCGTGGCCGAGCAACGAATCAAAGACCGAATCGAGCGCCAGGACGAGGGCCACCAGGCCCACGAGCAGGGCCAGGGTCGACAGTACCCATTCGCGGCGTGCGCCGCTCATACAAATGACGATGGCACCCGAAACAAGCACGACCAGGCCCGAGCCCAGGTCGCCCATGGCAACGACGGCCAAAAACGGAATGGACAGCATGCCGCAGAGCTTGACGTAGTCGCGAACGGTATCGATGCGACCGTTATACTGCGAGCCAAGCGTAGCAATAAAGAAGATGGTGATGAGCTTGGCAAGCTCAACCGGCTGGAATGTCAAGCCGATACCGGGAATCTTGATCCAGCCCGTCATGCCCAGACCGCCCGTATAGGACAGACCCGGAATCTTGGGCGAGAAAATCACGATCAGGTCGATGACGAGCAACGCCGTCGAGAAATTGGAAATACCGCGCAGGTCGGTTCGCCAGACGAGCACCGCCAGCACCGCTCCGATGCCAATTCCCAGCAGATGACGTGAGAACGAAGCATCGGCCTTAAACTGCGAAGCCGACCAGATAATGATGGCACCGTAGGCGACGAGCGCCACAGTAGCCACGAGCACACCGATATGCACCTTTTGGCGAAACGTGCCGCGCGAGGCCGAAAGTTGCTTGTTGACACGGTCCAGGCTGCTGCGAGAGCCGGTCTTGGTTGAACGGAACAGATCCGCCGGAGAAAAATCCATCGCAACCTCCTATCGAACCGAAGAATCGCCCGAGGCCGAAGAGGTATCGGGCTCGTCATAAATCACGCCGAGCACGTCGCGCACGACATGCATCGCGGTATCCGAGCCGCCGCCGCCCTGCTCCAGGACAGTAGCGATGACATACTTGGGGTCATCGGCCGGTGCATAGGCGCAGAACCACGCGTATTCGTCCTCGCCGCTTTTCTCGCCCGTGCCCGACTTGCCGTATACCTGCGGCGTCAGGGTGCCAAAGTGCGCCGCCAGGGACGTCGATGCCGTGTAAATCACGTCGTGCATGCCGTTGCGAACTAGAGCCAAATCCGAATCGCTGTTGATCTTGGCCTCCAGGCGCTTCTTCTTGCCCTTGCCGTTGTACTTATAGGCATCGCCGTCGCCATCACGCGACACGGCAGACAAAAACACGTGAGGCACGTACTGTTTGCCGCCGTTGGCAAGACCCATATAGGCGCACGCCATCTGCAGGGGCGTCACCAGGATGTCACCCTGACCGATAGCAATGTTGGTCATATCGCCGGCATTCCACTTGCGGTCCTCGGCAGAGGCGTCGGTGAAGTACGACTCTTTCCACTCGGCATCGGGAATACGGCCCGCGCCCTCACTCGGCAGATCGATACCGCAGGTCTCGCCTAGACCCCAGCGACGAAAGACCTCCTGCAGGCCCTCGGGATGTTGCTCGTCATAAAAGAACGCCTTGCCCATGTCGTAGAAGACGGGGTCGCATGAGTTGGCGATACCCGACTGCAGCGTCATGGTGCCGTGGCCGGAATGCAGCCAGCAGTACTTGCCCCACGACTTGCCCAGACCCGTCCAATAACCCGTGCAGTTGGTTGTCTGCGTTGAAGTGTAGGTTCCAAACTCAAGACCGGCCAGTGCCGAGAGCGGCTTGATGGTCGAGGCCGACATGTACTGTCCGCTAATGGCGCGGTTGAGCAGCGGGTGCGAACCCTTGTCATCATTGAGCTCGGTCCACACGTCATTTGAGACGCCGCCGATAAAGACGGACGGATCGAACTTGGGCTGGCTCGCCATGCCCAGGATCTCGCCATTGTTGGGATCGAGACACACTACGGCGCCGTTGCCGGCATTGCTGTAGCCAGTGGTCTTGGCAAGCTCGATAGCGCTCGCCAGCGCCGTCTCGCAGGCCTGCTGGATCTTAAGGTCGAGCGTGAGCTTAATGTCGGAGCCGGCCTTCGCGGGCACGGCGCCGGCCTGACCGGTCACATTGCCCGAGGCATCGACCTTGACAGTCTGCTCGCCACGAATACCCTGCAGCAGGTTTTCGTAGTAGCTCTCAACGCCCGCCTGGCCCACGATATCGCCCGACTGGTACGTAATCTTGCCAGCAGAAGCATCATCATCGCCAGAGGTTTTCTTATTCTGGGCCTCGAGCTGCTCGGAGGTAATGGTGCCGGTATAGCCCAAGATATGACATGCCGTCTCGCCATATGGATACTGGCGCTCGGTACGCTCGGCAATCTTGACGCCCGGGAACTCGCCGGCATGCTCCTGAATATAGGCAACCGTGGAGCGACGGACGTCCGTCGCGATGGTATGCAGGCTCTGGGCGCCCTCTGTATTGTCCTGAATATTGCGAAGGACCGCCACGTAAGGCATTCCAAGCACGTTGGCAAGATGGCGAACCAGAACCTCATCCTCGGCAAGGTCGCGGTAGGCCACGACAGCAAGTGAGGGACGGTTCTGGACAAGCGCCACGCTATTGCGGTCGAGGATGCGGCCGCGCACAGCGGGTGTGGTAACGGTGCGAGTCTGATTACTATTGGCCTGCTTCTCGTAATAGTCCGACGAGACCATCTGCATGCCCCACAGCTTGACGGCAAGTGCCGCAAACATCGCGCCCACACCCGTGGTGAGGATGGAAAAGCGGCCCTTAAAGGCGGTCGCCGCGGTATTGCCCTCGCCCTCGGTGGCGCGCGGGGCCGTTCCATGCTGTGTATCGTAGGTAAAACGGGAATCGCCACGACGCATGATGACCAGCGCGACCACGATGGCCACAACCAGCACGATACCGGCGATAATAACCGTCATCTGGGAAGACATCTACGGGCCTCCCCTATTTGAGCTTGCGGGTCTTGGGCTTAAAGCGCATACCCGTCTGGCGTCCGCCACGTGCGGAGAATCCATAGCCGGACTGCGGCACGACGCCGGACATCAAAAACGGAATGGCAACCAGACCCGTCAGGATCGAGGACGGCAGCGCATGGCCGAAGATCGCCACGACAAAGCTCGTCTCCAAACCCATAAACAGCAAGATGATGCTGTAGATCACATTAATGACGAGCGCAAAGGCGCCCACGGTGACGCCGCGCGCACTCGGGGTACCGCCCGTCTGACCGACGGCGCTGTGCACCAGGGCAAAAGAACCCACGGTCAGCAGGAGCGACATAACGCCCACCGGCACGGCAGCGGACAGGTCATAAAACAAGCCGCTGCAAAAACCGCACACGACGGCACGGGTCGGGTCGCCCGAGAACACGCTTAGGCACACCAGGATAATCATGAAGTTGACGCGACCTCCCGCAATGGAGATCTGCGGTGCCAGGCCTGCCTGCAGCAGCACACACACAATGGCGGCGATTACAAACGTGCGGGAGCTCATCCCCTGCTCGTGTAGATCCATGGACATGCCCCCTATTCGCTCGAGCCGGAATCGGTCGTCTCGGACGTGTCGGAACTGTCATCCGAGCTCTCGTCCTTCGTCTTGGTCGCAGCATCGCGCGACGTTCCCTGCGGCGTGCTGTTGGCCGTGCTCACGTCCTCATCCGAGGCCGACTGTTCGTCGGTCAGCGAGGTAATGACCAGCACTTCCTCGTTGTTCTCGGCCGTCGTCTGAGCGCGCACCACAATGGTGTAGTACACATCGTTTGCCGATTTCTCAACCGACGAGACGGTGCCGAGCGGTAGACCCTTGGGGAACACGCCACCGATGCCCGAGGTCACGATGATGTCGCCAACCTTAACATCGGAGTCGACGCTCACGTACTCAAGACGCAGCGTGCCGTCAGCCTGACCCTGCAGCATGCCCTGGGCGCGCGTGTCCTGCACCATGGCGGACACGCCCGAGTTCTCGTCGCTAATCAAGCGCACGGTAGAGCTCTTGGC